>DCMK01000026.1:0-4074 GCA_002321395.1 Caryophanales bacterium UBA1624
GATGTCGTAAATGGAAGCGGATTCGGCGAAATCAATAAGGTCTGGGGTATACCCGCCCGCGGGGCGCATGTTGCATTCGAGGGCGACGAATTCCCCTTTTTTGGCCAACCCGGGTTTGTCTTTGTCCAAGACGAAGAACTCGATGTGGAACACCCGTTTGGAGATGCCGAAGGCCTTGACGACCTTCTTCCCGGTCTCCAAGAAAGAAGCGGCGTCGATGTCGTCCATGGGCAAGCGGAAGGGGTTGGTCCAATAATAGTCGTCGATCAGATCGTTGACCACGTCGGCGACGGGAACGGGGAAATGGTCGGTCGTGGCGAAGACGACGTCGCCTTTGGAGTCGCAGATGCCATCGAAGCTGACGATGCTGCCGGAGACGAATTCCTCCATGATGTAGGTTTCCGGAAGGGTTTTCTCAAAGAAGGCATCGAATTCTTCTTGGTTCTTCAGCGAATAGGAATCGGAGGCCCCCACCCCTACGTTAGGCTTGACGAAGACGGGGAAGCCGACTTGCTTGAGGAACTCCTCGGCTTTCTCTTTGTCTTGCTTCCCATCCACCAAAAGGTAGCGCATCGTCTTGGCCCCGCCTTTCTGGAAGCACTCCTTCATGGCGGATTTGGCTTTGATGTGCACCATCTGAGCGGGGAAGAAACCGGTGCGCACATCGAATTTCTGCCGAAGGTAGGCATCCATTTCGAGCCACCATTCGTTGTTGGATTCGATGTAATCAATTTTCCCGTATTTCTTTTGGAAATAGGCGACGGCTTTCTCCATCTCCGCTTTGTCGCTTAAATCCTTGACGAAATAGTATTCGGTCAAAGAGGAGACCAAACGGGGCTGCAGATCCGGGGCGATGGAGTCCCCGATGCCGAGGACATTGACCCCTTTTCGGCGCAGAGCCTCGGTGAAAAGGTAGTAGCGGATTGGGAAATTCGGTGAAATGAAGATGAAATTCATGCTTTGCCGCCTCCAGAGAGGGACTTCGCGGAAAGGCGGGTCAATGCGCGAAGCAAAGAAGCCTTCGCCCGGGCTTGGTCGATGTTCTCACCCTTTTCCTCAAGGCGCTTCTGGGCTCTTTTCTTGCTTTCCAAAGCCCGGGAGGCGTCGATGGAAGACCCTTCTTCGATCGCGGGGGAGGAGACGACCAATTCGTCCCCCACCATGTTAGCCACCCCACCGAAGCAAGTGAAGTAGCGGTTTCCTTTCCCCGTCCGGACGCGGATGATCCCGGCGGGGGAAAGGGAGACGATCATGCGGGTGGTGCCGCTAGAGAACTCAGTCGGGCCTTTCTCGGCGGGGAGAAGGCAGGAAAGGACCTCCCCTTGGAAGGGGCTTCCTTCCGGAGAAAGAAGACGGAGCTTCATTTCATTTCCTCGGCTTTCTTCTTCACGTCCTCGATCGATCCGCAATAAAGGAAGGCGGATTCGGGGTAGGAATCGTATTTGCCGGATAGGATCTCCTTGAAGCTGGAGACGGTCTGCTGGAGGGGGACGTAGATGCCGGGCACGCCGTTGAAGGCGGCGGCGACGTGGAGGGGCTGGGACAGGAAGTTGCGCACCCTCCTGGCGCGGGCGACGATTTCCTTGTCCTCATCGGAGAGCTCATCGATGCCGAGGATCGCGATGATGTCTTGAAGCTCTTTGTAGCGTTGGAGCAGTTTCTGCACGCCGCGGGCGACTTCGTAATGCTCCTCGCCGATGACGTTGGGGTCGAGGATATTGGAAGTGGACTCCAAGGGATCGACGGCTGGGAAGATGCCCAAGGCGGCCGTGTTGCGGTCTAGAAGCGTCCTGGCGTCGAGGTGGGAGAAAGTCGTCGCCGGGGCGGGATCGGTGAAGTCGTCGGCGGGGACATAGACAGCCTGAACGGAGGTGATGGACCCCGCTTTGGTGGAGGTGATCCTCTCCTGCAGCTGGCCCATTTCGGTGGCTAAGGTCGGCTGATAGCCGACGGCGCTGGGCATGCGGCCCAGCAAAGCGGAGACTTCGCTCCCGGCTTGGGTGAAGCGGAAGATGTTGTCGATGAAAAGCAAGACGTCCTGATGCTCGACGTCGCGGAAATACTCCGCCATCGTCAAGGCGGACAAAGCGACGCGCATACGGGCTCCGGGGGGTTCGTTCATTTGGCCGAAGCAAAGGGCGGTGTTCTTCAAAACGCCGGAGTCCTTCATTTCGTAATAGAGGTCATTCCCTTCGCGCGACCTCTCCCCAACCCCGGCGAAGACCGAGGTCCCATTGTGCTCTTTGGCGATGTTGAAGATCAATTCCTGAATCAAAACCGTTTTGCCGACGCCCGCCCCTCCGAAAAGGCCGATTTTGCCGCCTTTGACGTAAGGGCAAAGCAGATCGATGACCTTGATTCCGGTCTCGAGGACTTCGCGGGAGACGCTTTGCTCGGAGAATGTCGGCGCGGAACGATGGATGGGCATCCTCCGGCAGGAAGAGAAGTCGTCCCCGAGCCCGTCGATGGGCTCCCCGAGGACGTTGAACATACGCCCCAAAGTCTTCTCGCCCACAGGGACGGAAATGGGGGCTTCGGTGTTGAGGACCTCCATGCCGCGGCTGACCCCATCGGTCGCGCCCATTGCCACGGTGCGGACCACGTCGTCGCCGATGTGCTGCATAACCTCGACCGTCAGGGTTTTCCCTCCGCCGAGGTTCACCTTCAATGCGGTCAGGATCTTGGGCAGGCATTGGTCGGGGAAGGCGACGTCGATGACCGGCCCTTGGGCTTGGACGACCTTCCCGATCAGCTTTTTTTCCTTTGCGTTTTCCATCTTGCTGCTTCCTCCTTATTTGGCGTTCCCCGCCCCGGACACGACTTCGGTGATTTCTTGGGTGATCGCGGCTTGGCGGGCTTTGTTGTATTCGACCGAGAGCTGCTTGAGCAGGTCCTCGGCGTTGTCGTTGGCGGAATCCATCGCGTTCCTGCGGCTCGCCTGTTCGGAGAGCTGGCTCTCATTCAGCAGGCTGCGGACCACGCCGGCTAAGTAAATCCCCAAAAGGGAATGGATCTGCTCCTTGCCCGCAGGCTCCAAAAGCGGCGGGCAGTATTCTTCCTCTTTGCTTATGGCGTAAGGCACGGAAACGGGGAGCAGCGTGTATTCCTTCGGCTGAAAGGAAAGGGAATTCACGTAGGAAGTGTAGATGACGCGGATTCTGCGGTACTTCCCTTCGTTGAACCTGTTCCGAAGGGATTTGCAGGCTTCTTCGATGTCCCTTTCGCTCGATGACAGCGTCAAAACGATGTCACCCCCCTGGTAAAGGCGGAATCCGCCTTCGTGGAGCAGATGGGCCCTCCCCTTCTCCCCGATGGGGAGGACGGTGTCCTTCCCTTTGTCGATGCATTGGTCCAGGAAGCGGAACAGATTCGAATTGTAGGCGGCGCAGAGGCCGAGGTCGCTGGTGATGAACAGCACCAAGTCCCCTTCCGCCTGCGGATTGGGAAGCCCGTAATGGGACTTTTCCCCAGGGGCGAAGGCGAAAAGGGCGCCGACGGCCTTTTCCAAAGAGGAGAAATATTCCTCCTCCGCGAAATGGGCATCCTTGAAGCGCTTCAGCTTCACCGTGGCGACCATTCCCATGGCCTTGGTAATTTTCTGCGTGGAGCGGATCGAGGCGATCCTCCTTTTTGTCTTGTTTAGACCAAGCGCCATCCTTATTTCCTCAGGGAGATGTACTCCTCAATGGTCTTCTTAAGGTTCTCTTCCGTCTCGGGGGAGAGCTTCTTCTGCTGGTCGATCTCGTTCACAAGAGGGGCCTTGCGGCTGGCGATGAAGTCGTCGAGTCCGAGCAGGAAGGGGGCGATTTGCTCCACCGGGAGAGCATCCAAATATCCGTTTTTGGCCACGAAAAGCTCGCAAACCTGCTTCCAAAGCGGATACGGGTTGTATTGTTTTTGCTTCAAGACCTCCATCAAGGCGGCACCGTGCGCGAGGATTTTCTTCGTCGAGGAATCCAAGTCGCTCCCGAATTGGGCGAAGCTCTGCATTTCCCGGTAGGACGCGAGCTCGATCTTCAGCGATTTGGCCACTTGCTTCATGGCCTTGAATTGGGCGGAGGAGCCGACGCGCGA
>DCMK01000026.1:4171-16691 GCA_002321395.1 Caryophanales bacterium UBA1624
AAGATCTGGCCGTCGGTGATGGAGATGATGTTGGTCGGAATGTAGGCGGAAATGTCGCCGGCTTGGGTCTCGACGATCGGCAGGGCGGTGATCGACCCTCCCCCATAATCGGCGTTTAAGCGGCAGGCGCGCTCCAAGAGGCGGGAGTGCAGATAAAAGATGTCACCAGGGTAGGCTTCGCGGCCCGGGGATCGTTTCAAAAGCAAAGAAAGGGTTCGGTAAGCGACGGCGTGTTTGGACAGATCGTCGAAAACGATGAGGACGTCCTCGCCTTTTTCCATCCATTCCTCCGCCATCGCCATGCCGGCGAAGGGGGCGATGTACTGCAAAGGCGCCGATTCGGAAGCGGAGGCGTTGACGACGGTGACGTAATCCATGCAACCGAGTTCTGAGAGCTTCTCGACCAAAGAAGCGACGGAGGAGTTCTTTTGGCCGATGGCGACGTAAACGCATTTCACGCCTTTGCCCTTTTGGTTGATGATGGTATCCAAAGCGATGGCGGTTTTCCCGGTTTGGCGGTCGCCGATGATGAGTTCGCGCTGGCCGCGTCCGATCGGGATCATCGCATCGATGGCTTTGATGCCGGTCTCAAGCGGGGTGTCGACCGATTTGCGGGTCATGACGCCCGGGGCAATGCGCTCGATGGGGCGGGTCTTCTCGGTTTTGATCTCGCCTTTTTCGTCGAGTGGGAGGCCCAAGGCATTGACGACCCTACCGCAGAGGGCGTCCCCGACGGGGACCTCCACCACTTTGTGGGTCCTTTTGACGCTGTCCCCTTCCTCGATTTCGAGGTCGCTTCCCAATAGCACGGCGCCCACGTCCTCCTCATCGAGGTTCATGACCATGCCATAGACCCCATGGGGGAACACCAAAAGCTCGCCGAGCATGGCTTTGTCCAAACCGTAGCAAAGGGCGATGCCGTCGCCGACGGAGATGACGGTGCCGACGTCGTCGGTCTCCAGTTTCTCGTTGTAGTTTTTGATCTGCTCTTTGATGAGTGAGGAGATTTCGCTGGAATCGATTTTCATTCTGTCCCTCCTTGGAGAAGTTTGGCTAGGTTTTGAAGCCTCCCGCGGAGGCTGCCGTCATAGACTTTGCCCCCCACGGCGACTTTGACCCCGCCCAAGAGGCTGGGGTCGACGATGTTGGTGAGCCGGACTTCGGAAGAGGTCTTTTTCTTAAGGGAGGCCTCTATCGAAGTCAATTGCTCTTCGGAAAGCCTTTCGCTGCTGTAGGCGACGCCGCGAAGGACGTTGTTCCCCTCGTCGACGAGCGAGGAAAAGCGCTGCTCCACTTCCGAAAAATGATGGATGCGGTGCTTTTTGCAAAGAAGGGAGAGGAATGGGACCAAATAAGTCAGGCCCAGCGGGGAATAGACCTTGCCGAGGAGTTCCTCTTTCTCTTTTTGCCCCAGCCGGTATGAGCTGAGCAGGGCGAGGAACTCGGGCTGGGCGGAAAAATCCCTCTTCACTTCCTGAAGGGCTTTTTGGTAATCCTTCTTCTGCCCTTCGCTAAGAAGAGAGTAGAGGGCGGTGGCGTAGGAAAGGTAGACTTCTTCCATCACTGCCGCCCTCCCGAAATCTCGTCGATGAAGGAGGAGACCAAGCGCTTGTTGTCCTCTTCGTTGACTTCCCTCCCCAAGACGCGGCTAGAGGCCGCCAGGGCGACGTCGACGATTTCCTTGCGGGTCTCCTGCTTGGATTTCTCTTTGGCCTGCTCGATTTCAAGGTCGGCTTTCTTCCGCTCCGCGGCGGCGTCGAGCTTGGCTTGGTCCAAGATGGCCTTCCCTTGGGCGGAAGCATCGGCTTTGGCTTCTTCGATGATGCGGGTCGCTTCTTTCTTGCCCGAGGCGATGGTCGCTTCCTTCTCCGAAGCTGCCGCTTCGGCGATCTGACGTTGCTGCTTCGCGGTGTCCAAATCGTTTTGGATGGCGTCGGCCCTGGTCTTCATGGCCTTCTTCACGGGCTTATACCCGACGAAGAAGACAAAGAGGACGAGCACGACGAAACCAAGCAGCTGAATCACGAAATCCCACAGGCCGCTGGGAAAGATCTTGGCGACGAATTCGCTGGATTCGAAAGGGGAATCCGGGATGGTGCCGTTGTCTTTCAGGGCGATGCCGAGGAAAACCCCGCCGAGCAAAGAGATCACGAAAACCCCCGCCACAACCAAGGCGATGATATAGGGGCGTTTGCTCCCCTGCTTCTTTTCGCTCTTCTCCTTTTTAGCCATATCAGGCGCCCACGACGAAGATGATGAGCATGGCGACGACGAGGGCGTAAATCGCGGTGGATTCATCCAAGGCGACGGCCAAGATCATCAGTTTCTGGAAGCGGCCCGCTTCCGAGGGGTTGCGGGAAATGGCGTCGATCGCGTGGGAGCAGATCAAGCCTTCCCCGATGGAAGAGAACGTGCCGGTGCAGACGCAGATTCCTGCGCCAATCGCGATGAGCCCGGCTTGGCCTTCTTGGATGAGGGCCGGTAGCAGCTGCAACAATCCCATATTCATAACCTCCATAGGATTCGATTAGATTGCCTTATCCTTCGGGGAGCGGATGACTTGGCCTTCGTTCCCCATCGGGGTCCCTTCGGGGATCTCCGCCCCGATCCAAACCCCGTTCAGAGAAGCGAAGACGAGGGTCTGAACGTACCCCGAGAATAAGCCGAAATAAAGATTGAGGATCCCAATGACGATGGGCCCCAAGACGATTTGCCCGGCGTTCCCCATGAAGGAGAAAAGCTTCACGGAGAGACCTTTCAAAACCCAGTTGAGCAGGCCGATGATGACCGATCCGGACAAGGCGTTGCCGAACATACGGAGGGAAGTCGAGATGATCGGAGTCCACATGGTCACCAAGTTGATGGGCAGCCAGAAGACGACGGGTTCGATGTAGCGATGGAAATAGGACCAGTGCTGGTAACGGAGGGCGGTGGCTTGGATCAAAACGAACATGACAATGGAGAGCACCAAGGGGCAAACGAGGTAATCGATGACGGAAGGGAAGCCGGTGACCGACCAAATGAAAGACAGAAAAAGGTAGACGAATAGGCACATGAAGTAAGCGGGCCAATTGCCCGGCTCGCACCCCATCATGGAACGGGTCCAATCCTCCAGCCAATCGACGAAGCTTTCGGCCAAAAGCAAAAGGCCACGGGGCTTTTTCAGAGGGTCTTGGACTTTCGCCTCGATGCCGACGATCGTGCAGAGGATGGCGACGACGGCCATGACGACCAAAGAGGAAATGACCGGGGCCGTCAGGCGAAACTCCATGTTCTTGAAACTCTCGATCATCTGCTCCAAAGGAGTCATTTGGGCTTCCGCCAAGGAGAGGGGGGTCATTTCTTATCCTCCACCGCTTTCTTCTTGCCGAACAACCCGGTGACGATCAGAAGAGGGTAAACCGGGAGAAGGGAGACGAAGCAAGTCCAAAAATTCAAAAACGGGGCGTTCCAAGAGAAGGTGCAGAAAGCGGCGAGGACCAAAAGCCCGCCGATGCAGGCGATGCGGATCAGATAGAAGAAGGCGGCCAGTCCGAGCTTGGGCCCCTTACCCTGCTGATTCAAAAGGACCTGCCGGGATCCGAAGACGATGGAAAAATAAGAGAAAATCTCCAAACAGGAGCCGGCAAAGAAGCCAATCGCCCCTCCGAAGCCGACCTCGGGGAGCAGGCAAAGGGGCAAGCAAACCAAAGTCCCGAAGACGCCGATGATGGCGAGGAGAACCATGTTCCGGTTTTCGTCGCTGAGGGATTTGTAGGCTTCGATGAATTTCATAAGGTATCTCTATTGAGATAATCAGGGATATCTTAAAAGCGCTTCCAACGTTCGTCAATTCATCCTATCGATATTTCGGTATCGATACATAAGTTAGGATTTATGCGCTGCTTGCGCGTTGCATCGCCTCTCCTTTCGATGGGCGTCGCAGCCAAGTGGGCCATGCTTTTCGAAGGTTGCGGAAAAGCCATGCTCTTTTTGTTTGAAAGCCCTTTCAAAAACGGGTTGTTTTCTTTATACTTACAGTGAAACAGGAAAGCGGTTTCCTGAAATATATCAAACATGAAAAAGACAAAAACCATCCTAACGTTAGCGACTTCGTGCCTTCTTTTGGCGGCCTGCGGAGGTTACCGCGAAGAACCGCCCTCCAGCGTTGAAGGAAGCGAGGGCACTTCCTATGCCTCCAGCGAGCAGGGACCCTCTTCGGAACAAGGGGCTTCCGCCTCTATGGACAGCCAACCTAGCTCCAGCCAAACCTCCTTTCCTTCTTCAGTGGCCTCCTCCCCCGAGTCCTCTTCGGGGGTTTCTTCCTCCGAACCGGATATTCCTGAGCCCGAGCCGTCCGGGAATGTCGCCTTCGAAGGGGTCGAGACCACCCATTGGCCGGTGGGCCACTACTTCCACGCTTTGGACGGCGTGAAAGCCACGAGCTCAAACGGAATCGACCTCAGCGCGAAAATCCAAGTTTCCGGCTTCGTTGATTATGGCAAAAAAGGACAGTACTCCTTGACCTACTCCGTCAAAGACGGGGAAGCCTTTGGCTCCATCGTCCGAACGATCGTGATCGATGATACCGCCTTCTCCTATCCCAAGCGCGTGAACCGCGACGGGGAGGACCGTTCGGTCCAAGTGGGAGAAGGAAGCTACCGCACGGGAAGCGTCGCAGACGTCCCCGGGGACAACGGGAACCTTTTCAAAAGAGCTCCAGACCCCGTGAATCTGGACGCGCGGCTCTATAATCGCGGGGCGATCCCTTCCAACCAGTTCTTCACCGGTCTCATGTATGGGGCAAACGGCGGGTCCACCGCCCTTTGCATGAACACGCTCGACGCGAAATTCGCCTCTGGCATTTCCCTTTCCTGCCGAGGAACCGGATTCACCCAGTATTTCAGCGTCCCCGACACCGCCGGCAAGAATCAGACCACGATGGAGAACTTCCGTCCGACCTTCGAAGACCTTTGCTTCGCGCCGGGTGGCCCAAGCGTTTCTTTGCGCGAATTCGTCAGCGATTACAGCGAATCTTCCGTTGAGGTCTCTTTGCGGCAAAAAGAAGACGGAATGGACGAATTGGTATTCAAAGGAAGCGAATCATCCCCCTATGCCTTCATCGAATCCCGGACCGGAGACGTGCGCCTTGACCTGCGCCAAGCCGGGGTCGCCAAACCCTATGAATTCTATTCCCTCGAAGGAAACAAGATCTCCGAAACGACCTTCACCGGGGATGGGATCCTGATCCGCTTCCCCGAAGCCCACGCCGGCTACCTCACTTCCTATCCTTCCACCGCCCTCGGGGCGCCGGTGTACGAAGACCTTTGGTACCTCATCAACGCGCCCGAAGGAACGAAGATCACCCTGAGCCAAGGGAGCCACCCCAACGCGAGCTTCCTCAGCAGGATCGAATTCGCGATGAGTCAAGGCAACATGCTCTCCGTCGCCGCCATCAACGGCAAAGAAGAAGCCTCCTTTTACCATGAGCACGGCTATTCGATGCCGATATCCCTCTCTTCTTCCTATCGGATTTCCGGCAAAACGGTCACCACCGAATTCAACGCCTCCAGGCAAAAGTTCCGCGCGGGCAAGGAAGACGGCCTCTTCGCCCTTTTCCCGCATCAATGGAAGAAATCCTCAAGCGCGACTTCCGATCTTTCCAAGAGGACTTTCCGCGGGACCAGCAAAATGTTGATCGGGGATTCCTTCCAAACCCGCAATGAGTTCTATGGCGTCTTGCCAAGCTTCGCCCTGCCGGAAGGGATCGACCGGGATTCTTTGAAGGGCTGGATTGAAACTTTGCTCGAAGACACGACCCTATCGGATTCGATTTCCTTAGACTGGGAGGATTCTTCCAAAGACTACGCTAACGCCCCCGGACCCTATTGGAACGCCAAAGCGTTCTTCCCGCTTTCCCAAGCCCTCATCGCCGCGGATCAGATCGGAGAAGCGAAGCTCCGCGACTCTTTGAAGGAACGCCTCAGAACATTGATGGTCGATTGGTACACCTACTCCGGGGAAGGGGACGTCCGCTATTTCTTCTTCGACGAGAAGTTCGGGACGATGCTTTACTCGACCAACAACTTCAGCAACAATTCCCGCGTCTCCGACCACCACTTCACCTCAGGGTACCTCGCCTTCGCCTCGGCGGTGCTAGCCATGTATGATAGCTCCTTCCTCACCCAATATGGGGACATGGCCAAATTGGTTTTGCAGGATTACATGAACGATGGCGAAAACGAGAAGATGCCCGTTTTGCGGGGTTTCGACACCTACGCCGGGCACAGCTGGGCCGACGGCATCGGCGACTTCGGCGATGGCAACGATCAGGAAAGCTGCGGCGAGGCGCTCAACAGTTGGACGGGCGGGTATTTGCTGGCGAAAGCTTTGGGCGATGTTTCCCTGGCCAACGCGGCGATGTATGGATTCGCCACCGAAATGACCGCGATCAAGCAATATTGGTTCAACTACGATGAAGACAATTGGATCGACTCGTTGAAGGATCACACCCACGTCATCGGCATCCTTTGGGGCGGGAAGAACAGCTGCGCCACTTGGTTCGGCTCCAACCCCGAATTCATCTACGGCATCCACTGGCTGCCGACGGGGGAATACCTGAGCAACTACGTAATCGGGGATGGCGAAAAGGCCGTGTTCCAAAAAATCTATTCCGAAATGGAAACCAAATGCGGGGGATCCCCGCGGATCTGGCGCTCCAACATGTGGGCGGTCGAAGCGTTGGTTGATCCAAGCAAAGCCCTGCGGGAATTCGACGCTTCCAAGATCCAGGGCGATGACTACAAAAACGAGCTCATCGGGTCCTATTGGATGGTCAACGGGCTCAACACCTATGGCAACAAAGACGTCGAAGCCTATTTCGACCAGGACGTTTCCGCAAGCGCCACCGTCTATCGCAAAGGCAACCAGCGCAAAGCCATGGTTTGGAACCCTTCTTCTTCCGCCAGGACGCTCACCTACCGCGTGGGAAGGGCCAGCAAAACCCTGACGGTCCCCGCTTTCTCCTTCGCAAGCTACGACCTCTGATTCGATGGAAAGCGAAGACGGACAAACGCGCCTCCGCTTTTTTCGTGGAAGGGGATTCTGCTTCCTTTCCCCAAAGACGAAACTATGATTTTCAAATGGGGGGTGCAAAAGCCCGGTCTGCGAAGCACCCCTTGCGATGAAAGCCCTTACACTGTAGGATATCATGCTTTAGAAAGGAACGTTTATGCCATTTACTTTAAAATTCCAAAACGGGCAAGAGAAAACCTTTGAGAAAAAAGTCCCACTCCTGTGCCTTTTAGGCGGGGAAGACCCCGATAGAAAATACATCGCCGCGGAGGTGGACGGATGCGTCCGCGAGCTGACCTATGAGCCGTATTACGATGCGGAGGTCAAATTCTTGACGCTGACCGATCCGGCCGCGGCCAAAATCTATGAAGCCACCCTGCGCTATGTGGTCGCGATGGCTTTCGCCCATACCTATCCGGACCTTCGGATCCGCTTCGCCTACAACGTCTCCCGCTGCATTTCGATCCACCTCCTCAACCCCGGGTCCACCGCCACCACGGCGATGCTGTTGAAAGTCCGCCACGAAATCGATTCGATCATCGAACAGGATTTGCCTTTGAAGCGCATCATCGTCAGCAACGAGGAAGCGGCCAAGATTTACAAGGAAAGGGGGTTCCTCGACAAGCTCGACATCCTCCAATACCGCCCTGAGAAAACCGTCCATCTCTACTCCTGCGGCGATTACCTAGATTATATGTACTCGCGGATGCTTCCTTCGACGGGGTATCTCAAAAGCTTCAAGCTCCGCCTCTACGCCCCGGGCTTCTTGCTCCAATATCCCCGTTCGGAATGCGGAGGGGAGATCCCTCCCTTCAAAGACGCGCCGACCTTCAATCGCGTCTTGAAGGAATCCCATGACTGGGCCAAAACCGTCGGAAGCGACACCGTCGCCCACATCAATGAGCAGATCAAAGAAAACGGGCCGATCGATTTCATCAACCTCTGCGAAGCCCGACACAACCGCATGCTCTGCGAGTTGGGGCAAATGATCGAGGATTCCATCGACGAGATTTCCCTGATCTGCATCGCCGGCCCTTCCTCCTCCGGGAAAACCACCTTCGCCAACCGCCTGCGCATCGAGCTGCTTTCCCGCGGCATCAAGCCGATCCGCATTTCGATCGACGACTATTATCTCCGCGACGAGATGATGCCGAAGAACGAGGAAGGCGAGCCGGATTTCGAGTCCATCGAAGCCTTGGATTTGCCTCTGTTCAACCAGAACATGGTCGATTTGATCAGCGGGGAGACCGTAACCCTACCGAAATTCGACTTCAAACTCGGGAAACGCGTCCCGGGGCGGACTTTGAAGGTGGGCAAGAACGAGCCGATCATCATCGAAGGGATCCACGCGCTCAACGATCGGATGGCGCCTGACATCCCTAACTCGAACAAATTCAAAATCTTCATCGCCCCTCAGGCGCAGATCAACCTCGACGACCACAATCCGGTCTCCTTGACCGATCTGCGCTTGATCCGACGCATCGTCCGCGACTATCAGTTCCGTTCCTCCTCCGCGGAGGAGACCCTGTCGATGTGGCCAAACGTGCGCAAAGGGGAGTTCCGCTGGATCTACGACACGCAGGAGGGCAGCGACTACGTCTACAACTCCATGCTTTCCTATGAGCTTCCCGTCATGAAAAAATACGCGATGCCCCTGTTGGAGAAAATCTCTAAGGATTCCCCCTACTACACCACCGCGCTTCGCTTGATGAGGATGCTGAAGTTCTTCCTCGACCTCGATGACAAATGGGTCCCGAGCAATTCCCTGATGCGGGAGTTCATCGGCGGATCTTGCTACGCTGACGTATGAAAAAACCGGGGCGACCCGGTTTTTTATTTGGCTTCTTTCCCGCCGAAGCGGAGGAAGGCCTGCTTTTGGTTTTGGTAGCAAAGCATGAGCTGATCGAAATAAAGCTTTCTCATCCTGACGTAAGCCAAGCGTTGCTCCTCGGAGACGCTTGACATGTAAAGGCTCGAGAAGATCTTCTCGAGGCGGAAGAAGGATTCATACAGGTTGAGGAGGGTCACGAAATAGAAGTAATTCTTCCGCGAATAGATCAGCAAAGGGGAGCTGTGGGCGATTTCGCTGGACATCTCGTAGACCTTCGAGTACATGCTGAGCCCGGCGACCCTTTCCACCCCGTCGCGGAAATTGAACTTGAACCCCTCCACTTTCATGACGTCCTTCACGCCCAAAAGCCATCCGTACTCGATGTAGCGCTTCATGTCTTTGCTTTTGAGGTTGACCTCCCGCATCCCTTCTTTGATCTCCAAGAAGATCTTGTCGGTCTCCTCTTTGGAGGGAATGCCGCCGCGGAAGGCGACCGCATAAGCGAGGTGGCGGTTGTATCGCTCGATCACGGGCGAGCCGTATTTGACGATGACCTGGAGGATGCATTCGTTCTCATGAAGGGTCCGCCAGGTGGAGAAGGCCTCGGTCTCGAATCCGGATTCCAGGAGCGTCGAAACGCATTTGGCCATTTGGAAGCCTTTGTTCATGATGTCCACGACCAGGGTCTCTTGGGGGTTGCCCTGCTTATAATGGGAAAGCATGCCCAAAATGAAGTTGAGGTAGAGGTCCAAAGTGGAGGAGATGGGCGAATAGCGGTTGGTGAACGATCCCATCCGATAGGCCAGGTGCTCATTGGTGAAGTACTTGTCCATCGAAATCGAGGAAACCATGGCCAAGTAGTCTTCTTTCGCAATCAGGTCGGCCTGGGATTCCTTGGGGTGGGTGGAAAGGTAAAAGGCGTGCTCATTGGCGAGGTATAGGGCGAGTTGGGCGGGATTGACGCCCATCTTCGCGATGGCCGGGGAAACATCTCTCAAGGAAGCGACGCCCTCTTTGCAGTATTCGGCGCATTGGAAAAGGAAGCCGCGGTCCAAGTACCCCGGAACCCCAAGGGCGTCGAGCATCATGCCATAGCGGATCTTCTCTTCCTCTTTTTCCATACGCCCATCTTACTACAGGGAAAGGAAAAAGGGGGCTCAGCCATGAATTTGGCCCCTTCCTTGGCAAAGATTCCGCATGCGCCAAGGAAAGCGGAAAAAAGAAGGCATCCGATTGGACGCCTTCTTTCGGATTTCAGCAAAGGGAAACCCTATTCTTCCGGTTTGAAGGCTTGGGCCGCCTTCACGGCCTGAAGCCAACCCCGATAAAGCCTGCCCGCCTCCTCCTTCGCCATGGAAGGGACGTATTTGCGGGAGAGGGCGCGGTTGCTCTCGATGTCCTTCTTGTCTTTCCAGAAGCCCACCCCAAGGCCGGCCAAATAGCCAGCCCCCAGGGCCGTGGTCTCCACGCAGCAGGGGACATGGACCTCCGCCTGGAGGATATCGGCCTGGAACTGCATCAGCATCGAGTTGGCGCTGGCGCCCCCGTCGACGCGGAGGACCTTCAGTTCAAGCCCGGCTTCCTTCTTCATGACGTCGATGACGTCTTTGGATTGATAGGCGATGGAATAAAGCCCCGCGCGGGTGATGTTGTGCCGGTCGGCCCCGCGGGTCAAACCGAAGATGGCGCCGCGGGCGTCGTCGTCCCACCACGGGGTCCCAAGCCCCACGAAGGCGGGGACGAAATAGACCCCGGCGGTATCCGGGCGTTTGGCCGCGTACATCTCCGAATCGCAGCTATCCTCGAACCAACGCGTTTGGTCGCGCAGCCACTGGACGATGGCCCCGCCGATGTAGATGGATCCTTCCAAAGCGTAGGTGGTCACGCCGTTTTCCCTCCAGGCGACCGTGGTGAGGAGCCCGGAATGGGACAGAATCGGCTTCGAGCCGGTGTTCATGAGCATGAAGCAGCCGGTCCCATAGGTGTTCTTGCTCTCGCCTTCCCGGTAGCAGCACTGGCCGAACAAGGCCGCTTGCTGGTCGCCGGCGACCCCGGTGATGTGGACTTCGCCCGGGAAGAAGCTGGCTTCGCCGAAATCCTCGGAGTTGTCCTTGACTTCCGGGAGCATGCGCTCGGGGATGTTCCAAATGCCGAGGAGCTCTTTGTCCCAGGACATCGTGAAGATGTTGAAGAGCATCGTGCGGGAGGCGTTGGAGACGTCGGTCGCATGGGTGGCTCCTTTCGTCATTTTGTAGATGATCCAGGAGTCGATGGTCCCGAAAAGGAGGCTCCCCTCCTCCGCCCTTTTCTGCCCATCGGGGATGGAATCGAGGATGTAGCGGATTTTGGAGGCGCTGAAATAAGGGTTCATGCGCAGGCCGGTGCGGCTATGGATGAATTCGGTCTTGCCCATCCTCTCCTCGCAGAGGGACTGGGTTTGCTTGGATTGCCAAACGATCGCGTTGGCGACCGCGTTCCCGGTCTTTTTGTCCCAGATGACCGTGGTCTCGCGCTGATTGGTGATGCCGATGGAGGCGACCTCGTCCATGGAAGAGGAGGAAACGACCATCAATTCGTTGATGACGTCGATGACGGAAATCCAGATTTTATTGGGGTCCTGCTCCACCCAGCCGGGCTTCGGATAGAGGCATTCCAAAGGCCTTTGGGCCTTGAAGACTTCCTCGCCTTTGTCGTTGATAAGTATGGCACGGGTGGAAGTCGTGCCTTGGTCGATAGCTAAAATGTATTTTTTCATAGCGTTCCTTTTGCATAATGAAAGCGCTTCCCGCCGTCATTTTCAAGGAAGTTTTGCAATTTCAACGCCGATTTACCGAATTTTATAGAATTGCTCGATGTCGGAGACCTCTTTGATGATGTCTTTGGTCAGAACCTCGGCGCCTTCCTCGGTGATCAGAAGATCGTCTTCGATGCGGACTCCGATCCCCTTTTCCTTAATATAGAGGCCCGGCTCGTCGGAAATGACGTTGCCCGCTTCCAAAGGAAGGTCTTTGTTTCCGCCCGGATCATGGCAATCCAAACCGATTTGGTGGGACACGCTGTGGAAGTAATAGCGGAGGATGTCCTCCTTCTTCTGGATGAGGCCTTTGGCCAAGCACTCCGAGGCCAAATACTCGGTGGCGAAGGAATTGAGCTCGCGAAGGGTGATGCCGGGGCGGGCGTAGCCGGCGACGGCTTTGTTGCAGCCCAAAACGATTTCGTAGACCATTTTCTGCTCCGGGGTGAAATGGCCCGAGGAGGGGATGGTGCGCGAGACGTCGGCGCAGTAATAATGGTTCCTGGCCCCAAGATCCATCAAAATGAGGGATCCCTTTTCGACTTTCGCAGTCGGGTTGGGGTAATGGAGGATGGCGGCGTTCGCGCCGCTGGCCATGATGGTGTTGAACGCGAGCCCCTGATTGCCGTCATCGTCGTTGCAGGTCTTGAGGAAGGTGGAGGCCAGCTCATACTCGCCGATCCCGGCCCGGGCCTCGGCCATCACGGAGAGGATCCCTAGGCGCGTGGTGGCGATGGCGGAGCGCAGGAGGGCGATCTCCGCCTCCGATTTGCGCAGCCTTTGCTTCACCAAAATGGGATAAGCATCGAGGAAAGAAGACACCCCATACGCCTTTTCCAAGG
>DCMK01000026.1:16716-34168 GCA_002321395.1 Caryophanales bacterium UBA1624
TTCGTCGTCGATGTCGGTGCTTTCGGCGATCTTCTGCTCCTTCTCCATGTCCAAATAGACATGCTTCACCGACCCGTAGATGCCCTCTTCCGCTTTCAGCAACGCGGATAGGCGCGCGGGCAAAGAAGCGTTCAGCAGCACGTTCCGGACCCCCGAAGCCAAATAGGCCTCTTGGGGCGTTAAGCGCCGGCCATACCATTTCTCCTTGGTTTCGTCATAAGGCGAGATGAAGAGGTACTCCCGCCTCTCTCCCCCGCTTTTGACGAGCATCAGGACCGAATCTTCCTGATCGATGCCAGTCAGGTAATAAAAGTTGCGGTTCACTTCGAAGGGATAGTCTTCGTCGTAGCTTTTCTTCTTGGCGATGCCAGAGAAAAGCAAAACAAGGGACTCCGTTTCGATTTTCTCGAAGAAGCGCGCCCTTCTTTCCGCGTATTCATTGGACAGGATCATTTCTTACCTCCACCACTTGGATCTGCTGGGACCGAGAGAGAATCTCCTCTTCTTTCAGAAAGAGGTCCTCCTCCCGAAAAGGGATTGTAGCATCGATGGCGAGCTTCGCTTTCACCGAAAAAGAGAATTCCTCCTCCTGAAGAAGGAAGCCCTTCTTTCGGCAAAGCCTTTTGAGCTCCTCGAAACGGGAATAGCTCAGGCTGAGCTTCAGAACGAGGAATTCCTTCTCCTGGCCGAGGCGGCAGTTCCCATAGGCCTCCTTCCCCGCGGAGAGGAAGCATCTTCGGAGCCTGCCGACCCCGAGTTTGGTGCCCCCGAAGTAACGGGCGACCAGGATCAGGCAGCGTTGGGCGCCCTCTTCCTGAAGGAGGGTGAGAAGCGGTTTCCCCGCGCTGCCGGAAGGTTCCCCGTCATCGCTGCTTTTCTCGCTTTCCCCCACCCGATAGGCATAAGGGTAATGGTCCGCCTTCGGGTGGCGCCGCTTGAATTCGAAGAGGAGCTCAGGGAAGGAAGAGGGGTCGGAAAAAGGAAGGGCCTCCGCTTCGAAGCGGGAGCAAAGCAGGCTCTCCTTCCCCTCCCCTTTGCTTAACACGACGCGGCTCATAGGGCCTCCAGAACGGTGGAGAAGGCGGTGAGGAAGGCGAAGGGCGTTTCCGTTCCTTCCAAGATCCCGCTTTGATAGGGGGAGGGGAAATCGCTGGCTGGAAGGGAAGAAGTCCCCTCGTGGAAATATCCTTCCCTCCCGAGGGCAGAGCTGACGCTCCCCTTGCAGACGAAGAAGTCGTAGAAGTCGCTTAGATAAGCGAGCTTGATGAGGGCCTCCTCGGTCCCGGACAAGGAATCGAAGGCCTCTCCTAATGCGAGGAGGGATTGCTTTTCCTGCTTGCTGAGCAGGGCTTCGTCCAAAGAAGAGGGCAAAGAAACCGAGCTGGAGGAGAAGGAAATTCCTTTGGAAAGCAGCGCCTCGGCTTTGCGGGAGGAGATCTCCAGCTCGGCCCTTTGGAGAAGGTTCGGGTAAGAATAGGAAGAAGAAGCGTAGCCATAGGGGTCGAAGGAATCGAGGATGCCTTTGGCCTCCGCGGGCAAGAAGGATGAACGGGGGAACTCGCTTTCGTCCTTGGTCGGCGAGGAGAGGGAGAGCGCGCCCGCCGCGTGCTTCGAGAGGTTCACATAGGCAAGCCTTTCCTCCGCCCGGCTCTTCAAGGCCCCAGCCAAGAGGGAAGAAGCGTAGACGCTAGAGGCGCCCTCCTTGGCGATGGTCTGGACGTCCCCTTCCCCGGAATCGATGAGGAAGGAATAGGAAAGGGTGCTGGAAGAAAGGAAATCCGCATAATAATCCCCATACCCTTTCCCCTCCGAATCGGAGAAGGAGCAGAGCAAGGAACTGAGGTAGCGATAAAGCGGGGCGGCCTCCGAGGAAGGCGATGAGGCGATCTGCTTCGCGGCCTCTCCGATCGCTTGGCTGATGGCCCCTCCGGGCATGGCTTTTTGCAAGAAGGCGGCCTCCGCGAAGGAATCGACGCCCCCCGCAAGGAGGGATTCGATCGAAGAGAGGTGGGCGTGAAGGGGGGCGTTATCGCCGTAACGCTCCTGCAATGCGGGGGCGTCGACTGCATCCAGAAGATGGACGGAGACCGAGCTTCCGGCGATTTCGCAGCTGAGGCTCATCATCTTGTAGGCGGCGTAGGAACGGGCGGTGAAAGCCCCGCCTTCATCGACCGGCTTGAAGGAGGAGGAATAGGAAGCGGAGGAATAGAAGCCCGAATCGTAGATCAAGGAAGTGATCCCATAAAGGGAGACGCCGCGATTGAGGGCTTCTTCCAAGGAGGGATTGTCCGCGAAGGAATAGTAGCCGCCCTCCCCTTCCGAGGAGTAAAGCGAGCTGAGGAAGAGGCGGATGGCTTTCATGCTGGCCCCCTCAGGGGCGAACTCCTTTTGGGGGAGGTAGTAACGGGCCGTATCGAAGAGATAGGAGACTTGGCCCGGGGCGGAAAGCTCGATTTCGAAGGGACAGCCCAAGGAAGAGACGCGGAAGCTCCAAGTCGAGGAGGAGTATTCGCTGGAGGCGTAGGAGGAAAGATCGGCTTCGTAAACCCCATCCCCATCGAGGTCGCCAAGGATCGAATAGGTTTCGCCCCCGGAGTAGGAGGAAGAGAAGAAGCTCACTGTATCATAGGGGACGAGCTCCTGCAGGAAGGAGGAATCGGAAAGGAAGACGGAGGACAGCCCAAGCCCCTCCAAACGGGCCGAGAAGGAATCCATCCCAAGGCCTTTGCTGTCTTCATTCCCGGATGTAAGGAAGCGGGAGAGAGTGCGCGGAAGGGCGTCTTCGCAGATTTCGCTTTGCGAGAGGACGGAAAGGAAGGCGCTGAGCTTTTTGGGGCTGAGCTTCTTCATCAAAGACGGGGTGGCGGCGATTTGGGTGCCGTCCTCGGTCGTGAAACCAGCCTTTTTGGCCAAGCAAAGCAAACCTGAGGTGGCCAGATCGTCGGTGGTCAGGCAGGAGATTTCTTCCTTCCAAGAGGAAGAGAAGGCTTTGATGCGGTCGTGCACTTTGACCCGGCTCGCCAGGGAAAGGTCGTTGCCATAGCGGTAAAGCAAAGGGAAGTCGCGGTAGGGAGAGAAGGCGTTCTCGCTCAAGCCGGATTTGTTGCAGAGCAGGAACATGACTTGCTCGAAGACGGTGAGGTCGCTTGCGGGGCTGGCGCCTTCTTCGCTGGGAAGGTAGGATCCGGTGCTATAGCCAAGGCCATAGGAAGGGGAATGGAGGTTTGGGCCGGTTTGGTGGAACAGGAGCGAATCGCTCATCTCGAAGAGCAAGGAGCGGATCAGATAGGGATCCATGGAGGAGAGTCGATCGGTTTCAAGGCTCTTTTTGGCTTGGTCGAGGGAGGAAAGGAGGACGGCGAGCAAATCGATTTCCCCATCGTCATACCCCGCGTCGAAATCGGGTTCGGAGCGTTTGGACCCGTTGCTTTGGTAGAAATAGGGGTAATAGGCATTGGCCAAGGAGAAGTCGATCCCCTCAACCGAATAGGAGGATGACAAGGCAGAGGAGAGGGAATTGATCGAGGAATCCCGGAGCAAAGCGCAGTGGGAGAGCACCTTCAATAGCTTTGCGATCGCCTCCGAAGAGAGGGAGGAGAGGTCCACCGACCCATCTTCCACCTCTTTGAGCAAGCCCGAATAGGCCAGCCCATCAAGCGCGGTAGAAAGGCCACTTTCGCCCTTGCCGAGGATTTCATGGAAGGAGTTGCCCGCCTGGGTTTGGAGGGAAAGGGGGTAACGGGTGTAGTCCCCCGCTTCGCCTTTGCCTAGATAATGGGAGACCAAATAAGCGGCTTTCTGCTGCCCGGAAGCGATCCCAAGGGCTTTGTCTTTGGGCGAGGAGGGGGAATAAAGCAGCGAGGACAGGCCTTCGTTCCCCAGAACGTCGATCAAAACGGCTTGGGCGCTGGTGAACCCCTCTTTGTCCCCGCTTCCCGCGGGGGTGCTGTTGAAGATGCCCGAAGCGTAAAGAGGGGAAAGGACCGAAATGGGGTCGAGGGCCTCCAAGGAAGAGATGGACGAGAAATCCAGGCTCGCGAGGGCGGAGGATTTGCCTAAGATGGAAGCGAGGCATTCGGCTTCGCTTTCCGGATAAGGCAGGTAGTCGGAGCGGTCGCTTTTCTGGGTGAAGAAGGGATCGGCGAGCCCTAGGTCCTCCTTCAAGGAGGAAGAACCATCGAGGGAAGAGAGGGCTTTTTCCAGCTGAATGGGCAGGCTGCGGTAAAGGAGCTTGCTGGAGTTCATCGCGGAGAAGAGGCCGGAAACCAGCGAGGAGGACTCCTCCCCGACGGAGGCAAGGCCCAAGGACCCGCCGCTTAGGAGGGAACTGTCCTGCACGGTTTGGAACACTTCGCAAAGAAGGGAGATTTCCCCGTCGATGTCATCGCAGGAGGCGACGACCTGCTCGATGGTGAAAGAGGAATGCTCCGGGGCAAAGACGGTCGATGCATCGAATCCTTCTCCGGACCCATAGAGGCCGGATTTCACCAAAACCCCTTCCAAAACGGAAGCGAGGAAGGTTTTCCGTTCCCCTTGCTTCGGGGTGGAAAGAAGCTTGGACGAGCTCGCGCCCTCCAAAAGGGGACGGAGCAAATAAGGAACGGAGAGCTCGGACAAATCCAAACGGGATTCCACGAAGGATGCGTTTTCGTCCAAAACGCCGTAGGAGGGATCGAAAAGCACGTCCAAAAGTTCGCAGAAAGCCTGGGTTTCTTCTTTTCGGGCTTCTTCTTGGGAATAGACCGGCTCGAAGAACAAGGAAGAATTGATCAAAGAGAAATCGACCGCGTCGTTATCCGGCAAAGAGGCGAAAGATTTTTCCAAAGCATTGGCGATCATCACCTGCCCCAAGCAGGCGGAAGAAGAAAGGTCCTGCAGGGCTTTTTCCATGACGGGGAGCTTGCTCCGGCGGAAGGAAGAGAAGCCCGCGGCCCCTCCCAAGGCCTGAAGGTCGGAGAGGATTTTCCCGAAGGTTTCGATCTCCCCGCCTTCCCCAGCCCAGTCCGTGGGCTCGCTGAGAGAGAGGCAGGAATCCACAAACGCCGAGGCGGCCTCGCGCTTTGCTTCCAGCGAAGCGGAGGGGGAGACGGTTTTCCCTTGATCGAGGAAATAGGGCAAGGTGGAGGAATCGGCCATCGAAAGGAGCTTGGAGGAGAAGTACTTGGGGAAAACGTAGGCAGAATTCCCTTCTTCATCGGTTTTGGTGAAAATCTGGCTTTCCGCCAACGCGGAGAAAAGGCGGGTCAGGGTCGAAGGGGACACGGAGTTCAAGTCAAAGGAGGACAAATCGATCCCCCGGGCGGCCAAATCGAGGAGCTTCTGGGTGATCGCGCCTTCCTTTTCCCAATCGGAGACGTTGGCGAAGCCGATTTCCTCCGAGAGCTTGTCGGTTGGGACGTCGAGAGAGGAGTCGTATCCGAGGACCGGGGCGAAGTAGACGTCCAAAGCCCTCCCAGCGATTGGGGAAAGCACCTTGGACTCCCCGATGTCGCGGAAAAGGGCGGTGACGTCGATCTGGGAGAGGGTTCGGATCGCTTCGGAGGCGCTGGCCCCGGACAGGCTGAGCAACGAGGAGATGGAGACGGAACCGACGATGTCGAAGAGCACGTCCACGATTCGGCCATTCTCCCCGTTGGCGACGATCTGCCCTTCCGAAACCGGATAGCTTCCATCCGCCAAGCGGTCGTTCTCGAATTTGATGGAGTCGAAGTCTTCGCCGGAGATTTCGAAGCCTTCCAGCCCTGCGCTAGCGAAAACGGAGTTCAAAAGGGAAACGAGGTTCTGGTTCTTTTTGCCGTCGATTTCGGGGTTGAGGATCTTCGAAGAGGCGAAGGTATCCAGGATGCGGAGGATGGTCTCCTTCTCTTGAAGCAGGAGCTCGGCGCTGGTCGCTGGGGAGGAGCTCCCCAAGGACGAAAGAGAAAGCAGAAGATTCCCGGACGTCCCGACCAAATCCAAAAGCTTGGAAAGCTCATGGCCGAAGTTTTCGCAGCGGAAATCCAAGGTTTGGATCCCATATTCCTCTAGGTTGCCGGCGAATTGGTCCAGGTAATACTCGGCGACTTGGGGAAGGGCTTCCGACAAAAGGAGGGAGGAATCGATTTTCTCCAACGAGGACTGCACCACTTTCACCAAACTCGGGTCGATTTGGACGAGGTTGCCTTTCTCATCGAAGGAAATCCCGGTTCCATTTTCGATGAAATCGAGGCCTTCTTCGGTTTGGGCGAAGGTAGAGGCGACGTCGAGGATGGCGCCGAATTCCTTCTTGAAATCCTTAACGGTTTGGATTTCCCCTTTCGACTGGCTGAGGTCGAGCTCGAGGTTCAAAGAGTCGCCGGCGATCTTCTCGAAAAGGGGAAGGGTTTTCGGCAAGGCATTTTGCAGGAAGGAGGAATCCAGCAGGCAAGAGGGGGAATCGTCCAAAGGCATTCCGTTGGCGTCTCTTTTGCCCACGAACAGAGGGGTGAACTCCTCCGCTTTGGCCGCGGCGAGGGCACCGAGGCGGCGGTATTCTTGGACCAGCTCATCTTGGGTCCTTTCCTCCCCGTCCAAAAGGGCGAAAGCCCCATCGATCAATTCGGGGGAGATGTCGCTGATTTGCGTGAGGCAATCGAATAGGAGCAGGAATTCCTTCCCGTAGGAAAGGGAGGCGAGGTCGGAATAGGAGATCTCTCCGGCGCCGTTCTTCGGGAGGAAATCGGAAATCAAGAACGCATCCTCGGAAGGAGTTTCCTTTTTGGACAATTCGCAGAGCAGCCCGGCGAGCAAATGGTTGTACAGGGAGGAATCGTCGATGGAGGAAGCAAGCTCCGCGATGGCCCCTCGGGAATCGGTATCGTGCCCAGAAGGGTCTTTGCCGGTGAGGACGTACTTAAGCTGAGTCAAATCGAATTTCGGGGTCGAGGAGGTTTCATCGACGACGCAATCGATGATCCCGGAATCGAGGATGTGCTGGTAAATCTTGCTGAGGTTTTTGATTTCGTCGGTCCAATTCACGGAATCGGAGGAAAGGTATTGGACGGTTTCCTCACCCAGGGCCTCCTTGACGGAGGAGAGATTGGTGGCAACCGCCACGGCGAAGGGGAGGACGGATCGGAAGAGGTCGCTCTCGGAGAGGGAGTTGATGAGCCCAGGGATGCTGGTGGAGGATAGGAGCAAGTACCAGCGGATGCCTTCGCTGGAGAAAGCCGACAGCAAGCCGGAATTAACGATGTCGCTGGAAAGGGAGGCGAGGGATGAAATCTCCGAATAGATGTCGGTTTTGAGATCGCCGACGTTGGATTCGGTCAAAAAGGAGAGGATTTCTTGATCGAAGGTCGAGCTCCCATCCATGGAATTCCAAGCGAAGAACGTCTTCGCGAAGGCGCTTTCCCGATAGACCCCGAGCATTTCGGTCATCATCGAAACCGTCTCGTTCTCCTTTTCTTTGCCTTCATCGACCTTGAAGTTGGAGCTCAGGGCGTTGGCGATGCCAGTCCAAGGGGAAAGGAGCATCCCCAAGCAGGCGGCTGCGACCAAAGCCTCCTCCAAAGCGGAGACGATGCGGAGCTTTTTGATCTTCCTCCTGTGCTTTGGGATGATCCGTTTGAAGGCGATGTGCCAAAGCAGCATCACCAAAAGCGCGCCGAGGGTCGAGATAATCAAGCCCCACACGAAGATGAGGAGCAGCTTGATGAAGGAAGTGGCCAGCACGGAGGAATAGGCAAGGAGAGCGGAGGAACTGCCCTTGGCCCCCATCGCATCCGCGATTTGGAGGATGATTTCCTCCAACGTGCCCTGAACGGTGGTCCACGGGGCGGAAATCGCGTGGTCGGCCCCATCGAAGTTCAGGTTGAATTGGATGGCGGGCAAGTTGAAGCGCGACATATCAATCCCGCCGACGAAGGCAGCATTCGGGGTCAATGTGGCCAAAATGACGGCGATCATCAGGGAAAAGGAAATCAAACGGTAGGTCCCATACTTCCAGCCCCGGAAGATGCCGCGGATGAAGGCAATGGCCAAAACGGCGCAAACGAGGACAAGCAAAACCAATAGCGCCGTATCCAAATATTGAACGATCGGGCTAACCGTAGCATCGTCAAAGATTAACGTGTAATTGCTCATGGTCTCATTATCGGGCGAAACTCGCCCACGCACAAGCGCGCGCACTAGTGGAATTTCAGTGAAGTGGAATTTCAGTGAAGTGGAATTTCAGTAAAGCCTTGTCTCACTAGATTTAAATCGCCGCCGTGTTAGAATTCCGCCGGCATTTATGAAGGCATTTTATTTTCGGCGCAATCGCTGCACGTCCTGCGGGCACACATACGAACCGACGTTGGCGAAATGTCCGTATTGCGGGCAAGAAAACCCTGACAAGGAAGCTCGGAGGTTCGCGAATTTCCTCCCGGTCCCCGCGTGGAAGGAAGCCGTTTTCTTCGGCGTCGGCTATTTCGGGCTTCAGCTCACCGTCCTTTTGACGGAGCTGATTTGCATTGCTGCGGTCGGGGCCGGCAACAGCGCCGCCTTTCTGGAATCGGGAAAAGGGCTTTTCGTGATATACGCCGTCGCTTATCCGCTTGTCTTCGTTTTGCAAGGCTTCTTCCTCTTCGGCGATTGGAGGTGGATCGGGAAGTCCCTCTCGTCATGGAAACCTTACGTT
Source organism: Caryophanales bacterium UBA1624 (assembly GCA_002321395.1). GTDB lineage: Bacteria > Bacillota_I > Bacilli_A > RFN20 > CAG-826 > Alloenteromonas. Next base: position 25,355 of record DCMK01000026.1, read on the forward strand.
GCGGGCGTCGTTGGCTTTGTCGCCATGATGGGCGCGAACGTCGTCTACAATTTGATAATTCAAGGCATTTTCGCCGCATCGGGCGCCCCTCTCCCGGCGACCAACGGAAACCAAACCAACGTAATCAGCATGGTGCTCGAGAACCCCGTTGCCTGCGTTTTCATCATTGGGCTCATCGGGCCGTTCGTCGAGGAGCTTTGCTACCGCGTGGGCTTGTTCGGATTCATGAACCGCTTCGCCAAGTGGGCCGGCTATTTGGTCGGAATCCTCTTTTTTGGGTTCATCCACTTCGACTTCACCGCCCTAGGGAACGGCGAAGCGCTGCTTGGAGAAATCATCGCCCTGCCAAACTACCTAGGATCGGCGGCGGTTTTATGCTTTTTGTACGACCGGTTCGGCTTTGGGGCATCGTTTACGGCCCATTCTCTAAACAATATGCTCTCCATCGTTGAAATCCTCATTAGCCAAGGAATTGCAAAATGAACCTTCGGGAAAAAGCGCAAATCCTCAACGAATTCGCCCTTAAGCTCTTCGCCTTCGCCTTTATGGCGCTTGACCATATCGGCCTGTTTCTGCTGAGCTATCGCGGAAGCGGCGACGCGGCGGGATTGGTCCTGCGCGCGATCGGCCGTCTGGCTTTCCCTTTGTTCGCCTTCATGCTGGCGGAGGGCATGAGGAAATCCCATCGTCCCGGGAAATACCTTCTGCGTTTGGGCTTGATGTGGGCTTTGGTGGCGGCGGCGCAGCTGATTCTCTTCTATGGCTTCTCCAGCGAGGAGATCGGACATTCGAACAACGCCTTCACCGATTTGGTCTTGGGCGGTCTTTTCCTTTACTGCCTATCCCTTCCCAATTGGAAGAAAAGCCTATCCGGGCTCCCTTTGATCGCGATTCTAGGCTCATACGTCCTTCAGGTCCTCCGCATCAATTCCCTCATCGCTCTCCCAGACTCTTTCCCGCTGTTCCTTCTGCCCGGATATTCCCTTTTCGGGTTTGCGCTCATCTTGGGTTTTTACTACTCCAAGCCTCTCGTGGATCGGGTTTCCTCCAAATACCTCTCCGGAAGCGGACAGTCGTTGGAATCCTTCCAAGAAACCAAAGCGTATCAGGGCTTGTTGAATTCCGTCTCCGCGACGTCTTTGTTCTTAACGACCCTCATCGGGTGGGCGCTTTCCTATCTTCCGTCCTTCCAATTCGACGTCGTGACCATGCAAGGGAGCGCCCCGGGCACGGTTGGGCAAACATGGTGTTTGCTCTCCGCGCTGCTCCTTTTCCTCTACAACGGCAAACGAGGGCCGGACGGAAAAGCCATCCGCGTTTTCAGCTATGCGTTTTATCCGGTGCATCTTGCTGTCATTTTCGTGACGTTCTTATTAATATTTGGTTATTGAAAGGAGATTGCTATGCTGATTGAAATCCATTCCAAGGAGCAATTCGACAAGGAAATCGCCTCGGGGAAGGCCGTCGTCGATTTCAATGCGACCTGGTGTGGCCCTTGCCAAATGCTCAAGCCCATCGTTGAAAAAATCGCCCAAGAGAACCCCGATTTGAAGTTCCTCTCCGTCGACACCGACGAAGTCCCCTCAGCCGCGGAGCAATTCGCGGTCTATTCGATCCCCAACGTCGTCGTGCTCGAGGACGGAAAGGAAGTGAACCGAAGCGTCGGCTACATCCCCGAACCGGCCTTCAAGAAATTCCTCGGTTTGTAAGGGAGGCCTGTCCATAAAAGGTTGGACAGGCTTTCTTTTTGTGGTATATTACACGTCGCTACGGACCATTGGTGTAGCGGCCTAACATGTCTCCCTGTCACGGAGAAGATCACGAGTTCGAATCTCGTATGGTCCGCCAGCAATTTGCAGGTGTAGTTCAGTGGTAGAACACCAGCCTTCCAAGCTGGTTATGCGGGTCCGATTCCCGTCACCTGCTCCAATTCGTCAATCACCCGTGGGATCCCCGCGGGTTTTGTTTGTTAAAAGAGGGTGAAGCCATGGGAAAGAGAATTGTTCTTGCCAGCAATAACAAAAACAAGAAAAAGGAATATGAGGAGATCCTCGGCCCTCTCGGCTATGAGGTCCTCACCCCTAAGGATTTGGGCGTGACAAGCGACCCAGAGGAAAATGGGCTCACCTATCGCGAGAACAGCTACATCAAAGCCAAAGCCCTGGCCCAAAAGATCGCTGGACCGGTGCTATCGGACGATTCCGGTTTGGAGATCAATGCCTTGGGGCGTTTCCCCGGCATCCACTCCTCCCGCTTCGCCTCTTCTTACCCGAGCTACGCGGATGCCTGGAACGTCCTTTTCGAGCGGCTGGAAGGAGCGACGGACCGTTCCGCCCAATTCGTTTGCTGCATCTGCTATTTGGCGGACAAAGAAAGCGAGCCCCTTTATTTCGAAGGGGTTTGTCATGGGCAGATCCTGTCCGAGCCGAAAGGGAACAACGGTTTTGGATACGACCCGATTTTCCATTGCGACGAGGCGGATTTGAATTTCGGGGAAGCCAGCGAAGAAGAAAAAAACCGTTATTCGCACCGCGGGAAAGCCAGCGCTAAATTGGTCAAATTCCTTTCACAAAAGTAAGGCACGCCCCAACGATGATAAGGGCCTGTGCCATCACGTAGGTGGCCATGATATAGAAGTCGCGGCGCTTCATGTCTTTCACGTAGGACGTGTAGACCAAGAAGCAGTCCGAGGCAATGAAGCACACGCCTCCCAGCGCGGCGAGGAAAAGATAGTCAAAAGCCCCGAAGAAGCAGGCGGCGGCGGCGAAAAGGAAGTCCAAGACCAAAATTCCAAAGTAGATCGTCCCCCCGAAGGCCATTTGGGGCTGCTTTATGATTTTGTGCATCGGCCCATAGGCGATGAGGCAGAACAAAACGTAGAACACGGCGAACGCGACATAGATCCACCAAGGGAAATGGACCGCCATCGCGTAGAGGGCGATGTAGAAAACGTGCCCCACGAAAAAGGAGAAGGTGCCGAGGACCATCGGCCAAACCTTATGCTTTTTCAGCAAGAACGCATCCCCGATCGTGCCCAAAAACGCCCCAACGTAAATAGGCCAAGCCCGAGGCACCCAAGCGACGGCCATCAGGCCAAGGCAGCCGACGCAAAAGCACTTCGCCGTTTTCCTGCCAAGTTCATTTTCCAAGAAAGCGAAGGCGAGCTCACATGCCGTGGCAAGGATGGAAAGAAAGAAAAAAACGTAAGCAGCGACCGAAATTTGGCCGAAATCAATGGGGTTCATACCAACTTAGGATAGCAAAAAGGTTTCCATAAATCCACGTCGCTTCTTATAATCGTGGGTAACAGTGAGGCAGCAAATGGAAAAAGCGGGTAAGTTGGGAGCCAAAAAGTGGTTTTCGTTCATTTTGGTCGGTTTGATCGGCCAGCTGGCCTGGGCGATTGAAAACAACTACATCAACCTTTGGGTCTTCTCGCAATCGGGGAAAGCGGACTTCATCAACTGGATGACCATCGCAAGCGCCATCGTGGCCACGCTGACGACTTTCCTCATGGGCGCCCTTTCGGACAAGCTTGGGAAAAGGAAGCTTTTCATCGCCTTGGGATACACGATTTGGGGCATCTTCGTCTTCGCCTTTGGCCTTGGCTCCTTAAAGAACATGGAGGCGATGGTCGGAAGCGGATCGCAGGCGATCCTTTGGGTCGGCATCGCCAATGTTGCCGTCGATTGCGTGATGACTTTCTTCGGGTCGACCGGAAACGACGCCTGCTTCAACGCGATGGTCACCGAGCAAGCGGACGAGAAGAATCGCCCTTTCGTTGAGACCGTCCTTTCGATCCTTCCTTTGATCGCGATGGTGCTGATGATGGGCATCGGTTTGGTTTTGGGGGTTCCGGGCAGCCAAGGAGAGGGCGAGACCATGGCGGAATACGCCGCGCGAATCGCCCTGAGTTGGCTTTATTTTTTCTTGATTTGCGGAATCGTCACCACTTCGGTGGGGATCCTTTCTTTCTTTTTGCTTCCAAATGACAAAAAACAAGCAAACGCCCCAACTGGTTTCCTCAAAAACCTTGCCTATGGATTCCTGCCGAGCTCAGTTAAGGAGAACAGGCGTTTTTACATCGCTTTGCTCGCGTTCCTCTTCTTCAACATCGCCGTCGATTCGTTCATGCCTTATTACATGGTTTATTTCCAAAGCTTTTCCGACTTGAACTTTTATTTGGCGATGGGCATCATCGTCGGCGTTTCCATCCTCATCACGATCCTGATTGGGGCCTTCATGGACAGGATCGGGCATTTGAATATCCTCCTTCCCGCGATCCTAGTCATGGCCGCCGGAGCCCTCATCCTCTTCTTTTTGGATTCAAGTTGGGCTTTGGTTTTGGGTGGCGTCATCCTGATGGTCGGCTATTTGTTGGGGACATCGGTTCTGGGCGCGGAGTTGCGCGATCAAACCCCGGAGGAGAAAGCCGGATCTTTGCAAGGCGTTCGCATGGTTTTCGCCGTGCTGCTTCCCATGATCATCGGCAGCAACGTTTCCCTCCTCGTCTTCCAGCAGCCAGGGTTGGACGCATACGGCGAACCGACGAAAATCCCAGACCACTGGATGTTCCTCGTGACAGCGGCTTCCTGCTTGCTTGCTTTGGCCCCCGCCTCTTGGCTTTTCTTGACAAGAAAAAGGGCCGAAGCGCAAGAAAAACCGCAATAATGGATTATTCCGAAAGATAGGAAACGGAGATCAAACCGGTTCCGTTGCTGTTCCAGTCGGAGGCGAAGCCCTTGGTTTCTGCCTCTTTTTCCGTCATGGATAGATGAATGGTATTCAAAGAGGAATCCCCGTAAAAAGCCCGCGATCCGATGCGCTGAAGGGAAGAAGGAAGAGTGATTTCCGGCAAAGAGAAGAGGGAGGCGAAGGCAAAGGAATCAGCCTCTTGCAAACCAGGGAGGCTGAGCGAGGAAAGGCGTGTGTTGTATGCAAAGGCGTTCGAGCCGATGAAGGCGACGCTAGTCGGGAAGGAAGCGGATTCAATCGCGGTTCGATAGGAATCGTCGGAAGAATCGCCAAACTTTTTGATTCCGACAAGGGAGAACGATGAAGGAAGGGAGCTCAGAGCCAAATCCTCTTCCACAAGGACTTTGTCCGTTCGGGAGGAAGACGGGGAAAAGGAAGTCAGAACGTACCCTTTCTTGGAGGTATCGTATTCGTAAGAAAGCGAATCGCCCTTCGCCCCCAAGACGTCGCGGAACTCTTTTTGGGTCAAAACCGGATGGAGGGTGAGGTCTTTTTCGAGCAAGTCGCCCTCGCTCATCCAAGAATCGGGGGTTCCATCCGTCCCGGTTGTGCTCCAAAAAGAGGAGAAGATCAAGCCGGAGGAGACGCCGCCCACCTCGCTTGGGAGGTCCAAATCGCCGAACTCGCTCCCGCAATCCGCCTTAGAGGTTTTGATCTCGCTGCCATCGGCATTCAAGAAGGTGACGTTCACCGTCTTATGGTTTCGCTTATAGGTTGGATAAAGAGAGCAGTCGAAAAGGATGTGAGACGAGTCGACTTTTTTGCCGGAGATTGAGGAAGGGGCATCCCCTGAATAGACGCCCTCCCACCCGGCGAAAGAATAAACAAACCCACCGTCTTCATAGGCGGGAGCGGAAGAAGCAAACGCGTCCCCATAGGGAAGCTCGAAAGTTGATTTCCCATCAATTTCAAGGGGGTCCTGGAGGGAAGAATCCCGAAAGAGGGATACCGTATAGGTTCGGTAAACGGCCTCATTGAAGTTTGGTTTGAAGGATTCTTTCCTTTTGACGGTCCAATCGAAAAGCGAATCCAGGTCATAGGCGTTTCCGGAAGCATCCAGATAATCCCCGCTGAAGGGTCGGATTTCATAGTAAGGCAAGGAGAAGGGATAGGCTAATCCGCTTAAAGCGGAGCGAGCGGTCGCCTCATCCCCGAATTTGGAGGCGAGAGCATCTCCCAAGCGGGTTCCATAGGAAAGAACGCTTTCAAAAACGGGGGCGGAGTCGACGTTCCCGACCGAAACGAAATAGGTCTCGAGGGAGACGGAAAAATGCGCAAAGACGGAGCAATCCGCCCGGATGTCGTTCAAATCGACTTTGCTCCCCGATAAGGGATCCGAGCCTTCCGGATAAAAACCCTGCCAACCATCAAACGTGTAAACACGACCCTCTTCCTTTCTCTGCCGGGTGGAATGATAATCGACGGCCTTGCCGTCCTCCCCCACTTCAACGTGACTGAGCCTAGCGACGCGGGAGGAACTTTTCTTGCTGACGTATCCGGAACCGACGTATATTGCGTTTTCCTTTTTGAGTTCGCTTGGGGCGTAATCTCCGCCGGCTTCGCCGGAATGGATACCCTCATAATCGGTGTAAAAATCGATTTTGTACATCTGACTTTCCTGACTGCAAGAAGGCAAAAGGGAAAGCGCGAAGGAAGAAGAGACCAATAAAAGGAGGGTTTTCTTGTTCATCGATTCAATTATCCCCTTTCACTCTCTTCCAAGGAAGAGGAAACTGCCTTGTTCCTGTCTTCCAAGTGGTATATATTAACCACCGGTAGGTTTTGATTATGAATCGAAAAGTAAACGTGTTTCTCGGATTGGGGGTCGCCTTGATGGCTGCGGTCTCCATCTTCGTCCTCTTCTCCTATGCCTTCAACGATTCGCAGGGTCTCAACTTCGATGGTTCCAGCGTCTTCACCGCCATGATGGGCGACAGCACCAAGAACCTAAACGCGGTCCCTTGGCTGATCGCTGCATTCTCCTTCGAAGTCGTCGCCTTCGTCACCGGTTTGTTTGGCGGAATCCTTCACGGGAAGATCAGCTCGCTCATCTACGGCGTGACCTTGGTCCTGCTGGTCGCCGCTGGAATTCTCTTCCTCAATGCGAATACGCTCTACGTCGCGGTCAACCCCTACTCCGGGCAAGATACCTTGAGCCTTGGAACTGGATGCATCTGCACGGTCATCTTCGCTTTCGTTGGAGCGTTGCTCAGCCTCTACGGGGCTTATTCCAACTGGAAAGCCTAAAGCATTCAAGAAGAAAAGCCACCCGCGGGTGGCTTTTTTCGTTGCCCGGATATTAAGCGACGTGGTCGCAAATGTATTTCCCAACGTCCTCGTAATTGATGTTCAGAGCCATCGAAAGCGATCCATAAACCAGCGGGGCTGCCCGGTTGACGAATTGGGCGTCCATAGAGTTCAAATGACCGTCTTTTTCCTTTCTTTGCATCGCTCCCTGAAGAAGGGGGATCAAATCAGAAAGAACTCCGGCCCCCAAAGCCGATTCGTAGGACATCTTCCGCTTCTTCGAATCGGTAATGTAGATATCTTTCTTTGGGGAGGGCCAGTGATCGACCAGGGAAGTCGCCTCTTCTTTGGAAATCGGGGATGATAACGACCCAGAATAATCCACAGGAACGCGAACAATATTTCCTTTATCGTCCCCGAAAAGAGGGGAAAGAACGTAGTACAAAGTGCCGGAGGTATCTCCGGTCAGTGGGGCTATCGCCTGAACCAAACATATACCGCAGTGTTTGTGAAAAACGTATTCATTGACTTGAAACGCCATCCGGATCCTCCCTTTCATTAATGTATAAGGCAAAATCAAACATTTTTCGCCCTTGAATGCTGAAATTATATCAAAAAATATCAAAAATTGCGCCTGAAACCGCTAACAATCGATTTTATTCGTTCGGCATCGAACTTTTTTGCCAAGTGCTCATTTCGGATTTTGAGGAAACGTCGAATCAAGCAGCGAACCCTTTCACCTTCTCTGCGATGGAGTCTGCTAAGACGTCAACGCCTTCGTCTTTTTTGGCGGAAACAGGGAAGAATCTTGCCTGGGAATTCAGCTTATTGATATGGTCTTCCGCCGCTTCTAAGTTGAAGTCAAAGACGGGGAGAGTATCCATTTTCGTGAAGACGAAGAAATCGCCAACGCGGAACATAAGAGGGTATTTAAGCGGCTTATCATCACCCTCAGGAACTGAGAGCAAAACCATTTTCAGCGCAGCGCCCGTATCGAACTCGGCGGGGCAAACCAAGTTGCCGATGTTCTCCAAGAAAATAATGTCCAAGCCGTCTTCGCCGATGGCTTCAACCCCCTCGGAAACCATCTTTGCGTCCAAATGGCATTCCCCAGAGGTGTGGAGTTGTATGGTTTTTACGCCCGTTAATTTGCCAACGGTTTCTGCGTCGACGACGGCATCCATATCGGCTTCCATGACGCCAATCCGAAATCCCTTTGCCTTCAATTTGTTGATCAAAGAAACGAGCAAGGTCGTTTTTCCCGATCCGGGAGAAGACATGACGTTGATGAGAAAAACTTTGTGTTCTTTAAGGTTTTTCCGCAAAAGCTCAGCACGCGAATCGTTGTTGGCCAAGACGGATTGTTTTACTTTAATAACGCGGACTTCAGACATATTTTCTCCTTAGTGTTCCTTGGTATTTTAACCGTTTTCCCATGAAGCGTGTTGAAGAATGATTCGCTGATTTCTTATGGCGAGCCCATCAAAAAACCAAAGCACCCGTGTATCGATATTTTTCCTCGCATTCATAACGAGATGTGTTATTTTGCCTTATTATCCGCTCTATTCGGTTTCCTCATAATGATGTTTTCATCCGATACTGCCTTACTTTTTTGAATTCTCCAAAATAGAGAATCCCTTTTCTATGAGTTCGATACCCGAAAGAGAGAAGGAAGTTAGACGGTGACATTTACAATGTCCTCGAAAAGGAGATGCCATGAACGAAACACTTGCCAAATCCCAAAACAGCAATCCCTCGAAGCGGAAAGCGATTTTGATTTCCTCCATCACGGGCGGGGTGGCGATTTGCCTT
>DCMK01000026.1:34207-38897 GCA_002321395.1 Caryophanales bacterium UBA1624
GCGATTTGCCTTGGCGTAGTGGCCGGCATCGTCGGCGCCAAGCTCTTTGGCGGTAAGCAAACGGTTGATTATTCGAACGTGAACGTCGACGCCTTGACCGACGATATCGACGCCACGCGGAGCAAATACAACCAGGCGAAATCTTCTGGCACTCCCCTTGAAAAAGCTTTAAGGCCTTCGGAGATGGTGAACCTTGCAATCGCCAATTATTCCGCCCTCCCTTCCACGAAAGCGGTTGGGCTCGGAAGCGCCGTTTCAATGGGCGTGACGCAGCAGATTCAGTCAATCCAAATCAAAAACGACGGCAAATATTTCGAGGAATCGAATTCCATCGGGTTGGTTAATCTCTTCGACAGGATGTACCAAGAGGGGGACAGCACCTCTTGCTACTGGGGCGAAAGCTCAGACTACTCCGCTCATCCGAAAAAAGTCTATACGAACGAGCAATACGCCGAAATGATGGGCCGCAAAGTCTCCGATCCGATGATCTATGTCATATCCCGCAAAACGGCGATCACGAAAGAAGAGTCGGTGAAATCCGGACGCGGCATTTCCAAAATCGTCAAAGAGAACGGGGGATATACCGTCGACTTAGAGCTCAATCGGAAAACCAGCGTCGTCAATTACGTCAAGCAAATGCAAAACATTTCTGGGCTCACCGGATACCCCACTTTCGCTTATTGCCACTTGACCTTCCATTTGAGCGAGGACCTCATGCCGATCGATTACACATCCTACGAAAAATACAACGCGACGAAGGCCAGCGTTCCTCTCCCGGTCGACATCGAAGGCTCGCTTACGACCAAGTTCTACACCACCGGAAGTTATCCCATCCCCTCTTTGACCGATGTCACTTCCGGCGAATACTCCAAGTGATTTGATTCTCTGAAAAGGAGTTCGATATGAAAAAAGACAAAAACAAGAAAAAGAGCGGCATCGACAAAAAGCACTTCTTTTTGAATTCGGGCGTATTCCTAGCTTTGTTCGGAATCACCACCGCCACCACTTTCCTTCTTGTCCCCAAAGGCACTCAGGGGGATGGCGTTGACGATGAAATCGACGAGACCATTGACGACAACGATGACGTCGTCATGACGGGGAAGCAAAAATTCATCACCAATTTGACCAATAGCGCAACGTCTGGTCTGAACCTGTCCTTCACGAAGCTTGACGCTTACTTTCCCGGCAAGGACAAAGCCGATTCCTCGAAGGGAAACCGCATCAACGGGGCCGGAACCGAAATAACCTTTGCGATGGATGAGGTTTCCGCCCACGGGATCAGCCTAGGACTGAAAGGCAAAGTCGATTACAACGGGCACAACCGTCAACTCGACTTGCTGAAAGCGAGTGACGACATCTACTTCTCCATCGTCGATTTGGACAACTCCTCCTACGACTTCAAGTACAAAGCCTCGATTGCCCCTAAGGTAACCGAAGACCGAGACCCCACCACCGGCGGGCTCATCCAGTACGAATACGGGGATGTCGATTGGATCCTTTCCGACGTCTTGGAAATCCTTTCCGCCGGCGGCATTCAGGTTGAGCTTCCCTCCATCGATTTGGGCGGTTCCTCTTCCGGGGATTCCTCTTCCACCGGCGAAAGCGGAAGCAATGCTTTGTCCGATATCCTCGACTCCCTCAACAACATGGAGGAAGACGAGGCCCATTCCTATTTCACTTGGAACCTTCCCTTGGAAGATCAGATTTTCCCGATCGGCCTTTCCCACGACGCCAACTACGCGCTTTCCGGAATCGACTTCCCCGCGAAGACTTTTGAAGGAAGCAACGAAAAGCAAAACGCCTTCTCTCTGCAAAACGGGGGCGAGGAAATCGGAACCATCCAAGCGTCCGCGAAAGTGATCACCGGCAGCGATTCGGTCAATTGGATGGATTTCATCCCAGGAGAGCTTGGGGAATACCACAGCCTCGTCGATTCCGCCTCTTTGTTCCGGAAAGTCGCCCGGTACGCAGCGAACCCGCAATTTGGGATCCGCACCACCAACTCTTTGAACATCAATAGTGGAAAAGGCCTTGTTTTGACCCACTACAAATCCGAAGGCGGAAATGCCACCACGGAAACGTTGGAGCAGGCAAGCCTCGCCCTCTCCGCGGGCGCCGACTTCACAGGTGGGCTGAAAGCCTTCTCGGCCAACGTCGATTTCACCGCCGATTCTTCCTATGCGAAGCTTTCGGCCTCCTACGATGGCGAAAACGCCTACATGAACATCGACGATTTGCTCATGGCTCGCGTCAGCAAAACCAACCTCGACGCCCTTTGGAGCAACGTCGCCTCCTCCTTGAGCGAAGATTCCTCCACGGAAGAAAGCATCGAAGAAACAAGTGAGATCGGCGATTTGATCTCGACCGTTCTCGATGAATTCCCCGTCATCAAAGGAATGGCCGAAGGGCATTACGAAGGCGCCTTCGACTTCATCAAATCCATCGAAGGAAAAGATAACCGCTTCGAAATCACCTTCGATCTTTCGCCGCTGAATTTGGAGGGCGAGGTTTCCTTAGCCATCGATGGCACTTATTCCGATTCCGCAGAAAACGCCCAAACCGATACTTATCTGACCGGCATCACTTTCTCCGGCGTTAAGTTGAGCGCCTTCCAGTTGGACGGCTCCCTTCTCCTCGACGCCTATCAGGCTCCTTCCATCAATGCGGAAGATTACGACGAATTGAACCACCTGCCCGGAATCAAAGACCAAATCACCACTCTTACCTCTTCCCAACAGGCCGCTTTATCCTTGTCCGGTTCGATCCTTGGCGAGGAAAAAGACAGCCTCGGAAACTCTATCGGCGTCCGCTTCAACAGCAACATTGGCTTCTCTTACCCAGACAAGCAAATGGGGATCAAGCTAACGGCCAATCAGGTTTCGAAAGAATATTCCCAGGACCATCACTTCTCCTTCAGCCTCGATGGGGACGGGAAAGACTTCACGAACGCATCCTTCCGCTACGATTCCAAAAACGATGTCGCGATCGATGCGAAATCCGGTTTAGACGAGACGGGCAAAGCTCGGAGCAACCCCCGCTCGGACAAGCCGCTTACCGGCACGATGGCGATTTCTTCGATGCAAGACATCGTGAGCACGGTGAAATCCGTCATCCCCGAGCAGGAAGACGACGGGAAGACCCCATTCCAGAAGATCGCCTCCGCATTTGGGAACCTCGCCGGCAACGATTTAGCCAATGATTTAATCAACCAGAAGTTCTTCGGTTTCGCCGAAAAGAAAATCTTGACGGAGAAGGCTTCCTTAGGAGGAGACGCCAACACCTTCAAACTGAACGGGGACCTATTCGGCTTGAAGGAGAACCCCATCGTCGAAATCGCTTATCAGCCCAATCAAGAAGGCAGCAACGGCGGATTCAAATCCCTGCAGTTCTCCCTTAAAAACATCCAAATCAAATTGGGGTTGGACGCAGTCGACAACGTTTCAAGCGCCTTACTCAATCCGCTAAGCGGTGAGGATCTATCTACTTACACCGACTTCAACACCTTAAAAACCCTGTTCGAATACGGGGCCGGATCGACGAAACTCGGCAAGGTGCTTTCCGGCGACACCTCCGTCTACGACATCTCGATGAACCTCGACCTCAACATCGGCGACACCTCCATCGATTTGCTCGGCGTTTCGCTCCATCTGGCCAACGAAAAGGATTTCGTGAAAGCTCACTTGTCGATCCCTTATATGCCCCTGATCAAAGGCGTGAATGCGCCGGACGATTCGATTTACTTCCGCGGCCACGAATATGAGGGTCGCAGGGCCGTTGACCTCTATTATTCTTATCAAAAAGGCGACGAAAACTACGGGGACCTCTACATCACCCGCGATTCCAGCTACGGTCGCGTTACCCAAGTCCGCGACACGGTTCGGCTCACAGGGAAGGATTTCTTGGAGCAATCCCAAGACGGCAACGCGGTTTATTCCTATAACGGCATCGGATGGCTGCTCGAATACGTTCTCGGCGTCAATGAAAGCTACCTCCGCAAAAGCAACGCTTCCACCGAAGCCTTGCAGCAGAGCGCAGAAAGCGCCGGCTCTTCCTCAAGCGGCTTCGCAACGCCCTTCGTCGCCTCCTTCCCCCATCCGGAAGACTTCATCAAGGAATATGCGTTCTCTGAGAGCGAAAAGACTTGGTCGATGGGCGTCGACGTCGGATCCCTGCTCAATGAAAGAGCCTTGTTAGGGGATGCGATGGTCTCCATCCACGGGCAAGACGTCTCCAGCGAAGACGGGGGATCGTCCTGGAAGACGATCGACTCCCTCTCCTTGACCTTCAACATGGTCCTCGGCAACCCCGATGGGAGCCATCGGATCGTTCCGGCATCCATCCGGGCTGGGCTGAAGCTGGACAACGTTTCCACCGGGATTTATCACAACACTTGGGCCAACGCGGCCGTCAACGACTTCACCAGCGTCGTTAGCTACAGCGATACCGGAGAAGTTCAATTCTCCTATGGGGACCAGTACACCAAACATTACCAAAAGGACGGGGACGCCCCCTTCCTTCCCGGCAACTACTATGTCGGGGTTACCTGCTGATAAACGATGAGAAAAAAAGAAAGAAGCAAAATCATTTCGCCAAGGAGGTTGGGCACCGGCCCCGCCTCTTTTGTGCGTTATGGGGCCCTGCTTCTTTCTTTGGCCCTCTCTTCTTGCGCAGGGAGTTCTCCATCCTCTGC
>DCMK01000072.1:0-5330 GCA_002321395.1 Caryophanales bacterium UBA1624
CGTCAATCCGACCTCGAAAACTCCCGGCGTTAAGGAATACTGGATTTGCTGCGATGACTTCAACCATAAAGTCGAGTTCTCCGCTCCAAGCACGGGGATTATCACCGATCACACTCATAGCGAGGGCTTCGCGGTAGAGGAGACCGATGAACGCTACATCCCCCCTTATACGTTCCCTGAGGTTTTCTCGACCCCTTACGCTTACGACACCCACGTCACCATCGAAAACGGGAAAGTGATTTCCAATAGCTCCGCCATTCGCATTAAGGCCAGCGTTTTGACCGAAATCTATGAAGCGGGCTATACCCACATGAAGTTCCACAGCAAAGGGACTGGCGAGGACGCCCCCCAGGTTCTCTCCACGGCGGACAACTGGCAGCTTTATTACAAGAGATACGCCAACGATAACGACAACCGCTACTGGCTGAAAACCTTCAAAGAAAATGGAATGGGGATGAAAGTTGAGGCCCTCCAGGCAGACGGCAGCTCTTCTGCGGGCGGTTTGGAGTTGTCCGATTTCAGCCTTTTCAAATCCGCCGTTACGGAAAGCTGGGGCGGTGGATCCATGACGGGTTGGGATACTTGCGCTGAAAGCAACCGCTACATCGCCTATGAAAACGGCGAGCTCGTCATGGATAATGCGGGCGCCGGGGAATATAAGCAACTGGGCGAAATCCCCTCCTCCCTCATGGGCCAAGACAAGCTGAGCGAGGTTCGCGCCTTTTCCGTCAAGCCGCTTGCTTCCGGCTATGTCAGTGGTTCAGGATCTAAAGAAAACACCCGCGTTTGTTTAAGCTACAACAATGCGGCTTATGGATATTATTTTAAAAACAAAGAGGGCGGAGAATCGGTTTCTTCGGACGGCTTCATCTCTCCATCGGGCCAGGAGGGGTCCTTACCCTTTGGCCTGCATAAAGATCGCTATGACGCCGGCGCGCTTAGCCTTGGCCTTGATTATCCCGGCGCTCTTGCGATTCGCGTCAATTACGATGTGAATGTCGCTTTTAAAGATCAGGGCGTTACTTCCTACGCCATCACCCCCCTTCCTAATGACGCGGACACCCTTTGGACGAGAACCGCCCTTACTGGGCTCGCTTTCACGGAAAACGTGAGCAACCAAATGAACATCACATTCCCCAATTCGGTCGATCACAAAGGGGTCAACATGAACATCATTGCCAGCGTTGAACCCGCTAGTGACGTTCTAATCAGGAACAATGCAGTGAATACCAATCTTGCTTTCCCAATATTCGCCAAACAAGGCGAAAATTACGTCTTCGAAGCTAGGAAACTCATGTTCAAAGAGAAAGAGGGCATGTCCTTCGTTTGGAGGACCAATGCCGGAGCCACCAACGGCACCATCACCTTCGAATACAGCTGGATCGATTAAATCCGCGAGAAAGCCTTTCCGACAACGGGAAGGCTTTTCGATTGCGCGACAAAACCTCTAGATGGGATAAGATATCGTTATGAGTCGAATTACCTTGCAGAATCTCAGCGCTTCCTTCTTCGAGAAAAAGGAAGAAACCCCCGTCTTCTCTTCTTTGAACGCCGTTTTCGAAGAGGGGTCCGTGAATGCGGTATTGGGAAAGTCTGGATGCGGGAAAACCACTTTGCTCCGCTGCTTGCTTGGAAAGTTCCCATACGAAGGAACGGTGCTTTTCGACGGCATCGATGTGGCGAAAATCCCATTGGAGAAAAGGAACATCGCTTACGTCAGCCAAGAGTACGGCCTCTATCCCCATTTTACGGTTTTTGAGAACATCGCCTTTCCCCTTAAGCTGATGGGCGCTCCGAGAAAGGAAATCGAGGAACGGGTTGGGGCCGTCAGCGCTTCCCTTGGGCTTGATCCCTGCCTGTCCAGGAAACCCCGTTATCTTTCTGGCGGCCAGCAACAAAGGGTCGCCATCGCTAGGGCTCTTGTCAAGGAGCCGGATATCCTTCTTTTCGATGAGCCCTTATCGAACTTGGATCCAGGGAAGCGGAGCGAGATCCTCGCTCTTCTAAAAAAGATTTTCTCCGCCTCTCATCCAACGGTCGTCTACGTGACCCACCATTTCTATGAAGCCGTGAACTTGGCCGATCGTATTTTCGTGTTGGACAATGGGAAACTCTCTTTCGAAGGATCCCCAAAAGAGGCCTTGGATACGATGGACCCAATCGTCCGTGAGATGAAGGAAGCGCCGTTATGAGGAATGATGTTTCCTTGATTCTGCGGCGGAAAAAATCGCGAATCCCTTTTTTTCTTGGCCTTGGGATCCTTTCCGCTTTGCTGGGCGTTGCCTCGTTCGCCCTGTTTTGCCTTTATTATCCATGGATGGGGGGCTCGCTATTTTATGGGCTTGGAATTCCTTTGACGATTTTGCTTTTTTGGGCATCGTTTGCCCTTCTCCGGCGTGGCTTCATCGCTTCTTATCTCTGCAAATTCTTCATGGCGAAAAAGAAAAACGAAGTTTCGTGCTCGGCCTCTATCCTCTCTTCTTTTCCTTTCACCGCGGACGCTCATTTCGAGTCCGTCAAAGTGAGGCTCTCGAATGGCTCCTACGCCATGTGGGCCTCTCCTTTTGGGGAGCTCCCATTCCAAGAAGGGGTTGTTTATTCTCTTCGCCTGGGGGATGGCTGGATTCTTGGTTGGGAGGTGGAGAAATGAAATCTTGCTTGTCTTCCTTGAAAAAAACCTGGGGATTTTATTTGGGGATTGGCGCCTGCGTGCTCTTTTCCTTTGGCGTTGCGGGGACTTATTTAGGCAAGACGAAGGAAGAGGAGAAAATCGATATTTTCCTCGTCGCGGATCGGCTTGATTACGATTCTTGGAATCAAAAGCTCGCCGCGTGCAAACCTGCTTATTTGAAGGAGCTCAACTATCGCTTCCTCCCTTCTTCCGAGCAACAATTCCCCTCCGTGCTTGGAACCTATGGGGCCGTTGAAGCGGATTTGTTCTTTTTCCCTTCTTTCATATTAGAGACGGTCAACTGCGCGTCTTTGATGCTGCCGTTTTCTGAGGAGCAAGGAAAGAATGCCTTTGGGGCGGATGCTTCTTTCTATTCCGAAGGGGGAGCGACCTATGGGGTAAAAATATCCCCCCAAGGATTCTCGGGAGAAGGAGATTTCTATGCGTGCTTCCGCTCCACTTCCCTCCATCTTGGGGGATTGCAAGGATCCGAGCGGAATGGCGATATTGAAGTGGTGAGAGCGTTTTTATGAAAAAAGCATTTTGGAAGAAAAAAACGAAGACTTCGGACTTCGAAGAAAGCGATTTGCCTTCGACCCGTCCGGCCTTGTTTTGGGATGTGGTGAAAAACGAGTTCCGAAAGCTGTTCGGGGTTTCGCTTTTGCTCCTTGCATTCGCCTTGCCTTTCCTCGCCGCACGGTTCTTCTGCGATTTCTATCGGTACGCTTTGGTGAGCCAAGGCGCGGAGAACGTTTCTTGGCCCTCCTTTTTGTTTCTGATCCTCAATCCGATCGCGACCGCTGTTTTCGGCGTTGGCTTAGGGGGCGCTTTCCGCATCGTCAAAAGGCTTTGCTATTTGGAACCCGTCTTCTTTTGGGAGGATTTCAAATTGGGCGTGAAGCAAAACGGGAAGCAGGCGGTTTTGATCAGCTTCCTGATTGGCCTTTGCTTCTCTGGGACCTATGCGATTCGCCTCATGAATCCCAACAACCTGCTTTTCGACATCCCCGTCGGGATTTTCGCTTTGCTTTTATATCCCTCTTTGTTTTTTGCTTTTCCCATTATTTCGATTTATACGACTCGGGTGGGGGAAACGATGAACTTGTCCGCCCGGCTTTATTTGAAAGCGTTTTTGAAGAACCTGATCCCCTTAATTGCTTTTTTGGCCCCCTTCTTCTTCGAGTTCATCCCCGATTTGATCCTCAAATACATCGCGATCCTTGCTTTTTTGTTTCTTATCTCGCCTTTCTATTTGCTGGCCTTTTTCCTTTACGAATCCTACTTGCTCGACCGTTACGTCAATAAAGAAAAATACCCAGGGCTGGTCGACAAGGGCATCCACCGGAAGAAAAACAATTAACGGGATTCGCCTTTTCTGCTTTTGGCCGGAGTGGTGTGGAACTCCTTCGCGTAGAGTTTGTGAAAGTGGGAAACGGATTCGATCCCGATTTCATTGACGATGGCTTCAATCGTCATGGGGGTGGACTTCAAAAGGTAATTTGCGTAGTCCATCCTTTTCTTGGTGATGTATGTGACCAAATTCATGCCGAAGCAGGCTTTGAATTTTTGGCAGAAGTACTTGTCGTTGTAGCCGACCGTTTTGCGGATTCGTTCGTAGGCGTCCGGCTTGTTGAAGTTCTCCGCGATCGCCTCGATCGTGATCTGCTCAAACGGGCTCATCCGCACCTTCCTCGGGGCGTCGAAATAAAGGCAGGATAGCAAATACGTCACCATGATCTTTTCCATGATCTTGCGTTTTTGAATGTCGGTGGTGGCCAAGAAGAGGGAGAGCCTTCCCTCTAGAAAAAGGATTTCCTGCAAATCGAGGTGGGCCCGAGCGAAGCCCTGTTTTTCGAGTGTTTTGAAGAAGGACGCTGAAATCGCCTCGGCGGCTTCTTGATAAAGATCGGGGCGGATTAGGTAGTCGCGATGCTCGCTTTCCCCGCAGGAAATGAATTCGTGGACGGAGCCGGGGTAGAGGATGCGCATGTCGCCGATGCTCAGGTGCTCTTTCCCCCCATTGATGACGTGGTCGATTTGCCCTTGGGTCATCACGAAAACCTCAATGTACTCATGGCGGTGCGGGGAAACGTTGGACCCGTCGTTCACCAAGGTGTGGAAGGGGATGGGCATAGGAGAGTATACGCGGACTTCTTGGTTCATGTGTTGTTTTTATTATAGGGTCGAAAAACAAACTAACAAGAAGTCAAAAACACCAAAAAATGAAAATTGAGCACTTTTGATAAACCGAAGTCCCTTCGAAGTGAAAGCGCTTCGATAGATAATAACAAAAAGGGTTGGGGTCGCCTTCTTTTGACGGCCCAGAAAGGAAGCTCCAATGAATAGCAAGAAAAAAGGACTGATTCTCCTGGCATCCGCCGCACTTCTTCTTTGCGGATGCTCTAACTCCCCCCTTGATAGCAGCGAAATCGCCTCTTCTGCTTCGATTGACTCCTCTTTCCCCTCTTCCTCCCTCCCTGCGGCGAAGAAGCGTTATTCCCTTTCCGTTTCCGCGAATCAGGAAGGCGTTTCGGTTGTCGATTTGGAAGGGAACCCCCTTGCGGGCGAATACGAGGAGGACACCCAGGTGTCCTTTCGGATTCTTGGGGCGGAGCGCTTTGAGGTTCGCGTTGTTTTCAACGAATATACGCTGAAAAGC
>DCMK01000072.1:5420-8735 GCA_002321395.1 Caryophanales bacterium UBA1624
AGTTTCCGCCTTTCCTTTTCCGGCGAGGAAAGGGTTTCGCCCATCTTCACCGATGAGAATGGAACCCCGATCGAAGATCAGAACGGGGTTTATTCCGCCGGGGAAACCGCCTATTTCACCATTGCTCGGGCGGGAGAGACGAATGCGGATTACTTCTATTTCTATGAGCATTGCTATGAAGCGAGAGTGGGGGAGACGGTTATTGAGCCTAACGCCGATGGCGTCTATGCCTTGACCGATCTTTCCGACAATCAGGAAATCGTCATCTCTTCCCATGAGCACCTCATCGAAAACGGGGAATGCCGTTATTGCCATAAGAAAGAGAAAGAGCTCGCCGTCTATCAAACCAGCGAAACCGCGACCGTGGAATTCAACCCCGAGGTCGGCGGTTGGCAAATCGGCCATTTGGAAGGAAAAACAACCGGCGAGTTCGTGATCAGCAAATCCTACTTGGTATCTCTTTTCGATAAGGAAGGGGACGTCCTCAGCTTGTATTTTGGGAACGGGAAATCCTTTGGATTTACCCCCGAAAGCGGGAATGCCCTTTCGATGGGGATCAACATTTACACCAAAAACCCCGAGACGGGGGTCAAAGGGATTGATTGCGTGGCCCGCCCCTTTACGTTTGGGGACGATGGCTCGCTCGATCAAAAAGCTTCCTATTCCATCAAGCGGGATGACATTGAAAACGACGCGGTCGATGGCAAGCTCTACATTTATGTCAACTTCGGCGACAACGTGAGCTCTACGGATTATAAATGCCCGTATCTGTTCCTCTATGACATCAAAGCCCCCGATGCTCCAAAAGGCAACGCGGTGATGCAAGGGGATGGCGATGTCTACGCCAAAACAAGCTCTACCTATGAGGAAGGGCTTGGCTATACCCTGAAAAGCGACTCCGGAAGCAGCAACCCCACCTTGGTTCGCGGCATCTTGTCCTCCGAAGGGCTTCGTTATGCGAAGAGCATGGAGCAATCCAAAGTCACTTTCGTTCTATCCGATTCCTTCGATGGGAATACTTCTATGGGGGACGTGTACTTCTCTTTCTTCACTTGGACCCATGCTTCCGGATTCACTTTCGCCATCGCGGATGCCTTGCTTTCCTCCTTTGAGCAGGGGAGCTTCGAAGCGGATGGAAAGGCCATCAAGACCTATTCGGTGACCATCGATCTTCAAGGAACGTTCGGAGATGGCTGGGAAAACCTGACCCTATGGGCCGCCATCGGGAAAGAATCCGGCGCCGATCATTGCCTAAAAGGCGATTCCGCTTATATTCACGAAATCCTCTTCACCAAATAAAACCTCGATCCTTTATGAAAGAATCCCTCATTCGCATTTCATCCAACGCCCCGGCCCTTTTGCACGGGAAAGAGCTCCTTTTGTCTTATTTGCCCCGTTGCTTTCCTTTCCTTGAAAAAGGGGAAGAGGCGGGGTTATCGATTTCCCTTGCCCTTGCCAAAGACCGCCCCGAATATGACAAGCGGGCTGCCCAAATCACCAAAACGGATGGCTTTTGCTATTTCCGCGATGGAACGGAGAGCGTTTTCCTTGGCAAAACCCCCCGCGGCGTCCTCTATAGCGTCATTACCTACCTTCAAGATGACTTGGGCGTACGCTTCTATCATGAAGATGAAGAATTCGTCCCGATTCATTCCCAATTGGTAATTCCCAAGGAAAGGATCGTCGAGCCGCCTTTCTGCATGAGGAACTATCTCGTGGGGAAATGCTATGACGATTGCTGGGATTCCGGGCACGTCCCTGCCGTTTTGGAGCAGATGACCAAGAACCGTGTGCTGGATGTCTTTACGCCAATCGACGATGCTCATGGGGGTAGGCCCCCTGTCTATGGGCGGAACATCTCCCATAATTTCCATTTTTATTGTCCTTATGAAATCTATGGGGAATCCCACCCGGAATTCTTCGCCCACATCAAATCCGGCAGCATCCCAAACATCACCTTGGACATCACCAACGGCATCAAGGATGAAGACGGGTCTTTGGATGAAAGCATGGATGTCAGCGTCGCCAAAATCGTTATCGAGGAAATGAAGAAAGACATTTTGGCCCACCCCGAATGTTCCTTTTTCTCGCTGACTCAGGAGGATGGGGAAGAATATTTCAACGACGAACACAACAAAGCCCTCGAGAAGAAATACAAACGCAGCGGCATCCTAATCCGCTTCTGCAATGTCATCGTTCGAGAAATCAACGCTTGGGCGAAGAAGGAGTTGGGGCGGGAAATCCGTTTGGTCACCTTCGGGTACGATTACGCCTCCGAAGCTCCGGTGAAAGAAGAGAGCGGAGCGCTCCTCCCCTTGGATCCCACCTGCGTCGCCGATGAGAATTTGACCATCCAATTGGCTTTGTTCGCCAATGGGTTCTATTCCTATTTCTCCCCGAAGCAAGACATGAAATTGCAGAAGTCCCTGCGCGAATGGAAAATCGTCGCCAAGCATTTTTGGTTTTGGGCCTACGACATCGACTTCGCCAATTACTACGCTTATTTCGATTCCTTCCACGTCATCAAGGAAAACGCCCTCGGATTCTATGATTACGGGATCACCTACCTTCTGATGCAGGGAAGCCACGATGCGAAGAAAAACTGGCAAACCGACGCCCGGGCCTATGTCTACGATCGCCTTATGTGGGACTTTTCCTTGGATCCCAGAAAGCTCTTGGAAGAATACCTTCTGGCCTACTATGGGCCGGGAGGGGAGTCTGTCCTTGCTTTTATCGATTTCTTCCACAACCATTATGTGAGTTTGGAGAATCAAGGCGTCGACTTCGTCTTCCGGATTTGGGGCAATGGAAACTATCCCCAGATCCTCCCGAAAGAAACCGTCATGGAGGGGATTGCCCTTCTGCAGGAGGGGAAACGGGCCATCGAAGCCTCCTCTCTTCCCGAGGAAAGGAAATCCAAGCTCCTCCAAAGAATGGATGGCGTCTTGGCGACCCCCCTCAATACGCTTTACCTCAACTTCGATTCCTATTTCCCCGAGCTTGGCCAAGAGCAGAAACATCGCCTCCGCGACGAATTCCTCGCAAAGGCCAAAAATGGCGGCGAAGACGTGGCTCGGGAAAGCTTCAGCGTCGAGAAGTACCTCGACTTCGTGGACAGCGATGAGTATCGAGTCCGGCCGATTTATTCCAAAGGCGAGTGGCACAGCGGTGCCAAGGAGGAAACACGATGAGAAAAGTCATGAAAATTGGCTTGGCCTTGCTGATGAGCTTAACGGGCGCAACGGGCCTTTTCGCCTGCTCCCCAAGCGGGACAGAGACTTCTTCTAGCCAAGCCTCCCACGTCCACACTTTCGC
>DCMK01000072.1:8846-13876 GCA_002321395.1 Caryophanales bacterium UBA1624
ATCCCCCCGAGCGCGGAGCACGACAACGAGCTCCGAAGGACCGTATCCCCGACCTGCCTCAACAAAGGGTATTCGGTCTACGCCTGCAAAAACTGCGGAACGATCTCCCAAGGCGATTTCGTCAGCCCCTTGGGCCACGATTATCAAAAGGCGACCGAGCTTGCCCCCACCTGCTCTTCCGTAGGCTATACCGAGTATGTTTGCTCCCGCTGCGAGGATTCCTATAAGCAATACCTCCCCAGCTTGGAGCACCACTTCCAGGAGGGCAGCGCGGTGGTCACCCCGCCGACCTGCACCCATTACGGGACCACCAGCGAGCATTGCTCCACCTGCGGCCAGGATTTCATCACCGAATATACCGCTCCATTGGGGCATGTCGCGACGCCGGGGAAGGACAAAGTGATCGCCCCCACTTGCACCAGAGAGGGGCGAACCGAGCATCTTTGCTCCACCTGCGGGGAGACCTATTCGGACAGCTATCAGCCAAAGCTCGACCATTCCTTCCTCGTGACCGCGATCGAAGACGCCACCTGCGCCCACGCCTCTTACCTTGAGAAGACCTGCACCTCCTGCGGCCTTGTTCGGATCGAAGGCGGCGAAGAGCAAAAGAAAGACCACTCCTTCCAAGAGGATGGGGTTTGCTCGGCTTGCCATAAGAGTTTCCGCGAGGCGAATTTCCTTCGCTTCCGCAAAAACGGGAAGGCCATCCCTTGTTTGGACAGCGATTCCTATGAGCATCTGATCTATTCCCAATCCGGGGAGGAGACGATCGACGTTTCTATTTCCCCTTCCGATATGTCCTACCTCCTTTCGAAGAACGTGTCTCGGATGACGTTGCTTGGCGGTTCTCAAGATGGGGCCGCGCGAGGATATGAATTCCAGGGGAAGGGCAACCGCGTTTCCGCCGTCGCCCGCGGATCCTCCCAAGGCTTCGATTTCGAGAGGACGAGCGCTTTCCGCCTCGATTTCCTCGATTCGGAAGGGGCGCCGCTTTCCTCTTTGGGGAAAGAAGGGCTTTCCTTTGCCATGACTCTCACCAGCAAAGAGGAGGATGGCTCTGTTTTGGATGAGTTCCCCCTCCGTTGCTATTTCTCGACCTCCTATTCCGAAAGCGACCCTTCTTCCTACTTGGCCGAGCCTTCTACCGGCGAATCCGCCATCGAATACGTGGAAGGGAAGGGCTACCGATTAGATTATCTGAAAGAGGATAATCTCAATTCCTTCGCCGTTTCTATCCGCCCCGAGATCATGCGGGCGAAAATGGAGGAGGGTTATACGAGCTTGACATTGGCTTTCGCCCCGAATTTCGAGGGGGAATCCTATGCGGGATCGCCCCTTGAATGCGCTTATGATATCTTCGCCTATCAAGCGGAGAACGGGGGGAGGGCCGAACGCGTTCGGGTCGCGAGCCAATGGATCTGCGGAGGCACCCCGGCGGGGGATGGCTTCTCCCACGTCCTTGAGAACCTGAACCAATACGATTTCTCCGAAAACGGGCTGGAGATGAACTTCAGCTCCTGCGGTTGGAACGATCCATCGAAGTTCGTCGGCCACATCTTCTTGGGGAACCTGGCGTTCGGCGGAAAGGCAAGCGTATGACCCAGGCTAAGCCGTTTTCAAGAAACGCCAAGAAGGCAAAGGGGAAAGGGAACACCTGGCAGGAGAATCTCTTCATCGCTTCCTGCCTCATCATCCCCATCGTCTTCTTCCTCGTTTTCTACGTTTATGTGAACTTTGATTCCTTCTTGATGGCCTTCCAAATCCCCTCTGGAGGCAAAATCGCTTGGGGATGGGATAACTTCAAGTGGGTCTTTGACCGCATCGTCAAAGGGAGCACCAGCGACGTGGACAATCTCCAAGTCGCTTTCCGGAACACCTTCTTGACCTTCGGGGTCCAGATCATCCTCTTCTTCGTGGGACTATTGGTCTCCTACATCATCTACAAGCAGCTTCTTGGCTATAGGATCTTCCGCGTGCTTTTCTATCTCCCGTCCATCATTTCCAGCGTCGTGACCTCTTTCTTCTATGCGGAGCTGATGAGCTATGGGGGGTTCGCGGATTTCCTGACCAATCTATTCCATTTGGATTACGCCTTGAAATCGCCGCTTCAAGACAGCAACTTCGCCAATTTGATGGTTTTGATGAATTATTTCTGGCTTGGCATCCCTTCCAACCTCATCCTTTGGGGCGGGGCCTTTTCCCGCATCCCCACCTCCGTCTTGGAGTCGGCCCGCATCGACGGATGCGGATGGGTCCGCGAGCTTTTCCAAATCATCCTCCCCATCATTTGGCCGACGTTCGTGATGCTCATCACCACGAATTTGGCGGGCATTTTCGGGGCTACGGGCGCCGTCTTCCTCCTGACTGGGGGCAAATACGGGACCCAGACGGTCAGCAACTGGCTCTACATGAAAGTCCAGTCCGCCGGCACCGATACCGATTTGATGCTTTATCGGGCGTCCGCCTTGGGCTTGATGCTGACCCTGGTCAGCTGCGCGATCGCCCTATTGACCCGCTATTTCCTCTCCCGCCGCGTAAAGGAGGTTGAATTCTAATGAGAACGTTGACCCATTATTGGAAAAGCCGGCATCTGAGCGTGTCGGAAATCATCCTCCGCTGCATCGCCTTCCTCCTCTTCATCGCCGTCGCCGCCAGCTATCTCTACCTCATCTTCTGGTGTTTCTATTCAGGGATGAGGAACGCCGACGACTTCGCCCAGAATCCCTTTGGGTTCTCCGTCCCCCAAATCTCGAATTATTGGGAGGTCTTCTCCGCGATCGAGTCCAATGGGACGAGCTTCTTCGGGATGATCGGAAACAGCTTGTTCTTCTCCTTCCTCGGCCCATTCCTCTGCATCTTCGTCACCTGCCAGTTCGCCTACGCCGCGGCCAAGTACCGCTTCCCCGGAAACAAGCTGCTCTACATCATCGTCCTCGGGGTGACCATCCTTCCTTTGTATGGGACCAGCAACGGCATGTACAAGCTGCTCTACAACTTGGGGTGGATGAACACCTATTGGATGATCTTGACTTCCTTGGGCGGCTTCAACATCTACTTCCTCTTCTTCTACGCTTTCTTCCAATCCCTGTCTTGGACCTATGCCGAAGCGGCCCAGGTGGATGGGGCAAACCCTTGGCAGATCTTCTATCGGGTCATGCTCCCGCAGGCGATCCCGATGTTCGGCTCTTTGTTCCTGATGTGCTGGATCACCGAGTGGAACTCCTACGCGAGCGCCCTCATCTACTTGCCAAACCTTCCTACTTTGGCGGTTGGGATCTACAATTTCAAGACCCTGGCCGTCTATTCGGGGCGAATGGATCTGCTCTACGCCGCCTGCGCCATCTCGATGCTGCCTCCTCTTCTTCTCTTCGCCTTTTGCAATAAGACGCTGATGTCCAACGTTTCCATCGGCGGAATTAAGGAATGATTTCGATTCAAAACAATAAATTTAAGGAGAAAAACCTATGAAAAGCAAAAAGCTGATTGTCCTATCCTCCCTTGCCTTGGTTTCGATCGCCGGGCTCTCTTCCTGCTCCCTGGGCGGCGATGACGGGGACCCCAACACCATTCAGGTTTACGCGTGGGAATCTGGGCTTGGGAAAGTGTGGCTGGATAAGATCGCCGCGGATTTCAATGCCTCCCAAGACACCTACAAAGTTCAATTGACGACTTCAACCATTGCCTCCACCATCGCGAAAACCTTGGCCCTTGGAACCTCCAATCCTTACGATCTTTATTTCACCATTCTCCCTTCTTATCAGTATTACGATGACTTCGCCATTCTCGACGACGTCCTTGAATTCAAGCACGCGGGCGAATCCAAAAACATCGGGGAGAAGATCTACCCCGGGTTATTGGCCGCGCAGAAAGACGGGAATGACGGAAAATACCACATGCTCAATTACGGCAACACGGTCGGCGGCATCGTTTATAACCGCGGCATGATCTCCGAGGACAAGATCCCCGCCACCACCGACGAGCTCGCGGACTTGGTCGTAGAAATCGCCGGGACCGGCGTCAAGCCTTGGCTGTTCTACAACGAACCCGGGGGGCTCAACGGGTATTGGAACTACCTTTCCTACGCCTGGGCTGCCCAATACGATGGGGTCGATTACTATTACAACAATTTGATGAAGCTGACCGACGAGAACGGGAATTCCCCCAGCCGCGAAGTGTTCGTCAAGAAAGACGGGCGCTTCGAGGCGTTGAAGGTCATGGAGGAAATCATCACCCCCGACACCACCCATCAGCAGTGCGGCAACACCGTCTTCACCACCGTCCAGAACCTCTACCTTCAAGGGGCCGCTCCGCTGACCATCAACGGCTCGTGGCTCCTCAACGAGAACAAGTCGACCGCCGATGTGAACATGATGAAGACCCCGGTCATTTCCTCGATCGTCGAAAAGCTTCAGGACAAGAGCATGTCCGATTCGACGCTTTCGGATATCATCCGCGAAATCGATGGCGGCGCCACCTCCAGTTCGAAATGCTCCGACGAGGATTTCGCCCGCATCAAACAGGCCCGGAACCTGGTTTACAACAACTCCGCCGAGCAGCGGATCTTCGTCCCGAAGTATTCCAACGCCTTGGAAGGGGCGAAGGAGTTCCTGAAGTATTTCTTCAAGGATTCGTCCATCTTGACCTATATGAATGCCCTTCACCTTCCGTCCAATGCCCGGCTCGACGACCCTTCCCTTTACGATTCCTCCTCCGATTCGGTCTGGGCCAAAACCCAATTCGCGATGGCGGAGCAAGAAGAGCTCTATTTCCGCGCCGACAGCGCTTCGGCTTACCGCAACCACGGTTTGAATCCCTATGCCGGGGTGCAAACGGCTCAGTCCTTCTTGAACCCCAACCCCAATGACCGCAAAAACGCTGAACAGGTTTGGGAGAACTTCCTCGCCGTCGTTGAGGAAGGATGGGAGTCTTTCATCAATGATTAGGAAAAAACTGCTTTTTGTCGGCGCAGGTTTATCCGCCCTTTGCCTTGGCGGAGCCGGATTTTGCCTCAGCCATCTTTCTTCCCCCGT
>DCMK01000072.1:13996-19003 GCA_002321395.1 Caryophanales bacterium UBA1624
CCGGCGACCTCCGCGTCAGCGGCGATGTGGAGGGCAAAGGCTCTTCTTTGGTTTTCGGACAAGGGAAAGCCATCGCCAAAATGCGCATCAACAACTACAAGAACGCGGGCATTGAACGCCTTTACCAAGCCGATTTCGCCTTGGACTTCCAAAGCATGGAGGAAGGGGGCGTCTTTCGCATCTGTTCCGGATTGAGTGGGCTATCCTCTACCTATCAGGACAAAGGATCCCTTTCCTTTTCCGTGCAGAAGCAATATGGCGTTTTGTTTCTGAGCGTTGAGGAATCCTACGGGGACGGAATGAAAACGACCCTTTTCGCGAAGAAGGAAGTCACTTCCCTGAAAGAAGGACAAAAAGTCTCCTTCTCCATCGAAGTCCTCACCAAAGGCGAACTCAGCCTCTCGATCGGATCGTCCTCTTTGCTGAAGGGGGCGAAGCTATTGGAATCCGGGGCGGGATATTTCGGCTTCTTCAGCGAAGGGAACAACAACGTCATCCTCAGCGGGGCCAATGTCTATGGCTACACCTACAACGCCCCAGAAAACGTCCCGAGCTATCTTGAGACCTTCGACCAACAGCCCGGCGCCTATAACGCGAACTATTTTTACAGCGCGGGCTCCTCTTCCCCGGTGAATCCCAGCTATTTGTCTGTGGAGAAAGATGTCGGCGCCCTCCATTTCTGCAACGTCTCTGCCTCCCATCTCACCACTCGGTACATGTATTCGAATTTCGAGGTGGAATTCAATATCCCCCAAATGAGGAAGGAAGCCGTCTTTGATGAGACGGGCGCTTTGCTTTCCCCCATCACCACCGGGTTTGGCATCGCCTGGGGCGTAGAGGATCCCATGACCAGTGCTGGGCAAACCTGGACGAATTCCACGTGGCTTCATTTCGAGAACATCGCGATCGATCCAAGCGTGGATCATACGAAGGCCAATCCGACTCCGATGGTCAAGCTTTATTCCTCCCGGAATTGTTTGAAATACGGTATCCTCAAAAGAAATTTCTTCTCCCCCTCCGAAACCCGGGTTCCCACCATCAAGCTCTCGTTGGTCAATGGCGATTTGAACGCTTACCTCCGCTATGAAGGAGAAGAAAGCTACGGGGATCCGATCTTCTCCTATGATCTGGGCGAGACCGCGGAAGGTTATCTCCGCATCATGACTTTGGGCGATTCCGCCTTGGCGCCTCGCGGGTTGGCCTATACTTCTGTTTCCAACTTCAGCATCGACGATCTGCGCATCGAAAACCTCGATTCCCCCAATTATCGGCAAGAGACGGAGGTTGATTTCCGCCCGAACGGCATGAGCGACGCGGAGGATTTCAACTACACGACCAAAACCGACGACGGCGATCTGATTGGGAATCGCCTATCCGGAAAGAAAGATGCGGGGAACAACGCCTTCGCCGGCGGGATTTTCTCGCTCATCGGTTCGATCTTGCTCGGCGGGGCTTTCTTCGCCCTCGCTTTCGCGAAAAGGAGCTGAAACATGAAACCCTTCCAAAAACAATATTTGCTTTCATTGCTTCCCCTCTTCCTTTGCTTGAGCGGGTGCGGCGGGGAAAAAGGAAAAGTCTGCCGCCTCTATGAAGACGGGATGGAGTATGCCCTCTCCAAAAAAGGGGAACCCAAAGCCTACAACGCCCTTACGTTCGATGCTATCGGCGGGGATGAGGTCATGCCCATCGGGGGCTTTTACGTCCCCTTCGCTTCCGGGGGAAGCGTCGATGGGCACACGATGCCGGATTTCCTTACCGACGAAGTTTTCCAAAAGTTGGAAGACTGTGGGATCAACACCTTTGCCTATTCGGAGGACCGCTGGTCCACCGGAGCGGCCAACGGCAACATCGTCAAGGCCTTGGAGCTGTGCGAAAGGCACAACATCGGCTATTTCGTCGGCACCTATTACATCTTGGCCCAATTAGGCAACCATACGACGCGTTTTCCGCTGGAAGACATGGACTTAACCGGCCTCCAGAAGCTGATCGACGAAATTTCCGATGGAGGGAAGAGAAAATCGGTTTTGGGCCTTTTGGCCAACGATGAGCCCTTCCCCCACGAGGCGGAGAACATCAACAAATACACGGATGCCTTCTATCGCCTGCCGAACGTCAAAGAGCATGGCTACAACGTCTATATGAACGCGCTTGGCTATTGGGAGGGGAAGAACTCCTTCTACAACAACATGATCGACAAGCCGATGACTTACGATGAGTACATGGACGTTTATTTCTCCG
The DNA here is from genome assembly GCA_002321395.1 of Caryophanales bacterium UBA1624. GTDB lineage: Bacteria > Bacillota_I > Bacilli_A > RFN20 > CAG-826 > Alloenteromonas. The sequence continues at coordinate 16,235 of DCMK01000072.1, forward strand.
CGGAGAACCACGTGAAAATGCTCTCCGTCACCCAATATCCCTACACCAGCGCCCAAACCGACGAATCCCAGATTTCGACGATGCTCTTCTCCGAGCTTGCCCGCTACCGCCAATACGCCAAAAAATACAACGTGGCGCCATGGAGGATGCTTCAAGCGGGCGGGCAGTGGAATGACGAAGCGGCGTGGATCGAATCCGTTTCCCCTTACCCCAATGAGGCGGAATTGCTGTTCGATGTGAACACTTCCTTGGCCTTCGGGGCGAAGGCCATCCAGTACTTCCCTTTGATTCAGCCGATGCACTTCGCCTATGAAAAAGGCGGGACCTATGATTTCACGAACCGCAACGGGCTGATCGGGGCCGATGGCAATTTGACCCGCTGGTATTTCTATGCCAAACGGGCCAATACCCAAGTGAAAGCGGTGGACCATGTATTGATGAAATCCTCAAGCGAAGGGATCTTGGTGCACGGGGATATGCCTACCAAATACATGGTGACGGACGTGGATTTGGTCGGCGATGTCGTCCTTCCCGGTTCCTCTTTCCGCGAATTGAGCTCGATCTCGGGGGACGATTGCTTCGTCGGATGCTTCGATTACAAAGGCGGGACCGCCCTCTACTGCGTGAACTATTCCCGCAAGAATAAGGCGAACGTGGATTTGAATTTCGATAACACCTATCGTTACCAAGTCGTCCAGCGGGGCGTCTCCGCTGATGTGGTGGGGAATTACGTTCCTCTGATTTTGGACGCTGGGGAAGCCGCCCTGATCGTCTTGTCCTAAAAGCAAAAGCCCTCTCCCCCTTTGGGAGGAGGGCTTATTTTCTTTCTTCGCGCTTCAAAACGGAGAAATCGATGGGGCACCTCCAAAAGGGGTGCTTCCTTTTGTAGTGCTGATGGATTTCCTCCCCAGGGAAGAAGTTGTCCAAACGCCTTACGTCGACGTGGTGATAAGGCATCAATGTTTGGTCTATTTTCCGGGTGATGGCGATGCCGTCGAGGATGTCTTGATAGTAAATCCCGCATCGGTATTGCCTTCCCCGATATTCCCCTTGCCGGTCCAAGGAGTAGGGATCAATGGCGCGGAGATAAAGATCAATTAGGCCTTCCAGGGAAATGAAGTTATCTTCGTAATCCACCTTAACCGCTTGAATAAATCCGCCTTCCCCGGATTGCACGCTTGCAAAACTGGGGTGAGAGGAGGTCCCATTGGCGTATCCCGCTTCCGTGGACACGACCCAGCGGATCTCATCGAAGTAAGCTTGCAGCGCGTGGAAACTGCCGCCGGAAAAGACAAGAGATTTCCTCATGGTTTAATCATAAGGATGTTTCCCAAAATGGAGCAGAAAAAGAGATAATAAACGCATGGGAAAAAAGAAACTGAGCAGCAAAACGCTGACTAACGAAGAAAAGGCTTCCCTGCTTTCAGGGAACGGTTCTTGGTTCACTTTTGGAGTGGAGAGAACCAAATTGAAGCCGGTTGAGATGCACGACGGCCCTTTGGGGCTTAGGAAAGTGGACAACAATCCGGATTTCAACCTAAAGGTCAGTGAGGTCTCGGTTTGCTTTCCGGCCCCTTGTTTGGCCGCGTGCAGCTGGGACATTGAGCTTGAACGTGAGCTTGGCAGGGCTTTGGGCAAAGAGGCGCATCTTAAGAAGACCAACGTTCTGCTTGCCCCCGGAGCCAATATCAAACGGAATCCCCTCTGCGGAAGGAACTTCGAATATCTTTCCGAAGATCCCCTTCTGTCCGGGAAGATGGCTGCGGCCTACATCAACGGCCTGCAGGACCAAAACGTCGGCGCGTGCTTGAAGCACTTCGCCTGCAACAGCCAAGAGTATTACCGCATGGTCAATGACTCGATCGTCGATGAAAGGGCGTTGCGGGAAATCTATCTGCGCCCATTCGAAATCGCCGTGAAGGAAGCCTCCCCTTGGTCGGTCATGGCCAGCTACAACAAAATCAATGGGGTTTATGCCTGCGAAAATAAGAAGCTTTTGCGGGATATTCTGAAAGGCGAATGGGGATATCAAGGCGTCGTGATTTCGGATTGGGGCGCGGTTAACGATCCCGTCGCTTCCCACAACAACGGGTTGGACCTGGAGATGCCGTGCATGTTGAAAAAGCGTTCCAAAACCTTGCTTAGAGCGGTGAAAAAGGGCACCTTGTCCCAAAAGGCCCTCGATGACTGCTCCTCGCGCATCGCCACGTTGTCGAAGAAAGCCAATGCCCCCTTCGCGGAAGACAAAAACTATACGATGGACGAGGGGCATGAAGTGGCGGTTAGGGTCGCCGAAGAAAGCGCCGTGCTTCTTAAAAACGACGGGATTCTTCCACTGAAGAATTACAACGACGTCTGCTTCATCGGCGAATTCGCCCGCACCCCCCGTTATCAAGGCGGAGGATCGAGCCATGTTTGCCCTCATCGGTTGGTCTCCTTTTTGGATGCGATCAAAGATGAGGATGACCCAGACGCCAAAAGGATTCCTTTCGCCCCGGGATACAATTCCGATCCTTCCTTGAATCAAGAGGACGTCGAGAATTTCGTCGCGGCGGTTGATTTGGCCAGCAAATACCAGACGGTGGTCATGTTTTTGGGCTTGCCCCCAAGCGCGGAAACGGAAGGTTTGGATCGAAGCAACATCCATCTCCCGGAGGATCAGATGCGCCTTTTCGACGAGATCTATGAAGTGAATCAGAACATCGTGGTCGTTTTGTCCTGCGGGGCCCCGGTCGAGCTTCCTTTTCTTGCCAAGGCGAAGGCGATTTT
>DCMK01000011.1:0-3205 GCA_002321395.1 Caryophanales bacterium UBA1624
CATAAAGCAAACATTCCCCAAAACATGGCTTTGGCCCGGTTTTCTTCCTTCGCTTTCTTTTCAATGTCTTTGTCTTCTTCCATATGCGCCATTATAACCGCCCCACGCCCGTCTTTGCAAAACGAAAAGGCGAGGCCTTATTCGGTCCCGCCATCCGCTTGCTTCTTTTTGCATAGGAGAATCATCGAATTCTCCTCCTTCACGCGCTCGGCGAATTCTTCCTTAGCCTCTTCTTGCTGGGTTTTCGGCTTAAACGTCGCGTCCTCAAAATATCGCTCATGCGCATTGATTTTCAGCTCGATGTAAGATGCATCGATGTCATTCATCTGACACCCAATCATATATCCCATGAAAGCCGATGACGCGAGCGACATCATCCTTGACATGAACTTCATCCATCCCTTCGCCGCCCCAACTGAGCTCGCATTGTCGTAGACAAGGCTCGTGAATATCAGGGCAATAATAATTGTAACAACTATTTTTGACAAGATGGCCCACGTGAGGAGAGTGCTCTTTTTCTTGTTCTCGTGCGCCGATTGCTCGGTAATGGTCCTGTCGCTGACGCCCTTCTCGCAAGTGAGGTAATAAGATGGGTCAACAAGCGAGAAACGGGCCTTTTTGGCCTTTAGAACCTCCTCACACTGCTTTTTGTCAATGCTCTTATAGAATTTATCGCCATACTTTTGCGGCGTCCCTACGAGGGCTTTAATCTCGTTTTCGGTAAGGTCCAACACGTTCATGTCGTCGATGCCGGCCTTCACCAGCTTTCTTTCCTTCGCCGAGCGGATGTCCCCCGGCTGAAGCACTTTCTTGACCCATTGCCCGAAGGCGTTGATTTTCTTCCCTTCGATGATTTTCGCAACGCTCGACGCGAACCTCGCACGCGATTGCGCGATTTTGCTTTTGGGGTTCATTGCATTCGACGCTTGAGCGATGAGCATCAGGCAAATGGTGGCAAAAATAACAATCGCCACTATGATGAGCTCATCGCTGAGGAACTCCTCGGTCTGCCACCTCGATGGGTCGATGATGAACGGGAAGAACGAGCACAGGGCGATGATGCCGATTAAGCAAAGGAGCGCCGCTATCCCAAACGTCACCTTTTTATTTTGCAAAGGCTTCATGCGGTCACCTCCTCATCACGTAGTCGTTCACGATTACGCCTCCAAGCATCAAAACATAAAGGCCGACAAAGAAATAGACGATGAACGCCCATTTGGTGGCGAACCATCCAAGTACGTCGACCCCCGCGGACCAAAATCCCAAAATGAGCGAAACCCCGCCGATGAGAGCGAAAATACCGATGATAATCAGCCACTTAAGCTTCGCCGTCATCGTTAAATCCTCGTTCCGTCGTCCTTGGGTTCGGTTTGCTCAATGACGCTGTTCACGGCTTTCTTTTGCTCCTCGGCCTTTTTTTGCTCATCTTCCTGCTGAGCCTTCACCTCTTCTTTGGCTTTTTCCACCAAGTCGTCGGACATGACGCCCATCTTCTCAATGAGCTCAAGGATGGCCAACCTGCTTTCGGCGGTGTTCTCTTGACTCAAGGCCAAAATTTTCGCGAAGGCGTTTAAGATTTCGTTCGACTTCTGCGCATACTCAACCAACGACGGGAGGTATTTTTCGAATTCCACGGCCACGTCTTCGGGGAGGGATTCCTTCATTTGATTGAGCACAAGGCTTTGGATTTTCTCAATCGTGAGCTGCTTGTCTTTGGCTAGGCGACGGATTTCGCCGACGCACTTCACGACTACGCCGACGCACGTCAGCACGCTGGCGATTGTCGTCAGGGTCTGCGGGGAAAGCCACCCCTTCGCCCACTCAATCCAATCGAAGGAAATGGATTCCTCTTCCCCGTTTTCCTCGCCTGTGGAACCGGGCTCCGAAACGACCTGCGACTCGGAAGCGCCCACGTCGGCGCTTTCCGCCGGGCTCTCAATTGAGCCCGCGCCAACCAGCATGGCCGGGGCTAAAGCCAAAACCAAAAGCTTAATCATCTTTTTTTCCTCCAATCGCTTTCGCAAGTGTATTGATGTGCGAAGTCAAGGTTTCCACAGACTCCCTCAAGGAGGCGATTTCGGCCTCCTTTTCGTCCAGCGATGAGTAAACGTCCGAAAGGGCGGAGCGCTTGGTCGCCGCCCTCCAAACCCTTCCGTCCCATTGGGCAAGCATTCCGATTTGCGTCCCGCCCGACACGTCGATGTCGATTTCGCCTTGAACTTTCATAGGCTCATTTTATTCCTCCTCAGTACGTTTCGTAAAGCACCGACTTCCCGGCGCTCTCCGCTAGGGTTTTGTCGCTCTTCCCCGGCACGCATGTCATGAGCAGCGACGCCCTCAGCGCCCCTTTCTTGAACCACGCGAGAGGGTAGGCGTCGTCCCCGTCGACAACGGCTACTTCGATGTCGGTTTCGGCGTTTTGCGCAAGCGCCTGCGCGTTCACCTCATACCCCGGCTTATCTTCTACCACCCCCCATATGAGGAGGGAATCGATTTCCGAAAAGCCCGCCGAGCTCTTTTTGCCCGGATTCCAAAATTGCCCCGACGTCGTGGCGCGGAACCCCAAATGCGCCTTCTCGCTTGGGTACCCACCCAATAATGACGACATCCTGTAGAGCCACTTCGAGAACTTTGCAGACGTTTTGTCGTTGAACGCGCTTCCGCTTTCCGCGCACCAGCACGCTTCGACTTGCAGGGACGCCGACAGCAGCTCGGACGCATCTTTCTCCGCAAATGGGAGCTCCATGAAAAAGTAATCGTCGTAATCGTCGTTCGTGACGAAATTTCCCTCATAGTAGTACCTTGGGTATTTTTGCACGTCGCGCACATGCTCGGAGACATACGCGTCCGCGTCGCTCCCCCACGCTTCCGGGCGAAGCTTCTTTCCTGTTGTGTGGAAGATGATTCTCGGGACCTCGGCCCCGCGGCTTTCATACCACCTTTGCGGAATCCCGCCGAGAGGGTCCGAATAGTAATCCCCATCGGATTTCAAATAGGTTCCGTCCACATACGGACCATCGGAAACGTTGTCGTATTCTTTCGCCGTGAGCACGCATTTGGAGCCCGTGCAAACCGCGGAAAGCTCATTTTCAACATCGTATTTCCCTAAGTAATATCCAGCCCCCGTAAGCCTCTTTGAGGCATTTTGCCTGCCTTCTAGGGAATTGATGAACCCCCTTGCGTTTTGCGCCAACGCGAAGGTTTG
>DCMK01000011.1:3282-3434 GCA_002321395.1 Caryophanales bacterium UBA1624
AGTCTTTCGGGCATAGGCGGATGTACGCTTTCACGAGTTCCTTTCTTTCGATGGACTGGGAGTAGTCCACGTACTCGTAGGCGCGGTACTTCGTCGTGATTGACGTAAAATAGTTCCTTAGGACGTAATCCTTGCTGAAAGTATACTCGGCA
>DCMK01000080.1 GCA_002321395.1 Caryophanales bacterium UBA1624
GGGGAGAGAGGACGTTTTTCAACTGAGTGAAGATGAGGGGGTCGATTTCGCGGTCCTTCTTCTGAGCTTTCTTATAGAGGAAGCGGTAAACGATCGTGACGCCCTTCTTCTTCCCTTTTTGGTCCACGGCTTTGGAATATTCCTTGATCGTGGAAAGCCCATGGCGGTTCACGCCGCTGCCACTAACTTTGGAAGAAGCCATGTACTTAAAAAGATAGGATTGGACGTGGAGGATTTTCCGCTTCGTGTCAACCGATTCCGCCTGAAGCATGGAAAAATACTGCTTTTTGTCGGCAGGGTCATTGACGTCGGTTTCGAGGAAATCGCTGGCATCCGTGCCGTTATCGGCCAATGTGTTGATCCAATTCATGACCTTCTTCTGCTCGGACGAAGGAAAATGGCGGTAAAAGTCCTCTATGGATTCCTTGTGGGCATTCCCGGGGGAGGATACGTTGAAATAAGTGACAAGGTTGTTTGGGATATCAATGACGTAGACCCGCACGCTGTTGCTTTGGTCGGCCAGAAGCTCTTCGTATTTCTTCTCTTTTTTCGCATCCACGGCGAAAGTGACAACGAGAAAAACCAAAGCGGCCAAAAGAATCAGGACGGCGGTCAGCATTGGCCAAGATTGTTGGAAGAAGGAAGCGGAATCAAAATCCATGTTTTGAAGTGTACCACACAGTGGTACATGCCTCAAGGAAGGGCATTGCCCCGAAAATTGAGGGGTGTTATGATACCGCTTAGGCCCGGAGGAATACCCAAGCGGTCGAAGGGGTCAGTTTCGAAAACTGATAGTGGGGCCCTGCTCCAGCTGGGGTTCAAATCCCCATTCCTCCGCCATCGAAAATCAACACGGGTAATCCCGTGTTTTTCTTTGCTTTCTTCTAATCTCGAAATTATAAGATTTCTATAAATTCCGCAATTATGGAGGCCACTTGACATAACTCAAGCGAAAATATGGAGCCCTAATAAGAGATTATCCATGGAAGAATCCCCGAAGACGGAACCGGTAGAAACAAGAACACCGCTTTTCGTCTTTCGCCAAAGCCAACAACCAAATCAGCGGGCATTTTTCTTACTGGCAGGAATATAATTGTCGAAAGAAGAGAGATGTATATCGTTTTAAAACCATCCAAGAGGAGGGAATCATGTTAAAAGGTATCGCAAAAGCCATTTCTCCAGAACTTCTTAAAACCTTATCCGAAATGGGGCACGGTGACGAAATCGTTATTGCCGACGCGAATTTCCCCAGCGCCTCTTTGGGAAGAAAGGTCATTCGCGCAGACGGCATCGGGGGTCCCGAAATGCTCGATGCCGTTTTGTCGCTTCTTCCTTTAGACACCTATAGCGATCCCAATGTCGTGCTCATGCAGCTTATGGAGCGCGATGAGGGCAAAGTAAATCCCGTCATTTGGAAAGAATACGATCGAATCGCCAGCAAAAACGACAAGAACGCGAAAATCGGAAAGATTGATCGCTTCGCCTTCTACGAAAGGGCGAAGAAGGCATACGCCATCATAGCGACAGGCGAAAAAGCCATCTACGCCAATGTCCTTTTGACCAAGGGCGTCATTGAATAGAAACTTAAAGCAGAATCTCAATGTTGCATCCCCCTTCTTTTCTTATAACGATAGCTTCTTGCTTGCGGGCAAAGAGCCGGGTTCAATAAAAGATATGTTCCACTTCATCTTTTCGGGACTCGATTTCGCCCACAAGCTCGATGAAAAACAGAGGCCGACCGAAAACTATGAAAAGCACCTTCACTACTTCCATGAGATCGTTTATTTCGTGCGCGGGAAGGTCAACTACAACGTCGAAGGAGAGTCCAAGAAGCTCCATAATGGCGATCTTGTTTTTATTGAGGCGGGCCGCAACCACTTCGCTGAAGTGAATCTTGACGATTGCTATGAAAGATACGTTCTAAAATTTGATAGCAGCCTCTTGCCGCCCTATCTTCAAAACCGAATCGGGGAGATCCGAACCTTCCACAATCTTTCTCCCATTATCGCCGGAATCATCAACGGCCTTGATCTCTATGTCGAAAACCATTCCAAAGAGGAAACTTTCATCCTCCTCGAAAGCGAGCTGCAAAAGCTCCTTGTCTTCTTACTTTGCGATAAGAAGGAAATCGCCGGCGAATACGATGAGAATATCGCTCAAATCATCGAATGGATCGATTTGCATATAGAGGAGCCCATTTCTTTGAAAAGAATCGCTTCGATTTTCCATTATTCCTCTTCGCAGATCTGCAACGCCTTCAAGAAGAACGTCAAAATGCCCCTCATGCGAATGGTGAAAGCAAAGAAGCTCATAGCAGCCCGCAAAGCCATAGAAAGGGGCGAAAAAAAGAATGAAGTCGCCTTACGCTACTCGTTCGAAAACTATTCCACCTTTTACCGTCTTTACGTCAAAGCGTTCCGCGAATCGCCAAGCGGCAAGAAAATAGACTAACGTTGAACGCGCCCGGAGCCGTCTCCCGCCATGAGGGCTTCGACTTCTTTAACGCTCACGTGGTTGAAATCGCCGGGAATCGTGTGTTTCAAGGCGCTCGCAGCAACCGCAAATTCGATTGCTTGTTGCGGATCTTTATAAGCCAATAAGCCATGGATGATTCCGGCCGCAAAGGAATCCCCCGCCCCCACGCGGTCCACAATGCGGACCGCGTATTTCTTCGAAAGATGGAAGTCCTTGCCATCATAGAGGAGGCCACTCCAATTGTTATCGCTCGCGCTAAGGGATTCCCGAAGGGAGGTTGCAATGTATCGAAAGCCAAACTTCTCTTTCATCTGCTTAAAGACGCTTTCATAGCCGCCGATATTAAGAACGCCTTTGGCGACGTCGGTATTTTTCGCTTTGAAGCCAAGGCACTTCTCCGCGTCTTCTTCGTTGCCGATGCAAACATCGACATATTTCATGAGCTTGCCCATCGTTGCAATCGCTTTTTCGCTGGTCCAAAGCTTTTTGCGGAAATTAAGATCGCACGAAACCGTGCACCCGCGTCTTCTGGCGGCGATGCAAGCCAATTCGACGAGATGGGCCACTTTGTCATTCAAAGCAGGCGTAATGCCGGTGAAATGGAACCAATCTTTGCCCTCAAAAATGCTGTCGAAATCAAAATCCCCTTCGTCCGCTTCATAGATTGAAGAGTGTTTGCGGTCATAAATAACCGTCGAAGGGCGCATCGAAGCGCCTGCCTCTAGGTAATAGATGCCAAGCCTTTCGCCGCCACGAACGATATCGCTCGTGTTAACTCCATACTTCCTAAGAGCGTTAAGCGCCGCATCCCCCAAGAGATTGTCGGGAAGCTTCGTGACAAAAAAAGCATCGTGGCCATAATTGGCTAAGCTCACGGCAACATTGGCTTCGCCGCCGCCATAATGAACGTCAAAACTTTGAGATTGGACAATCCTGGAGTTAAAAGGGGAGGAAAGGCGAAGCATGATTTCGCCAAATGTTACGACTTTAGCCATTTTAGAAATTCTCCTTCACGATTTTTTGAGCAGCCAAGCAATTTGAAACAATGTCTTCATAGGCGCCTTTCGTTAAGAAAGAGCCACCGACCGCAAAGACTTTCGGATTTTTGACGAATTCGTCGAGATTCGTTAAATCAACCCCTCCTGTCGGCATGAAAGAGACGCTCGGAAAGGCCGCGCCCATCGCCTTGACGGCTTTAAGCCCGCCAAAGACGCCCGCCGGGAAGAATTTGAGATTCGTTAAGCCAAGGGAAAGGGCTTCCATGATTTCCGTCGGAGTCGCAATCCCAGGGACATAAGGAACGCCTTTCTCTTCGCAAACTTCAAAAACATCCTTAGAAAGGCCGGGAGAGACGATGAATTTTGCGCCGGCATCGATCGCTTCGTAAGCCTGTTTTCTGCTGATAATCGTTCCTGCGCCAATAAGGGCATTGGGATACTCCTTGACCAAAAGGGCGATGGCCTCTTTGGCAACGGTCGTACGAAAAGTAACCTCCGCGACGGGAACGCCTCCTTCTATTAATGCGGCCATCAGCGGTTTAGCCTCTTCGAGCTTATTAAGGACCACAACCGGCACTACTTTGATGCGCTTGATTTCATCAAGAACTTTGTTTTCCATCTATTTTCCCCTTTATTATTGAGCGAAATAGGCTTTGGCATTGCCGAAACAAACGTTTTTTACG
>DCMK01000037.1:0-4222 GCA_002321395.1 Caryophanales bacterium UBA1624
CGAAAAACTACCATGAATTTATCCTCAAACGCAAGGACAAAGAAGAGAAGGAGCTGAGCACCTTGATCGCCAAAAACGAAGCTTTGATCGATGCCAACAAAGCTTTCGAAAACGATCAGATCAAGGAAAACAAAGCCCGTCTAGAGGTGGTGCAAGCCAAAGATAAAATCAAAAAAGAAAAGAAAACAAAGAGGGAGGCTTTGAAAAAGGAGAGAACGGAACGGAAATTAGACCTTGAAAAAGAGCGTCTAGAGAAAGAAAAGGAAAGGGAAGAATTCCTGGATTCGATCAAAAAAACACGTTCATCGCAAAAAGGAGAAAAAACCGATGAAGAAATATAACGAAATCGGCAAGATTGAATATCTTGGTCCATCGTCGAAGGAGCCGTTTGCCTTCAAATACTACAATCCTGAAGAATCGATTCATGGAAAAACGATGAAGGAACAGCTCCGTTTCGCCATGTCCTATTGGCATACGATCGATTATTGCGGGACGGACATGTTTGGAGGGGACACGGAAGATAAGAACTTCGGCCAAACTGACCCCATGAAAATCTATAAGGCCAAAGCGGATTTCGCTTTCGGCCTCATGGATAAGCTCGGCATCGATCGCTATTGCTTCCATGATGTCGACATTGCCCCGCAAGGGAGGGATTTGAAGGAATCCCTAGAGAACTTCCGGGAGATGGTGGGCTATATAGAAACCCTTCAGAAGAAGCGCAACAAGAGGCTTCTTTGGGCAACCGCGAACAACTTCGGCGACAAGAAATTCATGGCGGGCGCAGCGACCTCGCCAAATGCCGACGTTTTTAGCGCCGCTGCCGCCAAAGTCAAAGCTTGCCTTGACGCCAATGTCCGACTGGGTGGGACGAGTTATGTTTTCTGGGGCGGCAGAGAAGGCTATGACACCTTGATGAACACAAATATGGGCTTGGAGTTGGATAACTTGGCCCGCTTCCTATCCATGGCCAGAGACTACGGAAGAAAAATCGGTTTCCAAGGGGATTTCCTTCTGGAGCCAAAACCCAAGGAGCCTACCAAGCACCAATACGATTTTGATGCGGCGACTTGCTGCAATTTCCTCCGCCAATACAATTTGCTTGGCGATTTCAAATTAAACATTGAAGCGAACCACGCCACCCTTGCCCAGCATACCTTCGAGCACGAATTGAGAGTGGCCCGCCTTAATGGCGCATTCGGCAGCATCGATGCCAACCAAGGCGATCCGATGCTCGGGTGGGATACCGACCAGTTCCCCACTAACGTTTACGATACGGTCAAAGCGATGTATGAAGTCATCAAAGCCGGCGGGTTCGTCAATGGCGGACTGAATTTCGATGCGAAAACCAGGCGCCAATCCAACACTTTGGAGGATATCCTGCTTGCCTATATCGCGGGCATGGATACCTTCGCTTTGGGATTGCGTCTTGCCTATAAGCTCATCGAGGACGGACGCATCGATGAATTCATCGAAAAGCGCTACGAATCCTACAAATCTGGGATCGGCAAAAAAATCGTCGATGGCCAAACGACGCTGGAAGAACTCGCCGAATACGCGCTTACGGTGAAGAGCTTTGACGTCGATAGCGGCCGCCAAGAATATTTGGAATCCGTCCTGAATAACATCCTCTTTGATAAATAGCCATGAAATACTACTTGGGCATCGATTTGGGAACCTCCTCCCTTAAGGTTAGCCTGGCGGATTTCTCAGGGTCGATTTTGGATAGCGAATCGAAAGGATACCCTTTGATTTTGCCTCGTCCCAATTGGAGCGAGCAAGATCCGAACCGGTGGAAAAAAGCCCTTATCGAGGCGTTGAGGGAGCTCAATAAGCGACGCGATTTAAGCAGCGTTGTTTCCTTAAGCTTTTCCGGCCAGATGCATGGGCTCGTCCTTCTAGACGAAAACGACGAGGTTATTCGCCCCGCTTTGCTTTGGAACGATTCGCGGACAGCGGGCGAAGTGGATTATTTGAACCGGGAAGTGGGAATGGATTTCTTGCTTCAACAAACCGGAAATATCGCCTTGTGCGGATTCACCGCTCCCAAGATTCTTTGGATTTACCATAACGAGCCGGAGAATTTCTCCCGGATTGCCAAAATCATGCTTCCCAAAGATTATTTGGCTTACATTGTTTCTAACGTCTTCGCTAGCGATGTGAGCGATTTAAGCGGAACCTTGGTTTTTGACGTCAGGAAACGGGATTACAGCGACAAAATGCTTGAGATTTTGCATATCAATCGCGGACAACTTCCTCGAATTTGCGATTCAAGCGACGTCATCGGAAAAGTTTCCGAAGAGTTTTCTAAGCTGACTAATCTACCTTGCGATTGCAAAGTCGTGATTGGGGGCGGAGACCAAGCGGTTGGGGCGACGGGAACCAACACGCTTCGACCCGGGGAGATTTCGATTTCCCTTGGCACGAGCGGGGTTGTTTTTGCGCCCAGCAAGGATTATTGCTTTGATCCCAGCGGCAGAATCCATTCCTTCCGCCATACTACCGGCAATTTTCATTTGATGGGTTGCACTCTTTCGGCGATGGGCTCTTTGAAGTGGTTTTTGGAGGATGTATTGCAAACCGAAAACTATGAAAAAGAAATCAACGCAATCGGAGAAAGCGTGAGCGATGTTCTTTTTCTGCCTTATTTGATGGGGGAAAGAAGCCCCATCAACGACCCTAAAGCGAAGGGCTCCTTCCAAAATCTGTCTTTGTTTTATAAACGCAGCGACTTGGTAAAAGCGGTCATTGAGGGAATTTGTTTCTCCCTTTACGACGTTTACTCCGTCATGAAAGAAGACGGAGTGGATGCCAAGGAAGCTCGAGTCATCGGCGGCGGGAGCAAAAACGAAAAAATAGTGCAGATGCTTTCCGATATATTCGGCATTCCCATGAAAACCATTTCTACGAGTGACGGCGGCGCGTTGGGGGCCATCATCTTGGCGATGGTCGGCGATGGGCGTTACGCAAGCGTCTATCAAGCTAGTGAAAGCTTGGTGCACGACAAAAAGACGTTTGAACCGGATCCAAACAAGCACGTTTGCTACGAAGCCAAGTTTCAAGCCTATAAAGAAGCGTATCGGAAGACCAAAAACTAGTAGTTGTCCGTCGTCTTAAGCCTCTTTTTGTTCATGGCTGATGCGGTTGGCCTTCCGCTGAGCTTTTTGCCGAAAGAATCGCTGATTTTGATACGTTTTTGAAATCGTCATCTTTTTGGATCCCACTACCTTCTATCTTTTCTGGCCGATTTTGACCAAGCGGGCAAACGGGTTCAGCCATCCTTGCGGATGGGCTCTTTTGAGCCCGCCGCGGAGGCACAGGAGCGCAATCGGCGCATCGCACCCATCGAATTCTCGGAATCCAGCATCCCCTTGCCCCGTTTCGCGAAAAGAAGGAAGCCGCAATGCGGGCAAGCCCCGCTCCACCTTGAAACGGCATTTCGAAGAATCGGCTCGTCCTAGCGTTCCTATTTTTCGTTTTGGTGGTCTGCCCATTGCGGAGGGGGCTGGCTTTCGGGCTTGCCGGCATACCAAAGCATCCTACACGGAATATCGCTTTCGGGCGTTAAATCAGCGGATGGGATTGCGCCACAATGGCCTCGCCCTTTATCCATGCGCAAAAAGGACTTCCATAACCTCTAAACGCTTTTCAAGCATGCCTTTGGTTCTTTATGGCGCGCTTTTAGCTCGGGGTTCCGTTGGCGTGCGTTCGTAAAGATGTACTTATATAAGGACATAACGAAACGAAAAGACTCCTGCCAAAAACGAACCATATAATGAAGGGCTAAAAAGGGGGAAAGCACGATGAGTTTCGTTAAAGAGGTTGGCGCAGTCGTTGGAAAAAAGGTTCCAATGGATTTGCAGGAAGACGGTCGCGAGGATGGGCGTGAAAGGGCTGATGAAAAGATTGGGATGATCGCCAAAGTGAATGAACCGCAAAAAACGATCAGCAAAACAGAAGCGTATGAGTTTGTGAATGCATCAGAACCCAAAGAGGGCGAAGAGCCTTTGGGCAAAGTCGTTGGTCACGAAAACCAAAAAAAGGAACTCCTTTTTGTCATTGATTGTTTCAAACGCTCTAAAGAATTCAAAGAAAAAGGGGTTTCCATCCCTAGAGGGGTCATTTTATTTGGCCTTCCAGGCAATGGCAAATCCCTGCTGATTAAAGAAGTAATTAAATGCTGCGAAGCCCCGGTGTTTGTTTTTCAAGGCGAACAGACGAACAT
>DCMK01000037.1:4251-15853 GCA_002321395.1 Caryophanales bacterium UBA1624
ACATTGTCGAAGGCATTTGCGAGACGTTCAAAAAAGCCAAAGAGGCAGGCCATTCCATCATTGTTTTCGATGAATTGGACTTACTCATCGACAAAGAAAGAAGGGTGGTGAGGGCTCTTCAAGAAAACCTAGATGGCGTCGAATCGTCCGACGACGTTTTAGTGCTTGCCGCCACGAATGATATAGGCGAAATTCCAGATCCGTTGCTCCGTCATGGCCGCCTTGAAAAACTCATTCGCGTTCCACGGCCAACTGGCGAAGAAGCGCTAGAGTTGCTCAAGAAGCACTTTAAGGAATTCAATCTCAAATTTCCCAAAGACTTCGATGGTGATGAAGTGGCGCTATCTTTAAACGGAATTTCCTGCGCAGGCGTGAAATCCGTAGTGAATGACTTGGTTCTCAGAAACGGTTTTGAGAACATTACTTCGGAGATGATTGACAACTCTATCTATAACATTGCCGATAGAGTGAAAGATACTCCGGAGGAAGATAACTTCGAAGTCGCCATCCACGAAGCGGGCCATGCTGTAGTCGCTAAAGCATTCCCTCAATTTTTCTTGATTAACAGGCTCAGTATTTCCGGCGCAAGCGGGGAATTTCACCCTAAAGAAGTCGAAAAGGGCTTTTGGCCCTACGCAAAAGTAATTGCCGATATCAAAATCTCAATGGCGGGTGTTCTTGCTCAAAAGATTATTTGCGGCAGAGGCTCGAGAGGTTGCGAGAGCGACTTACAAAACGCCCGCGTTGACGCTTACAACATGCTCAACATGTGTGGCTATTCCTCCTGCTGGGAAACCCTTCCTGTGCTTAGAAGAGATACTAGAACCGATACACCCATCAAACGCAGAAAGATGGAAAAGAAGATCGAAGCGCTTCTTAAGAAGTGTGAGAAAGAGACTTCTGTTTACATCAAATCCCATAGACATCAAATCAGCGCATTGGGGAAGCTTTTGTATGAGAAAAAGCACCTTAAGTCATCTGAGATTCTATCCTGCATTGAGTAACCCTACTTTGGAGGCATTCATTTAGTATGAAACTTTATTTTATTGCAACGTTTGAGGGCGTCCAAACAAAAGCAAATTCGCCCAATCACGACCCTGATAAACGCGTCGCCGGTTACTTCTTGGACTTAGAGGAGGCTAAACAATGCGTTGAGCAAAACTGGGGAGATTTATACGAAGATGGGTATTACAAATATGCCGTCATCGAAGATGTGGAGCCAGGCTTATATCGATCTGCTCACTCAAAACCGATCTTTTATAAATGGGTCGGGGGTATAGATGACGGCGGCTATAAAAAAACCAGAAGGCCGAAATATTGGAAAAGAACATGGGGATTCACGGTTGGGTAAGCAAAAGAAAAAAGCGCCGCTTCAAAAAGTCCAAAAATTTGGCGGGTTATTGCTTGTCTAGCGAGGATAAATCGAATTTAGCTCCCAAAAGGGTTTGAAAGAGATATCGATTCGTTGCAATAGAAGCTTTGGGATGCGGGTGGGGAAAACAAAAGACACGAAAATGGAACTTTGCATTGTCCCGCCATGAACGCTGAATCAAATTAGACAAACGGATGAAGGAGGTCGAATAATGCTGGGTGCAATTATTGGCGATATGGTTGGTTCTGTTTACGAATTTTCCAGCCCAAAGGTAAAAAACTTTAACATTTATAACCGCAATATGCGCATGACGGATGACTCATTGCTTACAATCGCGGTCGCAAAAACGCTTTTGGCGAACTATCCAATAAAATATGACGATTTATCCTTGAGGAAAATGCAAAAAGAGCTGGCTGTAGAGTTTGTTGCCGCATGCAAAAGAAAACCTTTTGCTGGTTTTGGCGGGATGTTTATGGATTGGTGTATTCGCTGCGATGAGAAAGGCGGAATTGAGCCTCCATATAATTCGTATGGCAATGGTTCGGCAATGAGAATATCTCCGGTTGGTTGGGTAGCTCATAGCGAAAACGAGGTAAAAGCCTTATCAAAAGCGGTTTCCGAAATAACGCATAATCATCCAGAAGGGCTAAAAGGCGCGGAAGCGGTGGCGATGGCCATTTATTTATCGCTTCGCGGTTCATCCAAAGAGCAAATTAGAGAGAGGATGATCAACGATTATTATCCTGAAATCGCCAATTTAGACTTTAATGAATTGGTGAAGAGCTATAAATTCAACGCAACTTGTCAAAAAAGCGTTCCGCAAGCAATCTATTGCTTCCTCATTTCCGATGGGTTAGAAGATGCTATCAGAAACTGCGTTGCCATCGGAGGGGATTGCGACACCACGGGAGCGATGGCGGGCTCGATCGCAGAAGCTTATTACCAAAAAGATAGATTGTCTGATTTCGAAGATAAATATCTTTATCTCATGATCGACCCGGGAGTCGAACAATTCATAAAAAAGTTCCACAAGGCAATCGGAAGCAAGAAATTCCAATGGGCAAATGCAGGGCGGATAGAATCCTCGGCAAGTTGACCCCCAAATTTCAAAATCGTTGGTTGGCTTGAAGAGTTTGAAAACAAAAAGAAAGACGTTATCAAGCGTACTCAGGAACTGCAAAGTTAACTCCAGAAGTCCCGTGAAGTTGCAAAAGCTTAATGGTCCGAAATCCATTAAAAAAAGAACGACGCCATATTATAGATTGGTTTTTCAGGACATGATTTATCACGACTTAAAAGGAATAGGGTTTTGAAAATCAGCGTCTCCAAGAAGGTTCATTTGTTGTTTTTCCGGACGTCTTAGCTTTTCGCGGCGCAATGATCGGTGCGTTTTCCATTAAGAGGTATTGACTATGAATTTAGACAAAAGAACTAGAGAGTGGATACATAAACCAGTTTTTGATGGCGCTCCGCTTTCATGGACTCAACGATATTTCCAGGGCAAATTGAAAGAATTTAGAAAAGAGCACAAACAATTTGACCGTTTTTTGATCGGCATTAACAAGCTAATGCAAGCCGAGAACGATGATGATTTTGCGAATATCGAAAAGTTTATCAATGGGCAAGCGGAGGCCAATTGGATTGCTTCCGAAGATTCTTTGTTTAGCGTTCTTATTAAGTTATTTAATTTGTGTCTATCTCCAAGGCAAGCTTTTGCTTACATAAAGGAATGCCTTGCAAAATACAAAGAAATGGTTGGCACCGATTATCGATTGTTCGGCGACGCCAAGCTATCTATAAGAAGGGACCAATGGGACGGCAAAGAAAGCAAGTTCATAAGTTTTATCGTTGAGCCTAGCGCAGAGCCAGAAGATTCGGACTATCGGTATTGGTTTTGCATAACGGTTTCTTTGAAAATAATAGAAGGTTATGTGTTTGACGCTAGAGAATTTACGGATGAATTTGAACTCAAGTGCCGCAGAGAAGAATTAAAAGACGCATTAATGCTGTTTGAATACCATCAGTGCAAAGGATTGCTTAGAAAAGTTTTTGAGGCAGGAATAAAGCAATTGGAGGAAAGGGGAGCCATTAAGGAGTTTGGTCGGGCAAATTTTTGCGGATTGGTTATTCGCCAATTTGAAACCGGCTTAAAAGACAGCGAGAAAGAGGGCTAACATGCCGGGGTAGGGGTTTACCGTTTGTTTTGCGCGGTCTTAATAGAAAAAGGTTTTTAAACTAGGGGGATTCTTTTATGTTGAATAGACTAAATTTAAAGTGTTGGGAACCGTTTTTAAGAAAAGCAAAAAGCGATGGCGGTTGCCCTGTAAAGGTTGTTTATGGGTGCCCAGAAGGGGGAACATCGATTATTTACGATGATATAAGCAAAGCGAAGAATATATTGGTTTATGGCGCTACTGGCAGCGGAAAATCGGTCTTTTCGCATACGCTCATAAAAAGCGTTTCGATGCTTAATACCGCCGAAGAAGTAAGAATGGTTTTGGTTGATTGCAAAATAGTCGAATTCAATCGATATAAAAATAGCGAATTGCTGCTTTGCCCAATCATCGATAACGGCGATGAATTGCTAGCCAAAGTCAGAGGATTGATCGCCGAGTGCCTTAAAAGGAAAGAGGTGGTTGGAGAGAATGATTTTGAAAGTTATAGAAAGAAAAACGGCCGTAATTTCCCATATATTTTGCTGATTATCGATGAATACGCAGGCATGGCTAATAAAGAATTAAACGATGCTTTACTCGAGCTTATGAAGAATGGCTTTAAATATGGAATCCATATCGTTTTATCGGCGCAGACAATAAGCGGGACGGTCGCCGACATTGGTTTCTTCGAGTCTTTTGAAACCATCGTTTGCCAAGCGAATTATGAAGAAAAAGCCACTCGAAAGTTATTGGGCAATTATGTTGAATTAAAGGGCGGTGGCGATTCCTTGGTGCTGCGCAATCGGAAATTGGTCAGAACGCAAGGCTTATGGGTGTCTTAGAATGAGGTTTTATCCGAAAAAAGGCGATTGCGTCATGCTTATGGGCGAGATTTGACTGTTTGAGTGATTGAAAAAAGCGACTGAGAAACATTGGTAAACATTGCGTTCTACTTCAAATGATGCGAGGCAAAACGCCCTCCGTCACCGGAAAGGATTCTAACTAGACCAACCCCAAAAGGAGACGGGACAAGGATCGCTCTTCCCTATCAGTTATTTATGCGCTTTTTTCGCCTTCTTCCCAAAGTTGAAGCTTTCTTAATGGCAATGGGTAAAATGGGATGAGAAAATCTTTTGAGGCCTCTTCTATGGTTGAAATCTCCCAAGTGCTCGTCGATCGAAGGCTATCTCCTTTGGACGCCTCCCTGCGCCCCGAATTTTCTTTTTCCTTCAAAAGGGGGTCCTTAGGGCGAATTAAGACGATCCGTTACATCCTTTCTTCCACTCCCGCTTTGGAGGGGGATGTTTTCCGCTCTAGGGAAAGGACCTTCAAGAGGGAATTCGGCATTCTTTACGAAGGAAGGCCATTGGAATGTCGGAAACAGTATTTTACGACGATTGTTTTGACCACGCCCGAAGGACAGGAAATCAAAGCGACCACCTCTTTCTTCACCCGCTTAAGCGAGGAGGATTGGAAGGGGGATTGGATCGGGGTTCCATCCGCCTGGAACGGAGGAGGGCTCTTCGCACGGAGGGAACTCGATTCCTTCCCCAAGAGGAGAATCAAGCGCGCCTTGGCTTATTTGGCCGGCATCGGCTATAGCGAGCTCTATGTCAATGGGGAAAAGATTGGGGACGAAGTCCTCGGCCCCGGGTTCACCGCCTACGAGAAGAAAGTCCTTTACCGGACATTTGATATCACCGATAAACTCCGCGGGGAAAAAGACGTCATCGGCGTTCTCCTCGGGAATGGTTGGTATGGCAAAAGGGCGCTGAAATTCCAACTCTACGTGGATTTTGAAGACGGAAGCGAGTATGAAATGCACAGCTTCGGCAATGGGCATTGGAGGTTGGGTCCGTCCCCCATCGTCGCCAATTCGATTTATACGGGGGAAAAATACGATGCGCGGGTGGAAGACCGTTATCCTCTCGATCTGAGCTCCCGCGATTTCAAGGAAACCCCGGAATCCTGCCTTTATGTCAGCGTCCGCAACGAGCAGAACCTCGGAAAGCTCGCCCCTCAGGAAATTGAGCCGATCCGCATCGTAAACGAATTCCACCCCATAGCGAAAGAGGAATTCGGCCCGAAGAACGTTGTCTTCGACCTCGGGAAGAACATCGCTGGATTCTGCCGGATTGAGGCCCGCGGCCAAAAGGGGTCCTCGATCACCCTTCGCCACGCCGAGACCCTGAAGGAGGATGGCCATATCGACCAAACGAACCTCCGCACCGCCGATCAAGAAGACGTTTATATCCTAAAAGGGGAGGGCGTGGAGCGTTTTTCGCCTCGCTTCACCTACCATGGCTTCCGCTACGTCGAGGTTTGGTTGGAAGGGGAAGCCGAATTGGTGTCCCTTATTGGCCTTCATGTTCGCAGCGATACTCAACGAATTGGCTCCTTCCAATGCAGCGATCCTTCGCTCAATGCCCTGCATGATATGGCCGTTCTCACGGAAGAAAACAATCAGCATTCCCTTTTCACCGACTGCCCTCAGCGCGATGAGAGGTTCGGCTGGATCAACGACCTCACCGCCCGTCTGTATCAAAATTCCTATAACTTTGATTTGCTTCGCTTTTACCGGAAAACGATCCAAGACATCAAGGAAGCGCAGGATAGGTCCGGCGCCATTCCCGATATGGCGCCTTACCTAACGCTTGGCTGCCCCGGAGACACTTCCTGCGTCTCCTATCTTCTTTTGGCGGAGCTCGGGTACCGGAATTACGGCGACATAAAAATTTTGAAAGACAATTACCCCCATCTTAAGAAGTGGGTCGATTACCTTTTGACCCGCCAAAAGGGCTTCATCATGGATTACGCCCACTATGCCGACTGGGTCAGCTGCGACGCCTTTCAAGATGGCAAAAGCGATCCGATTCTGATTTCGTCCTATTTCCTTTTCTGGCACCTTAAAACCCTCGCCGATTTGGCCAAGATCCTGGGCAAGAAGGAAGATGCCGTCCATTATAGGAGGCTCTCCCTTCAATCGAAGAAAGCCCTCAACGAGAAATACTTCCGCCTCGACCATTACGGTTCTTCCACCCAGACGGAGAATGCGATGGCCATTTCCTTGGGCATCTGCCCTAAATCCGCCTGCAAAAAGGTCTACGCCAACCTGAAGCGGTCCATCGTCGAGCACGGGTATCACCTCACCTCCGGAAGCCAAGGATATCGCCACACGATGGCCGTTCTTTGCCAAAACGGGGATGCCGATTTGCTTTTGAAGGTGCTTAAAAACCCCGCTTATCCTGGCTGGGGGTATATGCTCGCGAACGGGGCGACCACGGTTTGGGAAAGATGGGAGAAGGAAAACCAATCCACGATGAATTCCTTCGACCATCCCATGTTCGCTTCTTATGATT
This sequence comes from Caryophanales bacterium UBA1624, assembly GCA_002321395.1. Classification (GTDB taxonomy): domain Bacteria; phylum Bacillota_I; class Bacilli_A; order RFN20; family CAG-826; genus Alloenteromonas. The sequence goes on from DCMK01000037.1 coordinate 11,139, forward strand.
GGATTTTCTACCATTACGTTTTGGGCATCAAAATCGACGACGTTTTCCATAACGAGGTACGCTTGGAGCCTGCTTTCCCCGAATCGCTGCAGGAAGCTTCTGGTTCCTTGCTCACCCCCCGCGGGGAAATCGAGGTTTCCTACCATAAGCAGGAAGATGGCATCGCACTCCGCCTCTTTGTCCCGCTTTCTTTGCAAATCAAGGCTTTTTTCCCGAAAAAGAAAGTTTATTTAGAAGGCAGGGAAATCAAGCAAAACCCTCTCATGCTCAAGAATGGGGAATATCTTTTCCTTTTGAAAGAATGACGCTTCAACGCCCATTCTGTCCCGGAAAAAGTGCTTTACTTTTTTTAGAGGCACTTTATTTTCTTTCATACGGAGATGTCCGGTTTCTCTACGAAAGGAGAATCGATGAAAGAAAAAAGAAAATGGCTGTTCGTTGTGCCCCTCTCCCTCGCTTTGGCTAGTTGCGCCACGCCTTCTTCCGTTTCGGCGTTGGTGGACGCGGGTGACGAAATTCTGCGTTCCTTCCTTACCCAAGCCAGAAAAGGCTTCGCGATGAAGGGGGAGAAAATCCAAAAAGTCGTCGACATGTCGGGGGAGGCTTTGTTCGAGAATACCTATTCCTACGACTTCCAATTCCAAAGCGAAGGGCACGAGAGGATCAACCACGTTTACTCTTATCCCTATTCGGGGCAGACCCAGACGGAGACCTATTCCCTCTCCCGCAGCCCGGATGGATACGTCGCCCGGGAATACGTCGATTACAAAAACGAGATCGCTTATAGCAAAGTGACCGATGACGATGGGTATTATTCCTTTTATGACGAGTACTTCACGAATCCGTTCGCGATCGTGGATGGCAAGGACTTCGCCTATAGCGCCGAGGAGGGGAAGACCGTCTTCACCCTCTGCCAGACTAAACTAAACTCCTTCGATTACTTCCTGACGGGGAATTCGCAGCCCCTTTCTTCGCTTTCCCTTTCTTACGACGGAGAGTCTTGGAGCGTCCATTCCCTTTCTTCCCTTTTCACCGGGAGGACCAAGAAGGATGACGGCACCTACATCCGCTGCCAGTGGACTTTCGAGTCCAGCTTCGCCCTCTCTGACATCGGCACCTTGACCTTGGAAGGGGCCAAACCCAGCAAAGCCCGGGAAAACGTCGCCTTGGAAAACGCCTTCGCATCCGTTGGGGACAATTTCACCCTCACCTGCGTCCTTACCTTGACTAGCGACCCCAGCACGCCTTTGCAGACCAAAGTAAGCTATTTCGACGGGGAATCCTACTACATCGATTTGAACGCGGACAAAGATGATCCCAGCGAGGATTACCTCTACCACGCCGATCCCTTCGATCCTACGGATCTGCTCTATGAGTACCGCTACGACGAATCCAGCAGGCTTTGGATCCAATCCCCCTGCGATGAGTCCAGCAGCTACAACGTCGCCCCCCAAACCAAGAAGCTCTTCACCCCGCATTTGGGCGATATCAGCGTCGACCTCTTCACCGAGGGCATGGACCGGGACGATTATTTCTCCTGCGACAACGATTACGCAGCCGCCTATATCGGGGAAGGCTTCTTCTCCGATGGAGAATTGCTCCCATATTTCAGCCTCGGATATGGGGATGGGGCCAAAGTCAAAGTGGGGGATGGCACCCTCACGGCCATCTTGCCCTTCTATCTGCCCTCTTCCTCCAGCTATAGCCCCGTGACCTACACGATCACCTATTCCCATTTGGGAAGCACCGTCCTCCCGGAGGTGGATTTATGAAAAGACAGCCCAAACCCATCCTATTGCTTTCCCTTTCCTTGCTTCTAGCTTCCTGCGGCGGGGAAAACCCTTCTTCCCCCTCTTCGCAAACGCCCTCTTCCGATCCTTCTTCCGACAGCGCCAGCCAAGAAATCGTGATCCCCGATTACGTCTATACCCAAATCCAGGCCGCCGGGAACAGCTATCGGATGAAGGCCAGGGAGAGCGAAACCGTCAAAAACGCGGAAGGGAACGTCTTGGAGAACAACGTCTACCAATATGACATCCTCAACGATGCCTCCTCCACCGGGGGCATCCACCAAATCAGCATCGCCAACGGCTCAAGCACCGTCGTCGATTACGTCCGCGGGGAACGGGGCTATGTCGCCGAAGAAGGCCTCTCCTACGCCAACGAAATCTTCCAGACCGAAGCCCTCATCGACTCCTCAAAAGCCATCTACGACCAAGAATTCGCCAACCCCTTCCTCTTCCTGGTGGAGGGGGACCTCACCGCGATGGGGGAAAACCATTTCCTCCTAAGCCAAAGAAAGTCCCAGCTGTTCGCCAAATACCTCCTGGGGGCCCAATACGCGGTGGAGAAAATCGAATTCGTCTACGAAGGGGAGGCCTTGACCCAAATCTTGGTGGACTCCTCCGCCTATTCGATGACCTACCAGGACGCGAATTCCAAGCTCTACATCCCGGCGACCCTCACCTACCGCGCCGACTGCCGCTTCCAGAACTTAGGCTCCTCCCGCTACGCCCATCTTGAAAAAGCCAAGAGCAAGGACGCGGAGAAAGAAGCGATCCTCCAAAAGGCCTTCCAAGCCATGGGGGACAACTTCACCGCCGCGGTGAATTGCCATTATCAGGACGAGGAGCCCAATTCCGAATACGACACCTATTGGTATTTCACCGGGGATGCGGTCTACCACCAATCCCACATCGACGACCAAACCCAACGCTACGACCTCTATTACCACAAAGGCGAAGGCAGCGGCGATAAGCTCTACCTCTACGATTACGATGAGACGGCGGGCGAGTGGATCTACAACTCGCCGATCTACGGTTCTTCCTACAACGTCGATCCGCAGGACTATTCCTACTTCCTGCCTAAGTTTGCGTCCATGGCCCCGGAGCTCTTCACCTACGACGAAGACAAAGGAGCTTATGTGTGTCAGATCGAGGCCGCGGTCAGATACCTCGGCAATGATTTCCTAGGAGGCGGGTACAAAACCTCCTACTTCACCCAGGGGAAAGGAAACCAAGCCGAGGTTTACCTCAACAAAAGCAAAACCAAAGTCGACAAAGTCGTCGTCGGCTACAAAGACGTCGACAGCCAAGGATATGACGTTTCCCGCTCTTACACGCTGTCGTTTCTGAACGTGGGGAACACCAAATTGCCGAGTTTCGTCAAATAAAGGAGATCTCAACCATGAAAAAGAAAACCATCATCTCAAGCTTATTGGCCCTGACTTTCTTAAGCCTCGCCTCTTGCACCCCCTCATCCGAGACGCCCACTTCCAGCGTTCCCGCTGGCTCTGACCCCGGTTCCAGCCTCGCCGGCAGCTCCGTCGATAGCTCCGAAGCCTCTTCCAGCGCCGAGCAGCTCACCGTTTCGATTTTGACTCCGGAGAAAACGGCTCTCGATGTGGGGGAGGAATTGCGGCTTCACGCAAAAGTCGAAGGGGGGTCCGTGGAGGGCTATAACGTGAATTGGTATTCCTCCAACCCCGCGGTGATCTCGATCACGCAGTCGGGCAAAGTCATCGCCTTGGCCCCCGGGGAAAGCCAAATCCAAGCCAAAGTCGGGGATTTCGTTTCCGAGCCTTTGCTCTTGACCGTTCAGGAGGCCAAGCATCCTTCCGTTTCTTTGAAGACCCCAGCCAGTTCCGTCCTCGGGGTTGGGAAAACCCTGCAGCTAGAAGCGCTCATCCAAGACGGGGAAGGGCTGTCCCTCAGCTTCGTTGCCGACAACGACAACGTCACCGTCTCCTCCGAAGGCTTGGTGACGGGCGTCAAGGTCGGAACCAGCCGCATCAAAGCCAAACTCGGGGAAGACCTTTTCTCCAATGAGGTTGAACTGACCGTGGTGGAGGAAGTCGAAGCCCTCTCCGTCACCCTCGCCCCCGTCGCCAACCCCGTTTTGGTCAAAGGCAAAACCTTGACCCTGTCGGCGGAAGTCAAAGGGAATTACACCGGCGCGCCCCTTGTTTTCTCTTCTAGCAAAGAAGACGTCGCCAGCGTTTCGCAAGAAGGCGTCGTCACCGCCCTGAAGTCCGGAGAAACCACCATCTCCGTTTCGGTTTTGGACGTCAAAGACGAAGTGAATATCCAGGTCATCGATGGCTACGATGCGGTCGAATCGATTTCCTACCCCGTCTCGGAGCTCACCATCGCCAAAGGGGAATCCTATGCCTTCGAAGGCGTGACCATCCTCCCGAAGACCGCCGATCAAAGCTATGAGATCGAAAGCAGCGACCCCCTGAAGGTCTCCGTCGATGGGGATGAGATCACCGGTCGGGCCGTCACCAGCGATCCGATCACGGTCACCTTGAAGGCCGGGGATAAATCCTTTCCCATCGCCGTCACCGTCAAAACCAGCAAGGAAGTCCATACCGCCGAGGTTTTGGAAAAGCTGCAAAAAGCCAACGAAAAGGAACTCACCCTTGCCAAATCCGGGCATTTCTATGTTCAGGATAAGGACAATTCCGGCGCGGATACGACCTACGACAAGTTCGACTTCGACGTCTATAGCGATTCCAAGAACCAAGCGATCCATGAGACGAAGACCAAGTATGCGACCAGCACGGACAGGATCACGTGGACCCGCGTCGGCGATGGCTTGGTGAAAGCGACCCAAACCCTGAAGGACGGGCAGGTCTCTAGCTCTTATTACGCGAACTACGGCATCGTCGCCGACGATGCCACGCCATCCTCTTCCCAAATCAAGCAGTCCGACGC
>DCMK01000037.1:15988-21942 GCA_002321395.1 Caryophanales bacterium UBA1624
GTGATTTCTCGCTACTTCTCCTCGGGCCATACCTATTTCTCGGAAAGCTCTTTGGCGGAAAACGTCGCTTCCTTCACTTATTCGAAAGAAGGGGATGTCTATACGCTTGGAATCGATTCCATGGCGACTTCCTCTTCCACCGATAAAGACCACCTCGAACTCGTGCTTACCTTCGAAGGGGACTTGCTGAAGGCGGTGTCGGGCACCATCAAGCATTTCAAAGGCGATATCGATTACGATACGGACGAGACCACCTGGACCGAAAACGGAAGCTCCACCATCGATGGGGCTCTTGAAACTGGCGAAAGGGAAGCTTCTCCGGAGGGATCCTTCGATGCGGATTCTTGTCTCGCTTCTTCTTTTGACGCTCAGTTCTACAACGGCTATGGATCTTCGAAGAAGGTTTCCACCAAATTCGGCATCAATGAGAACTTCTCCATGGAATTGGTGAACATCCTCCCAGAAGCCTATAGCTCCAGCCTTGATCCGGCTAGCGTCGCTTTCCCGGGGCATGAAGACATCGTCAAGCGCGGAACGTGGGGATACAGCTTCACCGTCACCCAAGCCATCGCCGACCTGGAAGTGGTGGTCTCCACCGCGAAAGTGAGCAAGACCTACCATCTCACCATTGAGGAGCTCCATACCTCCGATCTGAGCTTCTCGGGATCCGCGGTTGGGCTGAAAGGGGAGAAACTGACCGGGCAGGTCAATTTCACCAAGAACTCGTCCATCGATTTGTCCTATGAAGTGATCGGGGACAACGCCGACAAAGCAAGCGTCACTTCCAAGCTCGTCAATGCTTCCATGGGCTATGGGAAGTTTGAGTTCACCGCCAGCGAAGCCGGAACCTACACCGTGAAAGTCGCCGATTCCAAGAGCGGTTTGTCCAAAACCGAGGAAATCATCGTCAAAGATGACACGGATGAGGGCATCGCCGAATTCATCGCCGGCAATACCTGGGGGATCAGCGGATACGGCAACAGCCTTTCCTCCCTCAAACAGCAGGAAGACGGTTCCTTCATCGCGGTGATCAAGCTCTCCTGCATGGATGATTACTATGATGACGTCACCGTGAACGTCACCCTCACGTTCAAAGTCAGCGGAGGTGCGATCGTGCTCGTATCTTCCTCCGCCGACGATTCCGACTCCGAAATCGTCTGCAATTCGATCCAATTCGGGAGCAGCCACTCCACCATCACGGCGAAGTTCAGCGGCAACTCCGAATGGGATATCCCCTCCAGCGCCAGCCTCACGGTGAAATAATCCCATCAGAAGAAAAGGGGGAACCGGCAACGGTTCCCTTTTCTTCATGCTTCTTCGAAATAGGAGAGGAGGCGTCTCATCCCGTCCTCGACCCGGCAACGCTGCGTCGCCAGATTGATTCGGACGTGCCCTTTCCCTTCTGGGCCATAGGTCGATCCCGGAGTGATCCAAAGTCCCGTTTTCTTCTTCAGCCCTTCGCAGAAAGCGACGTCGTCATCGATGAGCTTGGACAAATCCAGCCAAAGGAGGTAAGTGGCTTCCATGGGCGAGACGACGGCTTGGGGGAGACGCTCCTTCAAGATGGAAAGGCAATAAAGGTAATTTCGATGCACGTATTCGTTCATTTCCTTCAGCCATTCGCCCCCCTCTTCCCACGCGGAGATGGCGACAAGATAGGAAAGGAAGTTGCCTTCCGCAAGCTCATCCGCGTTCAATGAGAAGGCCAGTTTAGCCCGAATCTCCGGGTTTTCGCAGTAGCAGGCGGACGTCATGACTCCGGCGATGTTGAAGGCCTTGGTCGGGGCGAAGAGGGAAATCGAATTCAACCTCGCCTCTTCGGATACGGAGAAGTAGGGGGTGTAAGGAATTTCGCCCCCGTTGATGGGTCCATGGACTTCATCGGAGATGAGCAGCACCCCATGCCGCGAGGCCAGGGAAGCGATTCGGATAAGCTCCCGCTTCGACCATACCCTGCCCACGGGGTTATGCGGATTGCAAAGGACCATGATTTTGGCCTTTTCGCCACTAAGGCAGGATTCTAGGTCGCTCCAATCAATGGAATAGACCCCGTTGTTGCAAAGAAGAGGGGAACGGAGGATTCTGCGGAAGGAATTCTCCACGGAATGATCGAAGATGTTGTAGACGGGGCTTAGCAAAACCACCTCGTCCCCTGGGTCTGAGAAGGCGCGGATCGCGCAGGAAAGGGATGGGATGACCCCGATGCTGAAGCAAAGCGAGTCGCTTTTAAGGACCGCATTGAACTGCTTTTCGAAAAACCGAAGGTAGGAAGAGGCCCATTCCTTCGGAAAGGCGGTGTAGCCGTAGCAGGGATGGGAAATCCGCTCCTGCATCGTTTTTTGAATGCAGGGGGCCACTTCGAAATCCATGTCCGCGACCCACATCGGCAGAACGCCATCGGGGCAATTCCATTTCGCCGACCCTTCCTTTCGGCGGTCTATGGGTTTTGAGAAATCGAATTTCATTCGAGGATGATCTCCGTTTTGTGGGGGTCGATTTTGCTTTCGTCCAGGATCAGCTGCTTGATGCCTTTGGCCTTGATTTTGCCCGAAATCGGGTTTTTGACCGAATCGATTTCCGTCACGACCTCAGCATCGAGGTTGGCGCAGTATTCGAAGCAGAGATCGCTGTTGACGACTTCGGTGTTGATCAACGTCAGATTCTTCATGTAGCAGAAGCCTTGATGGGATTCCACGTGGCAGTTGATGAGGGTGATGTCTTCCGAATTCCAGCCAAAATATTCGCCGATGATTCGACAGTTTTTGAGCGTCGCTTTCCGGCAGTTCCAAAAAGCGTCTTTGGTGCGCAAGGCGCAGTTCTCCAAAACGAGGTTGCTGCTGCCGTCGAAGGCATAATCTCCGTCCAGTTCCAAATTTCGGGCCGTCAGGTTCTGACTGCCCATCCCAAAATAAGCCGCGTTTCTCGCTTTGACGTTTTCCAAAAGGACGTCCTTGTTCCACCAAAGTGTCTCCTGCGCATCGAGGAATTCGCATTCGCGGAGGCTCAGGGACTCGCATTTCCGAAAATTCTTCGGGCCTTTGATCTGAAGGCGGGCGAAACTCGCTTTTTTGCTGTACCAAACCCCGGCCCTCTCCGTTTCGGCGAAGAGACAATCCTCCGCCTTGATGTCCTCCCCATACCAAAGGGGGTATTTATAGGAGAAATTGCAGCGGACCACCTCAAGGGACCGCCCTTCCTTCAAAGGGGATTCCCCGTTTTGGAACGTGCAGCCGACATAGCGCGTGCCATGGGAGGCGAATTCCGCTCTTTCGCCCTCGAATATTTTGTTTTCTATCGTGAACATGTCCGTATTGTAATAAGGGCAAACGGGGAATTAAAGCGCATTCACCCTTCCCAAAAGGAAGAAGAAAGGCAAAAATCAAAGCGTGATGAAAGTGTGCGTATTTTGCGGTTCCAACTATGGGAATGACCCGGCGTTCAGAGAAAACGCGGAAGGGCTTGGTGAGCTTCTGGCGAAGAAGGGCCATTCTTTGGTGTATGGGGGATCCGATCGCGGCCTTATGGGCACGGTTTCCACCTCTTGTTTCAAAAGCGGCGGGGAAGTGATCGCGGTGGAGCCGACCTTCTTCCTCGGCTGGGGGGCGACCACCGACTGCGTGACCCAAACGATTCCGACCGTCACGATGAACGAACGAAAGCAGAAGATGATGGAAATCTCCGATGTCTTCCTCGCCTTGCCCGGCGGAATCGGCACCCTCGATGAAATCTCGGACGTGATGACTGACATCGGGCTTGGCCAAGTGGAGGGGAAGCTGATCCTATTCAACATCAACCATTTCTATGAACCGATCCTCGAATTACTGAAAATCTATAATGACCAAGGCTTTTTGAAAGAAGATTGGTCCGGCTACCCATTGGTCGCCGATTCCCTAAAGGAAGTCGAAGAAGCCCTAGACGAATTCGAGAAGTCCTTCCGCTTCTAGCAAGCGCGGCTAAGAGTCAAAAGCCCTTAGCCGCTTTTTTCTTTTCCCAAAGCAAGAAGACGGTGTATCCGATTCCAATGACGAACAAGACGATCGACCAGAATTGGCTCGGCGAGATCCCGGGGATGAAATCGCCCCGATGGTCCCCGCGGAAAAACTCAATCGCGAACCGCCAAATCGAATAGGAAAAAAGATAAGCGGGGAAACACCAATCGGCCCACTTAGACAAAGCCAAGGCCAAAAGCGCGATGGCCAGGAGTAGCAAAAAGATGGCCTCCAGCAAATTCGTAGGGATGACTTTGCCTTCGACGTTCGGGAAGTGTACCCCGATCCAAGAAGAGGTTTGCCTGCCATAGCAACAGCCTGCCAAAAAACATCCGATGCGGCCGAACCCTTGCGCGGAAGCGATGGAAGCGGGAGTCAAAAGAAGGACGAAGCCTTTCATGCAGGGCCCGCATTTTTTGCGAATGCAAAGAAAGTAAAACGCGAGGAACGCTGGTACCCCGAATAGCAAGCCACCGTAGAAGGTCATGGCCCAAGTCTATTTATAAGCGGATCCTTTTTCAATAAAATCCCGTTTTTAGGATTTAACACCACAAAGTTTGGGATTTAAGTATTTTTGATAATCGGTTATTCAATATATTGAATAAAATTATTGAAAATATTTTTTATTAGTCCGATAATATGTGGTGTTAAGGAGTTATATGTATTCATGAGGTACTTTCTTAAGAAGACGACGCCATCGAAAAAGGGGACGTATTTGCAGATCTACAGAACCAATTACGTGCCGGGAAAGGGCAACCAAAACAAATCGTACAAGGCCCTCGGGTATGTCGACGAGCTCAAGGCCAAGGGCATCGAAGACCCCATAGAATACGCCAAGGGCCTGATCGATGGGCTGAATGGGCAGCACAAGTTGCTCAAGGAGAAGCAAATCGGGGATGACTCCACAAGCAAAAACGCTGGGTATTTCCTGGCCAAAGCCATGTTCGATGCCCTTGGCATGGACAGGGATCTGGACATCGTGGCCTCCTCTTACAAAAGCCAATACGAATTCGCCCCGTTCCTGAGGTCGCTGACGTACGCGCAGATCGTCGACCCCGGAAGCAAGCTGAAGATGTACAGGGACACCATCCCGAATCTATACGGGGCGGGGCGGTACACCTACGACCAGATACTGGACGGGGTCAACTTCATAGGCGGCGATTTCCACAAATACATCGAGGTCATGAACCACCACATAGGCAAGAGATACGGGAGGAACCTGGGCATCGGCTATTTCGATTGCACCAATTACTATTTCGAGATCGACGAAGAGGACGAATACCGGAGGAAAGGGCCCTCCAAGGAAAACAGGCACGACCCGATCATCGGCCAGTCCCTGCTGCTGGACGCCGACATGATCCCGCTGGACATGGAGCTGTATCCGGGGAGCGAAAGCGAAAAGCCGCACCTGAGGGGCAGGATCGAGGACATGAAGGTTAGGAACGGCGTGTCCGGGAGGGTGATCCAAGTCGCCGACAAGGGGCTGAACTGCGCCAGGAACATCTATGCGGCGGTGATGGAGGCCGATGACGGCTACATCTTCTCCAAGTCGGTTCATGGGAAGAACCTGAGCGACGCCGAGAGGAAATGGGTCCTCCTGGATGACGACGGCGTCAATAGGTGGACCGCCGTCAAGGACGAATCCGGGCATGTCAAATACCGCTACAAGGAATGCATCGACGACTTCGAATACAAATGCAAGATCGAGCCCGGCGACAAGAGGGAGGTGAAATTCAAGGTCAGGGAAAAGCGCGTCGTCACCTACAACCCGAAGCTCGCCTCCAAGCAAAGAAGGGAGATCACGAGGATGGTCGAGCGCCTCCAAAGCAAAATCGCGTGCAAGGAAGCGGTCAGGGAGGAGCTCGGCGATTCGGTCAAGTACGTCAACCTCGAAGCCAAAACCGTCGAAGGGGAAAAGGTGAAAATCGCCGTCAGCCTGGACCAAAAGAAGATCGACGAAGACCT
>DCMK01000030.1 GCA_002321395.1 Caryophanales bacterium UBA1624
TAAGGCTTCCTGGAAAAGCTCGGTGAGGAAAGTCGGGCACCAGGAGTCATAGACCTGCCAAAGAAGCAGGATGCCGAAGAAGGCGAATCCGATCAGAAGCGTCCTTTTGTAATTGAGCTTAAAAGGAGCATTGTTCGGCGTCGAAGCGTTTGCAGTTTTCATGGTTTCCCCCCAAAAGTGAATCCATTAAAGCACCGGAATGCCAAAAAAGGAACGGTTCTTTGGCGATTTTTCGTTTGCTTGATTAGTTAATAAATATTAAACTTCAATCGAATCGAGGGATTGTTATGTACGTGATTCGCTTAGGGATCGACGGGATGATGTGCGGGCAATGCGAAGCCCACGTGAAGGAGAAGCTGCAGACGGTCAAAGACGCCTTGATCATCAAGCCGTCCCATTACAGAAAAAGCGCGGAGATCCTCTCCCCCAGGAGCATCCCCGAGGAAGAGTTCCTCAAGGCGTTGGAGGGTTCGGGGTACCGCCTGATGTCCTACGCGGTGGAACAAAGGGAGAAAGAACCGCTCCTCTATCGTTTGAAGCATCGGAAGTAGTTCGGAAAAGCGCACCATTCATCGGTATTTTTCCGTTTTCCGAACGAGGTTTAGAACTTTTATTCCGCTTTGGTCGCAGAGGGGTTGAAATACCCCTTTTTTTCTATACTATATAGCGCGTTTTCGGAGGGATGGGCATGCTGAAGATTTTGAAGAATTTGCGCGCTTGGGACTGGGTGCTGCTGGCGCTGATCCTGGGAATCACGATCCTCCAAGTTTTCTGCACGATGACCTTGACCGACGCGATCCGCGATCTGACCAACACGATCATGATGGCTCAGTACGGCCAGGCGACGTCGGGCGACATTTGGGTCGGGGCCGGGGTGATGGTCGGCTACGCGACCGGGGCGATGGTCTGCCAGGGCTCCACCGCTTTCTGTGCTTCCATCATCTCCGCTTCTTTGTCGACCAAATTGAGGACGATGCTCAACGACAAAGTGTCCGCGATGTCGATGGCCCAAATTGAGAGATTCTCCACCGCTTCTTTGATCACCCGGGCGACCAACGACATCCAAACCGTCGGATTCACCTTGGTTTTGGCTTTCCGCATGTTCTTCTCCGCCCCGGTCACGGCCATCTGGGCGATCTGCAAAATTCAGGCCGTCTCCGGGGAGCTGACCCTCGTCACGGCCGCGGGGATTTCCCTGTTGGTCATCTTCCTCGTTTTGATGTGCGTCTTCCTGCTCCCGCGCTTCAAAAGGATTCAGAAGCTGGTGGACAGGGTCAATCTCATCGCCCAGGAGAACCTCTCCGGCATCCGTGTCATCCGCGCGTTCAACGCGGAGGATTATCAAGAGAAAAAATTCGATTCGGCCAATGATTCCTTGACCAAAATCCAGATATTCACCAGCCGCCTGACCGCTTTGATGAACCCCTTCCTCACGATCATCATGAACGGCATTTCCCTGGGGATCTATTGGCTTGGGGCTTCCTTGATCAACCGGCAGATCACGGATTATCCGACTTTGGTCTCCTTCTCCACCCTTTCCTCGATGATCGTGATGTCGTTCATGATGCTGATGTTCATGTTCATCATGATCCCGCGCGCCCAAATCTGCGCCAACCGCGTCAACGAGGTCTTAGCCTGCGAGCCGGAGATCAGGGACCCGGAGACGGAGGAGGTCCCAAACGAAGTCGGGACGGTGGAATTCGACCACGTCTTCTTCCGGTATGGGGGTGGGAGCGAGGATGTCGTCTCCGATATCAGCTTCCGCGTCGAAAAGGGGCAGACGCTCGCCATCATCGGCGCGACCGGCAGCGGCAAGTCGACGATCATCCGCCTTTTGGCCCGCTTCTACGACCCCACTTCCGGGGCGGTCAAGATCGATGGGGTGGACGTGAGGAAGCTCAAAAACGCGACCATCCGCAAAAAGCTCTCCCTCGTCCCGCAGAAGGGGATCCTTTTCTCCGGGAGCGTGGAGAGCAACATCAAATTCGCCGATCCCTCCCTCACCCACGAAGACGTCGTCGCGGCCGCCAAAACCGCGATGGCCGATGAGTTCATCGAAAAGATGGAAGGCGGCTATTCCGCCCGCATCGCCCGCGGGGGCAGCAACGTCTCCGGCGGCCAAAGGCAGAGGCTTTGCATCGCCCGGGCCATCGCCCCGCGGCCGGAGATCTGCACCTTCGACGATTCTTTCTCGGCTTTGGATTTCAAAACCGACCTTCAGGTGCGGAAGAACCTGAAGGAGAGTCTGTCGGATACGACGAAGATCATCGTCGCGCAGCGCATCGGGACGATCATGGACGCCGATCAGATTTTGGTTTTGAGCGAAGGCAAAATCGTTGGAAAAGGGAAGCACGAGGAGCTGCTCCGGAGCTGCCCGGAGTACCTTGAGATCGCCCTTTCCCAGCTTAGCAAGGAGGAACTTGGTTTATGAGGCGCGGAAAAGACATGGAGGCGCGGAAGTTCTCCGCCAAGGCGGCCAAATCCGCCTTTGGGGGATTGTTTCGCTCCAAGGCTTCTTATTTAGTCGGATTCATCGTTTCTTTGGTCTTTGTTTTGTGTGGGGTCGCCTTGGCGATTTTCGCCCCGACCGAACTCAGCAATCTGGTCAACGTCATCACCGTCGCGGTGAAACTGCACGTTGAAATCCCGATGGGCGAAGTCGCGCATTACGCGGTCGTTTTGATTTGCTTCTACGCCGCTTCTTTCTGCTGCACGTTCGCCTCGGGTTTCATCATGAACACGATCTCCAACCTCTACGCCCGGGATCTGCGGACTTCGATCGAGGATAAGATCAATTCGCTTCCTTTGGCTTACTTCGACTCGCACCAATTCGGGGACATCCTCTCCCGCATCACCAATGACGTCGACAACATCGCCCAGAACCTGGCGGCTTCGATTTCCACGATCCTGCAGTCCGTGGCGATGCTTTTGGGGGTGCTTGCGATGATGTTCGTCAAAAGCTGGCAGTTGGCTTTGACCTGCATCGCTTCCCTGCCGATTCTTTTGCTGCTCATCCTCTTGATGGGTAAACTCGCCTTCCCCCAATTTCGGGCCAGGCAGAAGGTTTTGGGCGAGCTCAATGGCGTGATCGAGGAGAACTATTCGGGCCAGATGGTCATCAAGGCTTTTGGGAACGAGCATTTGGAGCGGGAGCAGTTCAACGGCCCGAATAAGCGCCTGGCCCAATCGATGTTCCTGGGCGAGGCCTACATGGGCATGCTCCAACCGGCGATGAACTTCGTCTCCTATTTGTCTTACGCCGGGGTGCTCTTAGTCGGCGGGTTGTTGCTGATCCAAGGCGGTTCCGGGGTCGATTACGGCCGTTTGGCGGAGTTCTTGGTCTACGTCAACCTCTTCCAAAGCCCGCTATCTTCTTTGTCTCAGTCAATGAACTCCCTTTCCAGCGCTTCCGCCGCGTCCGCCCGCGTCTATGAGTTCCTCGCCGAGGCTTCTTTGCCTCCCGAATCAGGAAAGCGGCTTAGGCTGCTGCAAAACGGGAAGGATTCCATCCGCGGCGAAGTCGAGTTCCGCCACGTCTGCTTCTCTTACGACCCCAGCCGCGAGATCATCCACGACTTCTCCGCGAAGGTGAAGGCGGGGAGCAAGGTGGCGATCGTCGGCCCGACCGGGGCGGGGAAGACGACGATGGTCAACCTCCTGATGCGCTTCTACGAGACCAGCTCGGGCTCGATTTTGATCGATGGGGTCGACACGAAGGACATCACTCGGGAAGAGCTCCACGAGATCTTCGGGATGGTCTTGCAGGACACCTGGGTATTCCAAGGGACTCTGCGGGAGAATCTGGTCTTCAACACGAAGGGGATCGGTGAGGGGCAGATCCAGGCCGCTTTGAAGGCGACCCACCTGCTCCACTACGTCAAAACCCTCCCTGGGGGGCTCGATTACGAAATCAAGGACGGAAGTTCCCTCTCCTCCGGCGAAAAGCAGTTGCTGACGATCACCCGGGCCATGCTCCGCTCCTGCCCACTTCTGATCCTCGATGAGGCGACATCCAACGTCGATACCCGCACCGAGGAGAGGATCCAAAAAGCCATGGACGCCTTGACGAAGGGCCGAACCAGCTTCGTCATCGCCCACCGCCTTTCCACGATCAAGAACGCGGATTTGATTTTGGTGATGAAGGATGGCAACATCATTGAGCAAGGCAACCATGAGGAGTTGATGAAGCAGAACGGATTCTACGCCTCTTTGTACAATTCCCAATTCGCCTTCGAATGAGGTTCTTATGAAAATCGTCTCTTGGAATGTGAACGGGATCCGGGCCTGCTTGGGCCATGGGCTGAAGCAGAGCATCCTTTCCTTGGATCCGGACGTGGTCTTCCTGCAGGAAACAAAGCTCAGCGACTCTTCTTCCTTTCCGTTGGCTTTGGATGGGATGGAGTGCTATTCCACCATCTCGAAAGTGAAAAAAGGCTATTCGGGTGTCGCTTTCTTCTGCAAGCAAAAGCCCCTTTCTGTCCATTACGGACTGGAAGACGGGGCCTATGACGAAGAAGGGCGCGTCATCACCTTGGAATACCCTTCCTTCTACTTGGTCGGTGCCTACGTGCCGAATTCGGGCGAGGATTTGAAGCGCCTCCCCTTCCGGCTCGAATATGAGAGGCGAATTCGGGAATATCTAAACGCTTTGAAGGAGAAAAAGGCCGTGATCTACACGGGGGACATGAACGTCGCCCACGAGGAAATCGACCTCAAAAACCCCTCAAGCAACCACCACAACGCGGGTTTCACCGACGAGGAAAGGGGGGCGATGACTTCGCTTCTTTCCTCGGGGTTCGTCGACACATTCCGCGCTTTGCACCCGCAGGATCCCACTTATTCCTGGTGGAGTTACCGC
>DCMK01000025.1 GCA_002321395.1 Caryophanales bacterium UBA1624
GTTTTCGTGATCCCCAATGATTCAAAGAGGGCGATTTCCCTCTTCCGATCGGACACATTCTCCGTGCAAATCATCATCGTGTAAAAACCGGATAAAAGAAGAAGAAGCACTGTTCCTGCGATGAGGAAGGGGTAAATCGGAGAGCTCTTCGAAGAATCTAAGAAATAACTGGGGGATGTTCCCATGAACGAAGTCGTGTAGTTCTGCTTATGATTTTTCAGTTCCTCCGCGATTTGTTTCGGGTTGTTGTTCAAAGAATAATACAACCTACTCGCATATAAATTTTCTTCCACGATTTTTTGATAATCGGATTGATAAGAATAAACGGATGAAGAAGAGTCCGCGACAATCCCTACGATTGTTACGGATGGGAAGAGCAAATCCATTCGAATTCTAGGCTTTATTAAAGAAGAAGAGAGATCCCGATAATAGAAGGTTTTGCTTAAAAAGGAAGAAGGCTCTGAATCAGGATAGAAAACGTTTACCGATTCGAGGCAGGCTTGGGAGACCACGATTTCGTTTTCCTTTTCCGGTTTACGCCCGGAAAGCAATTCCTGCCCTTGATAAGGGGAATAGGATAGTTCCTTCGAAATATACGTTTCGTTTTCTATGGAATAAGGAAGCAAAAAATCGGATCCTGAAATTAAATACGAGGACTTTGCGGCAATCTTCTCCCAAAAGTCTTCTTCGTTGAAGATGGCAAACCCGTATTCCTGAAGATAATCCGGTTGTTGGCTAAAGTGGAAGAACTCCGTAGAAGAAGCGTTGTATTTCCAATCGCCCCTTGATTCTTGATACCAATCGATGACCTGATCTAAGTTTGGGGATTCCACGATGGAATTCGTGCTCCATTTCAAAGAAGAATCGCCATCCATGAGGGAAATGCTCCCCTTGGAAACGTATTGGACGAAGCTTGCCGTGTAACAGCTTCCCGATTTCGGACTTTCTAGACTTCGTCCTTTGATTTTCATCCCTTCTTCATAAGGGAATGCGTACAGCGAAATGTCGGCGTTCTTTTCAACGAAAGAAACGCATGGCAAAAGATCCGGGAAGACTTTCTTTGCGGCTTTGAAACTTTCGATAGCCACATCGGATTCTTGCTTCAAAGAAATAGGAATAAAAGAAGCGCCGCTTTCTTGGAAAATGTTGCCCAGGCTATCCTGAAGCCGAAAGAACGAGAGGGTCGATAGCAGGGTGGCCAAAAGGAAAGAAAAACAAGAAAGCGTAGCGGATCCTATCGTTTTTCCTGGCTTTCTCCAGATGGTCTTTTGCGCGAAGCGGAAGAAGAAACGGGGATTTGGTTTTCGTCTTTTCGCCACCGAGAAATTTCCTGTTTCACTTTGGGAAACGGCCGTTTCTTTTTTAGACAAAAGAACCAGTTTTCCATGGCTCATTTGGAAAAGCATGTCGGCGTTAGCTCCCGCTTGTTTTTCATCATGGGTGACAACCACGATGAGCTTTTCACGCGATATTTCCTTCAAAAGAGAAAACACGAGAGAAGCGTTGTCACCATCTAGGTTCGCGGTCGGTTCGTCCAAAGTCAAAACCGGCGTGTCCATGAGCAGGTTTCGGACGATAGCCAATCGTTTTTTCTCTCCTCCGGACAATGTGGATGCCTTCCGCTTGCCTTTCCCTTTTAGGCCCAGCTTTTCAAGGAGAAGGTCAATCCGCTCTTTGTCTTGGACGATAATCGATAGGTTTGCCTCGCAGCTCATGTCTTCGACGAGGTTGTGCTGCTGAAACAGTGGAGCAACGATAGAAGAGCAGTTCTCCCTATTTAAGGGTTCTCCATTGAAAAGGATTTCGCCCTTTGTCGGAGTCAAAAGGCCGGATAAAAGGCTCAATAGTGTGGTTTTACCGGATCCAGATTGCCCTGTGATGCAAATGAGGCCGTTGTTTGGCAAAGAAAAACTGACATCGTCGACGACGCTTTCTGTACTGTTTTTTGTGCCAAAAACCTTCGTTAGGCATTTAGCGGTTAACATATATCAATAAGTATAATTCAAAGTATCGTCGCAAACCCCGTGAAATTCTTTTCCATAGTAGGAAGCGATGTGTTTCACAGACAAAGAAACAGCTTTTGTGGTAGTTCGAAAAGTGCAGAAACCATAAAATTTCATGCTTGCGTGGGAGGCATCGTTTAATTGAGTGGAGTGATAAAAAGCCTCGAAGTGTTTTTGCGCAACGTTTGTTGCGCTTGAAATTTCAACGGATTGGCCTTCAAAGTTTACGGAGGCACTAAATTGAACTCCACCAGTTCCGGCGGAAATGCCAATTGATCCCGAATAGTTCATTGGCAGATTCTCCGGGGCCCAATTGCACAGTTCGTACGATGCGGGAAGGTCAATGGTCGTTCTTACGGAACTGCAGTACCAATCATCTCCGCAGCTTCCAATGCCCATAAAACCCCAATGCCTTGCTTTTGCAACTGGGGATTCTACGACACGATAAGCAAAGGCATAGGTGTCACTGGCGTCCTTGTGTTTAAGCAAAACCTGTTGAATATCAGTTCGATATTGCAGATTTCCGTTATCATTGAATTGATAAAAAGGGGTATCGAAATCCGACATTTTATATGGAACCCAATCAGAGGAGATTGTCATTCCGTAGGCAGCACAATGCCCGCTAAATTCATTTCCCTGAGCTGAATTTCGTTTGATTAAAGCGCGTGGAGACCCATTTGTTTCAAAAAAAGACAAACACAAAATTGCGGCAAACAAAATTAGATTTCTTTTAAGCATGAGCCCAATTTAGGCTTAATTTTTTTCTTATTCAAGCAAAAACCGAATTATCGAAAAGTGATCGGCAATGGCGTTTTACTGTAGCGGATAAAACAAGCGGCGTTTGTCGCCACTACGGCGAAAACGAGGGTACATAATGTTGGGATTAGGCTCAACCAAGAGAAAAAGAATACCGAAACGCTTCCGTACAAGGCGCGATTAAACAAAAATAAAACCAACAAGGCTAGCGGAACGCCTAAACATAAAGAAATAAGGCTGAGAAAAGCGCCAAAGCTCAAGAAAAGCGGAAACAAGGACGAATTTTTGATCCCACATAGGTTCAAACTTGCTGCAGCTTGCCGCCGGTAGTCAAAGAGAGAGACGCAGAAAGCGAAGATGGTTATTAGGAGCATTATTAGCAAAGCAATCGCCACAGCCGGAAGAAGCTTTTCAATCGCGGACGTGGCAAATTGCCTTGCCTGATAAACACACTCGAGAGCAGGGAGGGAACCGACATAGTGAAAATCCGCTAAGGTCGATGATGTAGTATTCAAATCGCGAACCTGAGTTAAAACGCCTCCCGAAAAATAAAGCAGTTCTTTGCTAAGCAACATCGAGTCTTTTTCGCTCAAGAAGACATCACTTGTTGAGTCGCTTGTGATGCCAACAATTTTGACCTGCCCGAAAACGGCAGATAAATCGATGCATTTCCGGAAATAATCGCTTGTTTCTTTTCTAACACCGATGTCTCGATATGAGAAAGTTTTTCCTAGAATTTCGTTTGGCTGGTTTGAATAGGGAGAACGGGATAAGTAGCTTTCTGAAACAGCGACTTCTCCGGCCGCTTCTGGGGCACGCCCCAAAGATATTTCAGCATTTACAAAGGCTTTATATTTCGTGCGACTTTTGAAATAACGTTCATTTGGAATGGCAATGTCGGCTAAAAAATCAGAGGCTGTGACATTTGCAGGGTTGGAGATGGAAAAGGCGTTTGAAAATTGATCCTCATTGATGATGACGTAAGTGAAGCGTTGCAAAAGGGCTTCGTAATAAAGGGATTGATTCGAAAATGCAGAGGGCGTTGGTGCGGCTTCGAAATTTCCGATTTTCTGTTTGACACTAAGACTGATGGAAGAACTTGAGAATTCACAGTTAAGATTCAAGTTCAGAATTCCGTTGCTTTTTTCGCTTAGGAAAGAAGAACAAACGCATTCCCCTACCTTAGGGTTTTGAACTGCCTCCCCTCTTAGGTGCATTCCTTTTTGGTACGGCAAAACAAATACGGGGAGATCGGAGGTGGTATCTGTCCCTGCTAAAAAGGGGGTTGCGTTGCCAAAATCCCTTTTTGCTTCGTCGATGGAATCCGACCGTATTGGGTAATTGCCACTATTGGGGGAAGCTGGCTTTTCCAAGATCGGCACAAACGATATGTCGTTTTTGGACAAGGCGGACGAAAATGCCTTTTTCGGCTGGAAATTGGAAAACGAAAATAGACTGCAAAACAGGCATAAAAGAAGGGATGACGCTGCAAAACTTCCCCAAAAACGCGAAGACTTAAAATGAATGGTGTTCCAAAAGAACGAATGGAACGTTCTCAGTGGGACTTTAGGATCGGGCATTTTTATAGGAAGGTTGCTGGAGCATTCCTCTTTCGGAATTGTGTTTTCGATGATTTTTCCGTGAGCCATCGAAATGAAAAATTCGCCGTATTGGCGTGCTAAATCAGCATCGTGGGTTGAAACAACAACGAGGTGGTCCTTTGCGAGAACTTTCGCGAGGCGGAAAATTCCTTCGGCGTTCTTTTCGTCCAAGTCAGCCGTTGGCTCATCCATAAAGATGCATATTGATTTTTTCAAAAGGCACCTCGCGATCGAAACGCGCTTCTTTTCTCCGCCGGATAAATCGCAGACTTTTGAATCCGATTTCGATTCGATTCCAACTTCAGAAAGCGCCTCAATGATTTCCTGCTGATTTTGGGATAAAAAAGATAGATTTTCCTGAACGGTCAAATCTTCGATTAAGCCCTTTTCCTGCGTGACGAAACTTGCGAATTGATTTCTGAGATGCGCCGCGTTCTTTTTGGTTATAATCGTGTCCCCATAAGCCAATTTGCCTTCGGTGGGAGTGTCCAAAAGGGCCAACAAATTGAGCAAAGTGGTTTTTCCGGCTCCGGATTCGCCCATTAGACAAACGAGCCCTCTACTCGGCAGGTCCAGACTAACGGAATTAACCGCGTTGAAGAAACCCTCGTTTTGCCGATAACGCTTTGTCAAGCTCTGCGCGCTTATCATGGCCTCAATTATAAATTCAAAAAAACGCGGAAAAGAGAATAAAAAATCCGCAACAGTGTGCTGCGGATCAATTTACCTGGTCGGAACGACGGGATTCGAACCCGTGACCCCTACCACCCCAAGGTAGTGCACTACCAAGCTGTGCTACGTCCCGGCGATGGTTATTATACTCACCTCAAATCGGTTTGCCACATTATTTAAACGGGCTCGGCAATCTTCGCTTTTTATTATCTTCCCGATGCTTGGAGATGATTCGGCCGAAGCTCGCGTGGTTTATGGTCTCTGATCTCGTTTTTGCAGGGGGGCAATCCTATCGTCCGCTATCGGCAAGCAACGTTCCTTTCTAATAAAAAGCCCTTTTGGCTTCCATCCAAGAAAGGAAGGGGCCTGGCTTTTTCTTCCAGCGCCTCCTTTCGTTTTGAAAGCATTCGGGAACCATCGCTTTTGGGTTCTTGTATAATCCTTTTGCTATGAATGAAGAAAGAAGCTCAAAGAATTGGATCTTGGTCCGTGGGGCCAGGGAAAATAACCTAAAGAACGTAGACGTGGATATCCCAAAGGGATCCTTGACCGTATTCACGGGGCTTTCCGGATCCGGGAAATCGACGTTGGCTTTCGATACGATCTTCGCCGAAGGGCAAAGAAGATACGTCGAATCCCTCTCCAGTTATGCAAGGCAGTTTTTGGGTGGTTTTGAGAAGCCGGATGTGGATGAAATCCAAGGACTTTCGCCCGCTATTTCCATCGACCAAAAGTCCACTTCCCACAACCCTCGTTCCACGGTTGGGACCGTGACGGAAATCTATGATTATCTGCGTTTGCTTTATGCGCGCATTGGGGTTCCTTATTGCCCTATTCATCATCGCCCCATCACGTCCTTTTCCCCTGTGGCGATGACTAACGCGATCTTGGCCTATCCTTCCGGAACGAAGATCCAAATCCTTTCCCCTGTGGTCCGCCATGAGAAGGGCATGCATGCGGAAACGATCGATAAGCTGAAGAAACAAGGTTTCGTCCGCGTTCGCGTCGACGGAGTTATTTCCTTGCTGGAAGAGATTCATCCTTTGGATAAGAACAAGCGCCATGACATCGATATCGTCATTGACCGCTTAATCGTAAAAGACGGCATCCGTCAACGCGTTTCTGAAGACGTGGAGCTTGCTTTGGATTGGGGGCATGGGTATCTAACCTTGCTTGCCGGAGACGAGGAACGGTTGCTCTCCTCCCATCATTCATGCCCCGAATGTGGCTTTTCCGTCCCTGATTTGGAACCGCGGCTCTTTTCCTTCAACGCTCCTCTTGGCTATTGCCCGGATTGCCATGGCTTAGGGATAAAAAGGGAAGTGGCCGTGGATTTGCTCGTCCCCGATGAAGACAAGACCATCCTAGAAGGCGCGATCCGTTACTACAACAACATCGTCAACACCACCAACCTTGAATGGAAGGAGTTCGCTTACCTTTGCTCTTTATACAATATCCCTCTTGATAAGCCTTGGAAAAGGCTGACGCCTGAGCAAAAAAACATTGTTTTGTTCGGGTCGAAAAAGCCTGTCTCCTACACGCTTACTTCCGTGAATGGGAACAAGATGAACCGGAACGGCTTCATCGAGGGCGTCAAAACGAAAATCGAGCGTCTTTACCGCGACACCACCTCCGATTGGATGCGGACTTACTACGAGTCCTTCATGCGCGATTCCATTTGCCAAACCTGCCATGGAGCCAGGCTCAACGAAGCGGCACTTTCGGTAAAGGTCAATGGGCTCAATATTTTTGAAGCGACCGAACTTTCCTTGGACAAGTTCCTCGTCTGGGTGAAGAAAACCAAGGAAGGCCTTTCTCAAACCGATCATCAAATCGCCGACTTGGTTTTGCGCGAGATTGAGGACCGTTCCCAGTTCTTGGTGAACGTCGGTTTGGATTATCTCTCTTTGTCGCGTTACGCCATGACCTTGTCCGGAGGCGAGTCGCAGAGGATTCGCCTGGCCACGCAAATCGGTTCCCGCCTTTCCGGCGTCCTCTATGTTTTGGACGAGCCCTCAATTGGGCTTCATCAAAGGGACAATGACAAATTGATCGCCACCCTGAAGGAAATGAGGGACCTCGGCAATACCCTCATCGTCGTCGAGCATGATGAAGACACGATGCGCGCCGCCGATTATTTGGTCGATATTGGCCCCGGTGCCGGCGTGCACGGAGGACAAGTCGTCGCCCAAGGAAGCCTTCAGGACATCGAGAATTGCCCCGAGTCGATCACGGGGGCCTATTTGTCCGGAAAGAAATTCATCGCTTTGCCGAAGAAAAGAAGGAAAGGAAACGGCAAATTCTTGGAAATCGATGGGGCTTATCGCCATAACTTGAAGAACGTCGATGTGAAATTCCCATTGGGTAAGTTGGTTTTGGTCACGGGGGTATCGGGTTCGGGCAAGTCCTCTTTGATCAACGAGACCTTGGTTCCTTCCATTTCCCGTGCTCTCAGCAAGAACAAAACAGGGGAGCCGTTGATGCTTAAAAAGATCAAAGGCTTGGAAAACATCGACAAATTAGTCGCGATTACCCAAGAGCCAATCGGCCGCACCCCGCGCAGCAATCCGGCAACCTACATCGGCGTATTCGATGATATCCGCGCCCTTTTCGCTGAAACGGAAGAAGCCCGTTCCATGGGCTTCACCAAAGGGCGATTCTCCTTCAACGTACCCGGCGGTCGGTGCGAAAAATGCCAAGGAGCTGGAGTTACCCGGATTCCCATGTCCTTCCTTCCTGACGTTTACGTGCAATGTGATGAATGTGCGGGGAAGCGCTATAACGAAGATACCCTCCGTTGCCTTTACAAAGGGAAAAATATCCATGACGTTTTAGAAATGAGGGTGGAGGAAGCCTGCGAATTCTTCAAAAACCGCCCGCAAATCTATCGCAAAATCAAAACCTTGGAAGAAGTTGGCCTCGGTTACGTCAAACTGGGCCAACCGGCTACCGAGCTTTCTGGCGGGGAGGCGCAACGCGTCAAATTGGCCTCGGAACTGCAAAAGAAAGCCACGGGAAAAACCGTATATGTCCTCGATGAACCGACGACAGGCCTGCATTCCGACGACGTTTCTCGGCTTATCGATGTTTTGGAATCGATCGTGGATCACGGGGACACCGTCATTGTTATCGAGCATAACCTCGATATGATCAAAGTCGCCGACTGGATTATCGACTTGGGCCCAGAAGGCGGGTATCGGGGCGGAAATATCGTGGCTACGGGGACTCCGGAACAGGTTGCCGATGTCCAAGCTTCCTATACGGGACATTATCTGAAACCCATCTTGGAAAAGGCGAGAAAGCTTGGGCAAATAAAACCCTGATGGCCAAACTTGCTTTTGTTTCGTTTGTAAGAGGACCGCATCGGAAATAAAATACTGTTATGTTTATCCTATTTTTAATCCTTGGTCTTCTTTGCTTAGCGGGGGCAATCTACCTTCTATTCGCTAGACTGCGTCCTTTCTTCCAAGATCGGAAGGAAACCAAAGTCGAAAAAAAGCTCCTTCTTTTCCTTTTTGCCTCTTCTTTGCTTTATGGGGCCTCGGGGCTTTTCCTGCAGCTTTCCATCAACCTGGGCTTTGAGTGGAGCCTCAGCCCAGGCGAGGTTGCCTTGTCTTTGGTTGGCGCCTGTCTTTTCTTCCTTTTCTTTGGGACGTTTTGGACGAGCTTCCTGCTCAAGCATTACAAAGAGAACCTTGATCCGAAACAGGGTAAAATCAACAACGTTTTCGTATACGTCCTGCCTTTTTTGGCTTTAGCCGGTTTCCTGATGTTGGGGGAAGGCGTGGCCTGGCATTTGCAGTATCCTTTGGTTTCCGGGTTCTGCATCGGAGATGGGGGCTTCCGTTGGGTCACTTGCGATAGCGGATCTTCCGGCTTCCACATCGCCTGGTACGCATTGGCGATTTTAACGGGCGCGTTCTTGGCCTATAAGATCTCCGACAGCGAGTTTTACAAAGAGTTCAAGAAACACGGAATCATCGATACTCTCTTCGTTGTGGCGTTGTTGGGCGGCATCGTCGGCGCCCGCGTTTGGTACGTTGTGGGCAATTTCGCCGGGGACAATGCCGGGGGCATGAATTTCGCAAAAGAAATCAGCAACGGCAACTGGATGTCCATCTTCCAAATCTGGAACGGCGGCTTGACGATTTTGGGCGGAGCCGTTGCTGGAATTATCGTCGGCATGCTATATGTTACGAAAAAGAGGAAATACGTCGATCTGCGTTTCGCGGTGGATGCCTGCGTTCCGACTATCCTTTTGGCCCAAGCGATTGGAAGGTGGGGCAATTTCTTCAATCACGAAGTGTATGGGGCCGAAGTCAGCATGTCGAGCTTGCCCTTCCTCCCCACTTGGCTTCGCTTCCAGATGGCGACGGGCTTTTTGAATGGCCTTCCTAGCGGAAATACGATGTACGTCCCCTTGTTTTTGATTGAAGGCGTTGCGAATATCGCGGGTTATTTCATCATTGCGAAATTGATCCCGGCCCTTTGGACGGAACAAAGGGGGCGGGCTAAGGGCGACATGCTCGGCTTCTATTTGATTTGGTATGGGGTGGTTCGCATCATCATGGAGCCGCTTCGCAACTCCGAATTCAACATGGGCACCAATGGGATGTGGTCGGTTTGGAATTCTTTGATCTACATCATTCTCGGTGCATTGCTTCTAGGCGCTTTCCAATTGCTCGCCTACTGGGAGAAGAAAAAAGGATTGCCCAATCAAGAGAAGGTCTATTCGTTTTTCTATTTGGTCTTGGAAGCCGCTTTTTCCGGCATCGGTGCTTGGTTTGTGGGCGACGGGATCCGGAAATGCAATGGCCCTTATCGCTCGGCATATTTATTCGTTCTCGTTTTGGGACTCGCTTTGATCGCTCTAAATGGGGCTTTGTTCTACTTTTCGCTGAAGAAATTCTTGGCGAATGGCTCTAAGCCGAATGAAAAGGGCCCAAGCGAAACGGTGGGCGAAAAAGAAAAAATCACAGAGAATAAAGGGGAGTGAAAACCCCTTTTCTTTTCGGAGGCAAAACATGAAGGAAAAAACGGATGTCTTGATCATCGGAGCTGGCATCGCCGGCATCAGTGCTTCGATTTACCTGAAAAGGGGGAACGGGGATTTCCTCCTTTTGGACAAAGGAGCCCCAGGCGGGAAGCTGAACAACATCCATCGAATTGACAACTATGCGGGGCTCCCTTCCGTTTCCGGCCCTCAATTCGCCATGGATCTCTTATCCCAAATGAGCCAATTGGGGATTTCCTGCGAATACGGGAATGCGCTTCAAATCCAAAAGAAGGGGAACGGGTTCCTCGCCAAAACGGATATGGGGAACGTCTTCGCGGCCGCATTGATCCTTTCTCCAGGGCTTGGGGCGAGGGAAAAAAGAGTCCCCGGAGAAAAAGAATTCATGGGTCGTGGGGTTTCTTATTGCGCGACCTGCGACGGAGCTTTCTTCAAAGGGAAGGACGTCGCCGTGGAAGGGAGCGAGGACCACGCGGTGGAGGACGCTTTGTATTTGAGCAACTTGGCGAAAAAGGTCTATTTCCTCGCGCCGAAGGAAATCGAAGCCCCGGAATCCCACCTCCAGGCGTTGGAAAATCGCCAGAACGTCGTCCTCATCCCCTCCTCCCGCCTGTTGTCGGTTCAAGGTGATAAGCTCGTGGATAAAGCCCTCATCGCTTCCAAGGATGGGGAAAAGGAACTTGAGGTCTCTGGGGTATTCCCCCTTTCCGGAGAGTCCCCCTCGGAGGCTCTTTATGCCCCTTTGGGGTTGGAAGGCGAGAACGGGTTCCTGACTGTGGACTCCGCGATGAGGACGAGCGTTCCCGGGGTTTTCGCCGCTGGGGACGTCGTCAAGAAGACCCTCCGTCAGCTCATCACGGCGGCCAGCGAAGGCGCCATCGCGGCGACTTCGGCCCTTGCCTATCTTCGTCAACGAAACGGAAAAGTTTTGGGCATTTGACAAAATTCGGTTTTCGTCAAAAACCCATGTACAAGGGATTTCTCTTCCCTTAAATTAATGGATAGAAAGGTGGTTATTAGAACCATGAAAAGATTCCTTCAGTTCTCCGGTCTCATCGCGGCCGTCATCGCGATCGTCGGTTTCGTTCTTCTTTTGGCTTGCCCCTCCCTCATTTGGTCGGTGACGGTCGCCGGGCAGACTATGACCCGCGAATATTCCGGCATTATGGGCATCTTCGGAGGGACCCTCACCGCCAGCGGCTCTGGGTTCAGCGTCGATTTGGGAACGATCAATCCGACCCCGAGCGCCATCATCGCCTTCATTTTGATCGCGGCCGCCATCGTCATTTTGCTTTTGGGCGCCATCCTTCCGATCGCCAAAGTCAAAGTCCTCAACAAAATCTCGGGCCTCCTCAATTTGGTCGCTTTGCTTTGCTTGGTCGTCGGTGGCATCCTCGTCTTCGTGGAGGTTCCTTGCTGGTGCTCCGCCCAGTCCACCGCCGACTACACCGTATCTCCGGATAACTTCTCCCTCGGCGGGGGATGGCTCACTGCGGGCATCCTTTCCTGCGCCGCCGGCGTCTTGGCCATCTTCCCGACTTTCGCCAACCTCTTGGCCAAGGGCAAGAAGAAACGCCGCTAATCCGATCGAATCAGAAGAAGCCCTCCCTTTGAGAACCGGGAGGGCTTTTCTTTTTGGCAAAAGAGGAATCCGGGGTATACTAACCGGGCACTGCAGGAGGAAAAGAAGAAGCATGGCAAACATCCTTTCCTTCGCGGGGG
>DCMK01000020.1 GCA_002321395.1 Caryophanales bacterium UBA1624
GCGGGGAATACTGGTTGAATTGGGAGGAGCTTTGATGGGGAACTTCTTCTTCGCGGTGGGTTTCCTCGCCTACGCATTCGCCTTATTCCGCTTCGGCTATGTGACCATGGGTGCGAACCGGGCTTTCTATGGCCTGTTCGGAGGGATCGTCGAATCCAGCGTGGTTCAGTTGAATGTCCAAGGGGAAATGGTCGCCCCTTATTTCGATTTCGATATCCTCCACAAACGGATCGATCTCCACTTTCAGGAAACGTTGGGCGGCCTATGCGAATATGCCTATCGCGTAAGCCCGGCCGACCCGATTCGGAAGGAAATCGATCCTCTGGGCCTTCAAGCGGCCATCGTCGAATTGAATTGCTATTGGGCAAGCGGCGACAGGATTTTAAGCAAGCGGGCTTTCTTTTCCCTCATGGAGGCTTATTGATGGAAGAGGAGAATCCCCTTGTCCGCTTCGTGGAATCCTCGTTCTTGGCAGAGGTGCTTCGCCGGGAAGACGTAAATGACGTCAGCTTCAACGGGGAGGCCTTTTTCGCGGAGGGGTCCTCCACAGGAAGGGAAAGGCTCCCTTTGGAGGAAAGCAAAGAGGAGGTGGGATCCTTTTTGAGGCAAATCGCCAATCTATCCGAACGCCAGTTCTCGTATTTGTCCCCCATTCTGGACGTGAGCTTTGGCCGTTACCGACTCTGCGCCTGCTTTTTGTCTTTGACCCGGGTGAAAGACCAAAAGTCCTATTCGTTTTCCCTCCGCGTGGAGCGTCCAGGCTCCGCGGTGGAAGAAGACCCTTCATTTTTCCCAAAAGGTTCCCGGGAAATTTTGCTGGAAGCTTTGAAAAGAAGCGAATCCATCGTGATCGGAGGGGAGACCGGGAGCGGGAAAACGGAGCTTCAAAAATATCTTTTGCTTCACCTCCCTCCTGCGTGCCGCGTTTTGGTGATCGATTCGGCGGAGGAGCTTGAGCTGATCCGGGGCCTTTCGAAGATCGACCTCACCACCTGGGTCATCGATCCCTCCGGGAAAGCCGGGGACGTATCTTCGTTAATCCGGGCAGCCCTTCGCTTCAACCCCGACTACTTGGTTTTGGCGGAGGCCCGAGGCGGAGAAATGTTCGAAGCCCTCTCCTGCGCGATGAGCGGCCATCCGATTTTGCTTACAGTCCACGCGGGTTCGGTCTCTTCCATGCCGTCCCGGCTGGCTCGGCTAGCCCAGATGAAAGGCGGGAAAATGGTTTACGAGGATTTGCTCCATGACGTGAAGGAAAGCTTCCCCCTCTACGTTTGCGTCCAAAAAACCGCCTCCGAAAAAGGAATCGTACGGAGAATCAGCCAAATCGGGCGGATGGAAAAGGGCGAAATGAGCATCCTATTCGAAGAGGGGGCAAAGCAATGAAAGGCGTCTTGGTTTGCTTTGCCCTTTCCGCGCTTGTCGCCTCGGTCGCCTATTGGTCGTCCTCTTCGCTTCCCTTTTCCCTTCTAGTTCTGTCCCTTTATCTAACCTGCCTTTGCTTTCTTTGCCTCCCTCGAGTCCTCTTTTTGCAGAGGAAAAGAAGGATCCGGAGGGAATGCTATCGATTCATGAATGCTTTCTTGACGACCTGCTCGGTCACGAATTCCCTTTCGCGAGGTTTTCAGGCCGCCTGCGAAGGGGCGGAAGGGGAGATGAAGGAGACGATCGAAAGCATCCAAAGCGAGGAAGTCTATGGGCGCCTCCTTTTCATGACGCCCTACTTCGAAAGCCCTTTGTACGAAGTTTTCCTTTCCATCGTGGATATTTACCAAAACCGAGGCGGGGACATCATCTCTTTGTCCGGCTTGCTTTTGGAAGAGGCGACGAAAGGGGAGGAGGAGGCGGAGAAACGCTTCCACGCTTCTTTGGGGAAGCTCCTCCAATATGGTTTGCTGTGGGGGATGTCGTTGGGGATCGTGGCCTTTCTCCGCTTCGCTTCGTCCACCTTCTACGCAAGCTTGCTTTCTTCCTCCACGTTCCTGCTTTCCTTGCTTCTATATTTCCTATTCCTTCTAGGGAGCTTGGTCTTCTATTGTTTTGTTTACACCAAAGGCGTGAAGTTTTGGGTCGGGAAAAAGAAAGGGGTGGAAAATGGGAAAAAAGGTGTTTAAAAGAAAAGGGGCGAAGGCTGCGTTTCTCTTTCTTTTCGCCCTTTCTTTCGTCCTTGGCCTATTGCTTTACCTATGGAAGAGGAAGCTCGTTTATCTTTTCGCCCCTGCTTTGCTGTTCCTTCTGTGTTCTTTTTACATCGGGGTTGGGAAAAGCAAGAGGAAGACCAAAGAACAGGAAGAGGACGAAGAGCAGTTCGTTGAGCTTTTTGCCTTTTTCGGCATTTACGTCCAAGACGGCTTCCCCGTTTACAACGCGTTGGAAATGATCCTCCCTTACGCCAAAGGAAGGGTTCGGCTTTTTTTGGAAAGGCTCTTGAAGGAGATCGAGGAAGACAAAACCCTCGCCCCCTATCTGACGTTCGCTTCCTCTTTCGTTTCGCTGGAAATCAAAGAGGTGATGCTAGCAGCCTACCAAATGGTCGATCAAGGGAGCGGCGGGGTCTATTTGCATCAGTTTCAGCGCCTTTTCAGCAAACTGTCCGATCAGAAAAGGGAAAGAAAGGAAAGGCGGTTTATCGAAAGATTGGACAATTTGAATTTTCTTCCTTTAGTAGGAGGTGGGCTATCCATGCTGATGCTGATGCTGGGATTGCTCGAAATCATGGGAGGTATGCTCAGTGGCCTATAAGCTCGGCTTGATGCTTTCGATGGTGTTCTTGATGAGCGTTATGCTTTTGGGCGGGGACATCATCGCCGTATCCTCCATCCATTCTTCTTTGGACGCTCTTGCTTTGGTGGTCGCCCGAGGAATCGGCCAAGAAGGCTACGTATCCGAAGCCACCGAGGCGCTCCTGGAAGAGCATTGCGTCGATCTGAAGTACCAAGAATCCCATTTCCCCGCATTGGGGGAGACCCTCACCTTCACCCTTGCGCGGCTTTATTCCAGCCTGGTGATTTCGAAGGACGCCATGGTGATATCGGTCAAGCGGACAGCGATTGTCGGATATTACATGAACGGAGGAAGGGGGTGAAAAATCATGAGCGAGATCAAAGGGCAGCTTCTTGGGATGGTATTGGTCTTGAGCATCTTCGCTCTGGTCGCCGGGGTTCTATATGGAACCTTCAAGAAGACGGCCGAGAAGATCAATGACACGGTTACCAGCCAAGTGAACCACGAATATGCCTATTGAGCCAAGGGAACCCTTTCCGGGTTCTTTTGTTTGCAAGGCGGGGAATGGTTCTTATAATGGGGAAGAAACGAGGTAGGAAACATGGCAATCGAAGAAATCATGAGCGAAATCAAAAAGAGCTTTGCCAATAGGCTCAATGTGAAGTCCGTCGACGAAAGCAAATCGTTGAAAGACTTGGGCCTCGATAGTTTGGACGTGGTCGAGATGTGCCTTACTTTGGAAGATCGGTATGGGATCCAATTCGAAACCGAGGAGCTCTCCTCCATTAAAACCGTTTCCGATCTTTATTCTTCCATTGAGTCTAAGCTGTCCGCCAAAAAGTAAAGCCTGCCTTCTTGATGCCCTCGGGGAACAATTCCTTTGAGGGCTCTTGACCCTTTCTTGAATCGCGAATAGACCCTGGTTTTCCAAAATTTTGAAAAATCATTCGTCCCTAAAACTCGCCTCTAACTCTAGAAAACAGGGCGATTTGAGAAGGGGAGAGCCAATTTTGTTTTTCCGAAAAAACTGGTTGCAAAGCGTTCTTTGGTTGCCTACAATGTTTTTCGCCCGTTTTAGGGCGATGCGCTCAGTTAGCTCAATGGTAGAGCAATCGGCTGTTAACCGATCGGTTGTAGGTTCGAGCCCTATACTGAGCGCCATTCTTGGCCCGTTGGAGAAGTGGCTTAACTCATATCCCTTTCAAGGATACATTCATGGGTTCGAATCCCGTACGGGTCACCAATCGGTTTATTGCCGAGCTTATATCTTATTGGTGATTGCTTTGGATTCACGATACATCCTGGCAAGTCCATATTCGTCGGAAATAAGCACGGTTAAATCATAGAGTCTCAGGGAAACCTGGGATTTTTTTCTATATGGCATAAGGTTTCAAATTCTTTTATCTCTTTATATGTATAAAGGTGGTTGTGCCCCAGCGAAAATGAATTGCGATTATATGTTGGCGAACTAAGGTTATCTTTGCTAATTTCTTAAAAATCTCTGGATTTTTGCGGGGGGGGTACTATCTCCCCAAAAGGAGATGTTTTCTAAGCCAATCAATAGCAAAGGTATAAATTTTGTCACAAGACGGAAAAACTATTTTGTTATAGCTGCAAGTGCAAAGAAATATCCCAAAAAAGAAAGGATTTATTAGCTGTGAAGAAAAGACATTTATGCGCGCTTTTGTTTGCTTTCGGGGCCGCCATTTCCCTCTCGAGCTGCGGCGTTGAACCAGTCGTCGGCCCAAAGGGGGACACGGGAGAGCGAGGAAGCGATGGCGAGGATGGCGTTTCCGTCCTTTCCATCACCAAGACTTCGTCGGACGGTCTTGTCGATACCTATACGATTGTCTATTCCAATGGGACGAAGTCGTCTTTCAAAGTCACCAATGGAGCTAATGGGCAGAATGGAATACAAGGCGTTCCCGGCAAAGATGGGCATAGCCCGGTGGTCACGGTATCAGACGATGGCTACTGGGTCGTCGATGGCGTGAAGACGACCGCCAAAGCCCAAGGGGAACGCGGCGATGACGGCAAGGACGGTTCCTCACTTCTTACCGGCAATGGTGCTCCGGAAGCGGGTTTGGGGAAGGATGGCGACTCCTATATCGATTTAGATACCTGGGATTACTATGTCAAGAAAGATGGCGTTTGGGGCCCGACAGGTAACATAAAAGGCGAAGCCGGCAATCCAGGAGAAAAAGGCGATGACGGCGAAGAAGGCGCCGATGGTACGTCTATGTTGACGGGCAATGGAAAACCTTCTGACGCCGCTGGGAAACTTGGCGACTCCTATATCGATTTGAGCACTTGGGACTGCTACGTGAAGGAAGGAAGCGGCTGGGTCCTCAAAGGGAATATTAAAGGATCGGATGGCAGCAAAGGAGATAAGGGCGACAAAGGCGACAAAGGTGACGCCGGGAAGGATGGCATCACCTACATTCCCTGCATTTTCAATAACTACGACGGCACGAAGCTTTGGGAATTCTATTTCGAAAAAGGCAAAGACGCCGTCTATTCTGGGCCCACTCCCACCAAACCAGATGAAACGGAGGGCGAAGACGTTGTTAAATGGACTTTTGCCGGTTGGGACAAATCGCTCAAGAACATTCAAGAGCCGATGATTTTTACGGCCGAATTCAAAAGTGATTATCAATGCTTATGCACCTTCGTCGACTACGACGGCACGATGCTTGACAAATGCATAGTGAAGCGAGGCGATACCGCTGTCTATAGTGGACCAACCCCTACGAAAGCCTCTGAAACAACAGGAACTCAAATCACCAAATGGACGTTTGAGGGATGGGACAAAGAATTAGAAAACATTACGGAAGACACGGTTTTCACCGCCGTCTACTCTTCGACCACATATACGGCGTATAAAGTCACTTTCTTAAATCCGGACGGCTCTTTGCTTTATAGCGATTATTTTGAGGAAGGAACGACCGCTCGTTGCCCTAGAGATTTGCTTCCTTGGTCTTATGATGAAAAGACTGTGACCACTTTCGCTGGTTGGGATGTCTCTTTGGAGAACATTGCCTCCGAGGTAACGGCGACTATGAAGGTAAAGACGATAAAGAGGGAACAAAACGGGGAATGGCCGCAAGCGGCGGAGACCGACAAAGACGCGCTCGCTTTTTTGAATGCATCCCAGCCCGAATCAGATGGCTATTATCACTACGGGGCAGAGCGTTACAAACTGGATGAATCCGCTTATCCATCCGTGTATCGCAAGGTTCAACCGATTCGTTGGAGGTTCCTCTCATCGGAATTGGGCGATGTCTTTGTTGTTTCGGAATTCGTTTTAACTTGCAGACGATTCAATGAGGCTTATTCGGGGCTGAATAAAGATGGTTTTTATGCGAACAATTACAAAAACTCTGAAATTCGAGGATGGCTTAATGACGCTTTTTTAACAGCTGCTTTTGGAGATAGTTCTCTGGTTGCAACGACCGAGGTGGACAATTCCGTAAAAAGCTTTGGAGGCCATGACGATCAGGGATTGGCTTGTGAAAACACGAACGATAAAGTCTTTCTTTTAAGTCAAACCGAGGTACTTAGTTCCAATTATGGCTTTGAAACGAATGATGATCGTATGTGCAAAGACTTATACGGGTCCTTTGACATAGAAGGTGGCGTTATGTGGTGGCTTCGTACTCCATTTAGCCCTTCTGCTTCCGCCCCTGAACATGGCTCATTGGGCTCCATCGTGTCTGATGATGGTCATACCTTTGGTTACGCTGGACCAGTAAATTTTGCTGGTATCGGAATCCGGCCAGCTTTGCATTTTGATTTCAATTGAAAGCAAGAAGAGTAATCAACTTCGGGTTATTGTCGCCCGCTATGTTTCAATGGGCAAAATAAGCAGGAATGGTATAACTTCTCCGATTTTTATGCGCTTCTGATTTTTCAAAGCTGAAATACACAGGCCTGAGTTTTTCTATTTCCAAGGAAAGCGGAAGTGTAGTAGTCAACGTTTTGCAACGTTTTTCTCGTTTTTTTCACGGATTCGGCCTTGCTCGGTTCTTTTGGGCGGATTCACCGTGGGAAGCCGTCTCTTTGTAGGCCCTTGGCGTCAGATAGCCCAATGCGGTGCTGCGCCGCCGTTTTTTGAGCTGCATATGGGGTCTTAACAAGGGAAAGGCCGATGCGCTGCCTCGGACACCTGAGTCCTGGCAGCACAAGGAAGAGGGTTCCAAGAAGCTCTGCGGCGCCAGGGGGGGCAAGCGAGTGCCTGCAACTTCCCGCAAAACTATCCACTTATCGTTGGTTAGTGTGCTTCAGCTTGTTTGATTGCGGTTATTAATCTGCGTTTGGGACTATCTTCTAAGTAGGTAACTCTCTTTAATAATTCTTCTGAGAAATAATTTGCTAAATTCTTATTCAAGGAAACGGGTTTAATGATTGTGACCATATCGGCAACGCAGACCCCTCCAATGCCGTATGGGCAAGACAGCAACCAGGACATAAACGATCCATTGTCTACCGAGATGCATGCTAATCCATATTTTAAATGCCCGCTTTTTCGAGTCTCATCCATCATAATTGGCTGATTATCGATGCCATTTGCGTCATCTTTGATTCGGTTCTCGGCTCCAGTGACCGTATTGGTTTCTCGATATCTGAAGTTTTCCGAGAAGAATTCTTCAAATGACCTCTTGAGAATGTCTTTAAGCCCCAAATTGAAAGAAAAGGAGACCACATAAGTTTGTCCGCCGTGAGGCAGAATGCTTTGCTCAAGCATGTTGTCGATAGTCCCGTATTTTCTTGCTTGATTCGGGCATTTCAGGCGGAACAATCGCTCGAAATCTCTGTGTTCATCTAGATCGTCGCACAACACGCTTCTTTCTGGACCATTAGCGATGCCAATTTCTTCTATCGCTTCAAATAAATATCCCTTGTAAAAAAGTAGTTCACCTGCCCTTTCATCAACATTGATTTGGCCAATGGGAAGCATAAAAGCATAAGGCTTGTTGTGGAATTCTTTGATTAAATAGACCCTATACCAAAAGAAATAATTCACCGCTTTCTTATTGTTGGGATTGATGATGCTTTGCTTGATTTTGATCATCTTGCCTTCGCGATAGGCTCTTTCAATAAGGTTGATTTTCCGAATGGTTTCTTTATCGTATTTCTTTCCGCCTCTCACTAGTTTTTTATACTCGCTATTAATGATCCCTCTGTTTTCCTCGCTCGTAGAAAACGCGCTTAAAATCCTATCAATTAAAAAGTTAACATCCTCGTCTTTGGTGTATTTGTCATTGCTAATAGCGGCCAATATTTTTGCGACTTGACTTTCGTTTAATCCGTGCCTTTGCTCAATATAATATTTCCCCGAGCCTGTTGTTTCTAAGACAAAAGGAACGTCGCTAGTGAAATCATCGCTTATCTGCTTTAAGAATTTTAAGCATTCACCAATCCTTTGCCTTCGAACTTGATTGCCCGTTTTGGCGTTCTTATCGAATTTTAAACCATACTTTCTTGCGTGCTCGCAAATATCGATCTGAGTGGCGGGGTTAAATTCATCGGTATGATTCAACAAATAATCTAAAGTTAAAAGCAACTCTATCTGGTGAATTTTAGTGTCTGAAAGCGCCATATAACCTCCTTACATAAACTAAATATAATCTGCAAAGGAAGTATATCACTTATTTGCTTTCAATGTACTGTTATAAGTACATTTTGATTGCTAAATTATAAATGCGACACGAAAATAAATGTACATAGAAACTTTTGCCATCTTTATTAAAAAGCTCTGCCGTTATTGATGGATAGACAACGATCAGGCAAGAATTATGTGTTGAAAAGAAGGCGGTAAGATAGCCCTCGCAAGATGGGGCCCTATATAAGAGCTTTGGAATAGCAGGCAGCGGGAGGGGGCGGGCCAGCCTTCCATGTTCTCTTTCGTTGAGCGCCGCTTTACGAACGTTATGCTCAAATATAATCTTTTACTAAAAGGGAGTAAAAATGAGCGGTGATGAATATAAGAAGCATCTTGAAGGATTGATATCGGAATTCGTTGTCCTCCAAGAATCTTGCAAGGATTTTCAGAAGAAAATGGCGGAAATCGGCACCGCATTGCTGAACTGCGATTATCAATTGAAAAACAGCAGGGGCGAAGAAGTGACCATTACCCCTCTATGGATTGAAGCATACTACTTCCATGGGGAAAACTATCATCCAAAGGACTCCGCGTGCCACAGGAACGCAAAGCAAAAAACGGAGAAATGGCAGTTGTATTTCCACCGAAAGGACCGCGAGAGCCAAAATAAGGATGGCGGTTCCCGCCCAAATCGCAAGGACGGGGTGGATATTTGCCTTCCTGTCAAAAAGAAAAGCGATATAGAAGAAATCTATTTTTCCTTTTTGATTAAGCGTTGCGAAATCGACGGAGATAGATACTTGCAGACGAAGGAGTGCATCACTAACGGAAATCAGCCTAAAAAGTCGCCCCTTTCCATCGAAGGACGGCTTTCGGATTTTTCCGATTCCGAAACAACGGTCTCGCTTGTAGAGCAGGCAGGTGCAAAGAGCAACAAAAATCGCATTAAACAAATTGTGAGATCGGGTTTATCATCGGAGATAGATCAGCCATGGGGCTTCTACCGCGCCGATTGTCTTGCACCGAAGATCAGCATAAGCATGAGTTGGGTCAAACCGCGATAATCGTTTCAACTCTTGTTTGTGCGTGGGGATAGAGCCTTTAGGCTTTATCGGTGCTTTTAGCTATCCTCCAGTTTTGGCGGAGCAAGATTGTTCGTTTCCTACAGTAAACCGATGAAGGCCCGCGCCTTTTGCAGGGCGCCCTTCGGCGCCGCTCCGTCAAAAGCGGAATGGATTCGGCAAACACCGCGTTTTCCTTCGAGAACCGAGTCCTGATCCGTTACGAGAGAATCATTCCAAACGTTTAGTAAGAGCGCCCTGTTCTTGTCTCTTGGGAGTTCCTTTTGTTTAGGGGGCGGCCAGCTGCCTCGCTAGAAATGTCTCCGTGTTTTGAGTTTGGTTTGCCACACATCGAGGGGATGCGTCCTCCGTGACTATTCGTTTCATTGGCAGGGAAGTCTAAAATTGGATTCCCTCTCGGTGTCTCTCTTGGCTCACGCAACACTCGCCACTTTTTGAAACGCCCTCCAAAAGAAAAATGGAAAGCTCGCCAATTTGATGTTTTTTAAGACGTAGTGCGCGTGCACAAATTCGTGTTGACAGTTCTATGATGGGCATTTATGATGAGTGTGTTCGAGCACATACAAAAACAATCTTATGACGATCAAGGAAATCGCTGATTTAGCGAACACATCAAGAGGCACCGTCGATCGCGTTATAAATGGGCGGGGAAAAGTCTCAAAAGAAGTTAAAGAACGTGTTTTAAAAGTAATCGAAGAGACGAATTTTAAGCCCAATGAAATTGGGCGCAGTCTTTCTTTGTCTAACAAGAAGCTCACGATTGGCGTCGTGATTGGCAACGATAAGAACCCTTTCTTTACTTTGATGACCGAAGGCATCCTTAACGGCATGGATAAATATCGGCTTTCAGGCCTTTGCAACGTTGTTTTCAAAAGAGTTGATTTGCTTAACAAAGAATCGGTGCTTCGTGCTTTGGACGAACTAAAAGAAACGGAGCTCGACGGTATAATCGTCTCTTCATTAAAAGATGCGGAAGTAGTGGAAAAGATCGATTCGTTTCACGTTCCTGTGGTGACTATTTCCGTCGACATTCCGGTTCATAAAATTTGTTACATTGGTTCTGATTACTGGAATTCAGGCTGCTTGATTGCCAATTTCATCAATTTAGTGAGGGAAAACGGATGCAACCTCGGCGTTGTCATTGGATCGAGACAGCATACCGGCCAAATCGAGCGCCTCGAAGGATTGAAAAATACCATCCATGACAATATCAAAATCGTAGATGTGGCGGAAAACTTCGATAGCGAAGACATTTCCAAAGAAGTCGTTGCTAAAATGGTTGCCGAAAATCCTGAAATGAACTTAGTCGTCTTTTTGGGCGCTGGCGTTTTCGAGGGGCTTGCAGTATTAAAAAAATATAAGAATCGGATCCGGGCGATTACGGTCGATCAAAACGAAGCCATAAGCGAAGGCCTTCAATCGGGCTTGGTTATGGCAACGCTCACCCAGCACCCCTATACCCAAGGCGTTAAAGCAATGGAAGTGCTCTATGATTTTTTGATTAGGAGAAAGAAAGTGCCGGAGAAGAAAATCTTGGATAACTCCATCATTTTGAAGGAATCCATTATTCCACATAAATTCATGGATTAAAGAAAGGAGATTGATTTTATGGGAAAAAGACTTGTGACCTTGGTGACTTGCCAATGGTCTGACCTCGACTTCGAAACCCTGTGCGCCACGGCTAAGAAGATGGGCTATGACGGCCTTGAATTAGCCACATGGGGAAATGCGTTCGATTTGGATCGCGCCTATGAAGACGATTCCTATGTCGATTGGATCAAAGCGACGTTAAAGAAACATGGCTTGGTCTTAAGCGCCCTTGCCACGCACATTATTGGGCAATGCGTTGCGGACGCCCCCGATCCCCGTCTAAACAATTTCGCTCCTGCCCGTTTGGCCAACAAACCCGAGGAAATTCGGCTTTGGGCCATCGAGTCCATGAAGAAAGCCGCGTTTGTTGCCAAAAAACTTGGCGTTCAGACCATCTCAGGATTTACGGGTTCGCCCATCTGGAGATATCTCTATTCTTTCCCCCAAACCCCGGAAGAAATGGTGGAAGAGGGGTTCCGAGAAGTGCGCCGGCTTTGGCTTCCGATTCTTGACGTCTTTAAAGAAAACGGAATTCGATTCGCTCTGGAAGTCCATCCTGGCGAAATTGCTTTCGATTATTATACGTCGAAACGCTTGCTCGAAGTCTTCTCCGACCGTCCTGAATTTGGCCTCAATTTCGACCCTTCTCACTTATTGTGGCAAGGCGTCACCCCGCATATCTTCCTCGAGGATTTCATTGACAAAATCTATAACGTCCACATGAAAGATGCGGCCGTTACCCTCAACGGAAGGACGGGTTTGCTTGGCTCGCATATTGATTTCGGCAGCCTGAAGCGCGGATGGAATTTCCGCTCCCTTGGGCATGGCCAAGTTAATTTCGAGGAAATCATCCGTGTGTTGAACGCCTACGGCAACCATTGCGCCCTCGCCGTGGAATGGGAGGACTCCGGGATGGAACGCATCAGCGGAGGAACGGAAGCGTGCGCGTTCGTCCGCAAAGTGGATTTCGAGCCTAGCGACGTTAAATTCGACGACGCCATCGCCAATAAATAAAAGGAGCCGGCATGAAAGAAAGATTGAACTACGGCATGGTTGGCGGGGATTTAAAGGCTTTCATCGGGGAAGTCCACCGCAAAGCCATCAATTTCGATTCCAGAGCCGCCTTGGTCGCTGGAGCCTTCTCCATCGACCCAAAACTCGCGGAAGAATGCGCGGATGCCTATAACATCGACCCTTCTAGAAGGTACAAAGACTACAAAGAAATGGCGGAGAAAGAGTCGAAAAGGGAAGATGGGATTGATTGGGTTTCCATCTGCACGCCGAATTTCCTCCATTATCAAATCGCCAAGGAATTCCTACTTCACGACATCAATGTCGTCTGCGAAAAGCCGCTTTGCTTCGAAATCGAACAAGCGGAAGAGCTAGTGAAGCTCGCTGAGGAAAGGAATCTCATCTTCGCTATTACCTACACCTACACCGGTTACACGATGGTTAAGGTCGCAAGGGAAATGATTCGCAAGGGCGAGCTTGGAAAAATCGTCGCCGTCAACGTTGAGTATGCGCAGGATTGGCTCATCGATTCCCTTGATCCGAATAACCAAAAGCAGACATCCCTCTCCGTTTGGAGAAGCGATCCGAAATATTCGGGTATCTCAAATTGCATTGGAGACATCGGAACCCATGCCGAAAACATGATTCATTACCTAACGGGAGAAGATATTACCAAACTGGTTTGCACGACCGATTCCTATGGCATGGCCTTAGACATGAACGCCAACATGATTTTGGAATATGAATCGGGTTTCAAAGCGGCTTTATGGTGCTCACAGGTGGCTTGCTCCCATCTTAACGGGCTCCGCTTCCGCGTCTTTGGCGAGCTTGGCTCCCTTGAGTGGAACCAGGAGCATCCGGATTATTTGCAATATACCCCCAGAGGCCAAGCGCCCGAACTCTTTGCTCGGGGCGCGGGATATCTTGCGAAATACGAAGCTAGCAAATACTCCAGGCTGCCTGTGGGGCACCCGGAAGGTCTCACGATCGCCTTTGCAAATATCTATAAAAACGTCATCTCCGCGATTTTGAAGAAGGAAAACGGAGAAGAGCTGACGGAAGCCGACCTCGATTTCCAAAAAGCCGAGAATGGCCTCGATGGCGTTCGTTTCATCCACAAGGCCATTGAATCTTCTAAAAAAGGCGAATGGGTCGACTTTAAGGATAAATAAATTTGGGGCGACTTGTCCTGATTTATCAAAAAAGTTCAATGAACAGGAGGTGGAAGAAGAAAGGTACCAGATAACAAGTTTAGGGGGTTTATCGTCGGAATAGCCCCCAAAAAGAATTTTCAAAGAATCAAAAGGAGGAAAAAAGATTTCTATGAAAAAATTCTTGGTTTGCTTAAGCGCGGTTGCCCTTCTTGGCATTCCCGCCCTCTCCTCTTGCGGTGGAGGAGGAGAAAAGACGATTGAAGTTTTGGTTCAAACCGCCGA
Organism: Caryophanales bacterium UBA1624; assembly: GCA_002321395.1. Lineage (GTDB taxonomy): Bacteria > Bacillota_I > Bacilli_A > RFN20 > CAG-826 > Alloenteromonas. The sequence continues at coordinate 13,446 of DCMK01000020.1, forward strand.
CCATGGCTGGACTGGCGCCGTTCAGCAATACGCTCAGGAAAAAGTGGACGAAATAAACAAAGAGGGCAAATACAAAGTAAAATTGACCGCTTGCGAATCGGCCACCGTCGAAGCGAACAAGATTGAAGACTTGCTCGCCCGCAAAGATTCCCTCCACGGAATCGTCATGCTCCCGATCGACAATACTCTTGAGAGCTCCGTCACCAAAATCGCGAAATCCGGCGTGAATTTTGTCCAATTCGACCGTGTTATATCTACCGACGTTATCGACAATGCCGAAAATAGAGTATCCAACGTTTTGGGTGACAACTATGGCATTGGTGTAGCCACGGCCAATAGGTTCATCAAAGATGGCTTGAAACCGGGTGAAAATATCCTGATCTTCCCCGGCGACAATTCTTCGGTCCCCGTTTCCCGCAACAATGGTTTCTTCGACACTCTGAAAGAGAAAGGCGGTTGGACCGAGGAACAAGTAAAGGGCATTGATTCAACCGACTATACAGGATGGAGCAGGGACACGTCGAGAAAGCTTTTCGTTAACAAAGGCACTGCCTTAAACGATTACAACTGGATTTTCACCCACGACAGCGAAATCGCAATGGGCATACTCGAAGAGCTTAAAGCGAGTAACGTGGATTCTTCGGTGAAGGAACACTTCAAAACCGACGTCAAGGCCATCGCCTCCTCTTCGGGTTTGGACGAAATGTATGCCGTTTTGGAGAATAAGCACACTGGCGATTATGGCCCAACCTATGGTAACGCCGACCTTTTCGACGTCACCTATGACCCCGCCATGATTCAGCAAGCTATCCAAGACATGGTCGATCATCTGGACGGCAAAGAAGTCGAAAAGAACCACGTCATTGGCGTCAACGTTGTCGATAAGACGAATGTCACCCAGTTCAAAGGGTTCGGCAGCGGCAACTATCGCAAAAAGTAAGCGCGTTATTCGCTTAAACATGCCCCTGGGGAGTTTCTTGCCCCAGGGGCATCTAGAAAAGGGAAATTATGCAATTATTACACATGAGCAACATTTCCAAATACTTTTTTGGTGTTGAGGTATTGCACAAAGTCCATTTTTCGGTTTCCAAAGGCAGCGTCCATGCACTTTTGGGTGAGAATGGCGCTGGGAAATCTACATTGATGAATATCTTGGCTGGCATTTATACCAGGGACAGCGGGACAATCGTTTTCGATGGAGTGGCTTACGATGATATGACGGTTAGGAAATCGGAAGCTGCCGGAATCGCTTTTGTTCATCAGGAACTCAATTTATTCAATGACTTGAAAGTATACGAAAACATCTTTCTAAACAAAGAGTATCACTCCAAAGTATTGCGGAAAATCAATACGAAGAAAATGATCAAAGAGGCCCAAGATCTTTTTGATGATTTAGGCGTCAAGATTGATGCAAATAGCGAGGTTGGAAATCTGACTACCGGGGAAAAGCAACTCTTGGAAATTGCCCGCGCTTTGCATCAAAATGCGAAATTAATCATTCTAGATGAGCCGACCACTTCGCTTGCGAACGAGGAAATCGACAACCTCTTCCGGATTATCAATGATTTGAAAAAAGCCGGAAAATCCTTCATTTTCATTTCCCATAAGATGCCTGAAATATTCCGGCTGGCTGATGAATATACCGTATTCAGGAACGGGAATTTCGTTTCAAGCGGAAAAATTTCAAAGACCACCCCGGATGCATTGACTTGCGATATTGTTGGAAACGCATATTCAGATGGCGACATCTATGAAAAACGGAAACTGGGGAATGTCGTATTGGACGTCAAAGACCTTTTTGGAAAAGGGTTCAGCGATGTTTCTCTCCGCGTAAAAAAGGGTGAAATCATAGGCTTTACCGGTTTACAGGGAGCGGGAAGCAGCGAATTTTTGCAAACGATATTCGGAATAATGCCCGTTGAAAAAGGCACTATCCAAGTAAGGGGTAGGTACCTTAAAACCGGGAGCGTCATCCGCACGATGAAAAACGGCGTCGCGATGGTGGCGAGCAATCGAAAAGAGAATTCAATCATCCCTGAGATGTCCCTGTTAGAAAACATGATGATCGCTGAGCATCAGTTAAGCGGCGGGAAACCTCTCATTCGCTATAAAAAGGAGTGCCTAAAATTCGATTTTTATAAAAAGGAGTTAGGCATTAAATGCAATTCGCGAGAAGATCTCATTACCTCATTGTCCGGTGGCAACCAGCAAAAAGTTATTTTAGCCCGTTGGCTCAACACGAATAGCGATATCTTGATTTTGGATAACCCAACGCAGGGAATCGATGTCGGAGCAAAAGCGGAAATCTATAAATTGATGATGAGGCTTTCCAAGGAGGGAAAAACCATTCTTTTCAACACCTTGGAAATAAACGAGATCCAAAAAGTGGCCGACCGCTGCATCATTTTCTATCACGGCCGTATCGAAAAGATTTTGAACCATGACGAAATCAGCGAGGAACGCGTCATGCAATACGCAACCAACGCGCACAAAGTCGTGTGCGAGTGCAAGAAGGAGGAGAGCTAAATGGTTAATTCGTCTAGCAAAAACAAGAAGAGGTTGTCTTTTGGCGAATTGGCGAAAGCCAGTTGGAAAAAAGGCAGTTTCCTCTACATTTTCGTCGTAATGTTCCTTTTCTACATCGCCGTTAATAATTACTTGAACTGGAATTCCATTACGAACATATTAAAAAGCGCGGCCGTCATTGGGACGCTGTCCTTGGGGATGGGCCTAATCATTATTTCCGGGGATATCGATCTCAGCGTTGGAGCGAACTTCGCTTTCTCTGGCGGCATGGGCATTCTTGCCTATAAAGCGATCTACGACGTCGCAGGGCATGGCTTGGCGACCGCCGTCTCGATACTTGTGGTTGTGGCGGTAGCTACCATTATTGGATTCATCAACGGAATCATGGTCGGAAAGTTAAAACTGCCTGCTTTCATCGGGACTTTAGGGACGATGCTTATCTTTAGGTCGCTATGCAAGTACATTCTGAAATCTATTCCGACAGAAAGCGGTCAGCAGCAACAGACCTATCAATTGATTGATTACTATAATTCCCCTTTTTATAAGCTCGGGAACGATGATTTCCTTACGATTCCCATCGTCGGAATCATCCTGATCGCGTTGGTTCTTTTGGTTTATTTCTTAGCGAAACACACGAAATTCGGTCGCCGAATCTACGCCCTTGGCTCGAACTCCAAAGCCGCGTCTTTGGTTGGCATCAACGTCCCTTGGACCAAGGTTATCATCTTCGCGATTGCCGGGGCCTTCGTCGGCTTATCCGCCGTGCTTCACGTCTCGATTTATTCTTCCATGGATTCTTCGACGGCCGGCATGTCTTACGAGCTTTATGCGATCGCCTCTTGCATCATCGGCGGCATCTCGATGAACGGAGGCAGAGGCAACATCATTGGCATCCTCTTCGGGGCTCTCTCTTTCCAAATGATCGACAAAATCATCTCCGTGCTGAACCTCAACCCCCTCATCAACGATACAATCAAAGGCGCCATCCTGTTGATTTCCATCATCTTGCAATTGATCGTCATCGATAAAAGGGGTTTCTATAAATTTTTGGAAAAAATCGGGATCAAATACAACCCCGAGCAAAAGGCTTCTCTTGAGGCCAGGCTCACCAAAAAAGTCAATTCCCTTAAACTTTCATACGACAAAAAGATTCAGCGCATCTTAAAAAAGGACTTTGGCAAAGAGGACGCTGCCAGTGCCGTTGATTTGCTGCTTAATGAACGAGACGCAAAAATCGCCGCCATCACGCA
>DCMK01000040.1:0-208 GCA_002321395.1 Caryophanales bacterium UBA1624
CGGCTACACCAAGGCCCTTAAGCTCGGATTCCGCAAAGGCGACTCTGCGGAAGTCTGCTTGGTCCGTTGGTCCGCCTAACGCATCCGTTCCGAACCAAAGCTCCCGGAAGGGGGCTTTTTCTTGTTTTAAGAGCCTCTTGGGTGAAAAACGTGATCCGAGCGAAAAAATAATATTGGATTCAAAGCGAAACGCGTTGGAGGGACCTGA
>DCMK01000040.1:253-45169 GCA_002321395.1 Caryophanales bacterium UBA1624
TTTTGGAATCGAAAGGAAAAGAAAGATAAAAGACAAAAAAAGAAAAACAGTACTCTAAAATTTCATCGAAAGAATCCTCGTTTTCCCATTAGCGTATAATCGGAATATGCTTTCGCAACCTAGAAGCAGAAAAAGATGGATCGCTTTAATCTCTTTTTCCGCGTTGCTTTGCCTTTCCTTCTTGCTTTGTTTGCTTCTTGGCAGCTCGAAAATCGGGATGGGGGAGTCCTTCCTCGCCTTATTCGGCGTGGGGAAGGAGTCGTCGATCCGCATCGTGCAGAAAATCCGCCTTCCTGAGGCTTTGGCCGCGTTGATCGCCGGGGCCGGGCTATCCATCTCCGGGCTCATCATGCAGACGGTTTTAGGGAATATCATGGCTTCCCCAAGCACCTTAGGGGTTTCCAATGCGGCCGTCTTTGGGGCAAATGTCTCGATCATTTTGGCTTCTGGGGGCTATCTCAGTTTGGATAAGAACGCGGACGGGTTCTTTTCCTCGGGAAATCCCTTCGCGACCTCTTTGGTGGCGTTCGCCTTTGCTTTCCTTTCGGTTTTGCTGGTTCTCGCCTTGTGTCGGATCCGTTCCTTCAATCCCTCGAGCGTCATCCTCGCCGGGGTGGCTTTGGGGTCGGTTTGGACGGCGGGGACGACGGTTCTGCAATTCTACGCGACCGATGTGGGACTCAGCGCGGCGGTGGTGTGGAGCTTCGGCGATTTGGGCAGGGCCAGTTTCCTGTCCGACCTCATCATGGCGATTGTCGTTTTGGTGGCGGTCATCTTCTTTTTCCTTCTCCGTTATCGGTACAATGCCTTGCTTTCCGGGGATGTGTTCGCCCGAAGCGTCGGGGTGAAAGTCGGGGTTTTGCGGTTTGCTTCCCTTTTGCTTGCTTCGTTGGTGACGGCCGTCTGCGTCTCCTATTTGGGCGTGATCGGCTTCGTGGGGATCGTCTGCCCGCACATTATGCGGAAACTTTTGGGGGACAATCACTCCTTTTTGATCCCCGGCTCCCTCCTTTGCGGGTCGAGCCTGCTTTTGCTTTCTTCCGTGTTCGCTAAGGCGATCACGCCGGGGAATTCCCTCCCCATCGGCGCGGTGACGTCCTTGCTCGGCGCGCCTTTCTTCCTCTATCTTGTTTTCTCTTCCCGGGGGAAAAGCTCATGCTAGAAGTCAAAGGCCTGACCGTTTCCTATTCCAAGAAGGGAAAGGAAATCCTAAATGACATCTCTTTCCGTTTAGAAGAAGGGGAAATCGGGGTCCTTTTGGGTCCGAATGGGGCGGGGAAATCCACGTTGTTCCAATCCCTCCTAGGCATCCTTAAGCCCAAAAAGGGGGAAATTCTCCTGGATGGGAAAAGCTTGAGCGGGACCAACGCCCGGGAATGGGCGCAGAAGATCGCTTACGTCCCCCAACGGGTCACCCCTTCCGGCCTCAGCGTCTTCGAAACCGTTTTGCTGGGGAGGATGCCTTATTTTGGGCTTTCTCCGAGGGAAGAAGAGCAAAAGGCTACGGAGAAGGTCCTTTCCGAACTCGGCCTGCTTCCTTTGAAGGAGAAAAGGACCGACCAGGTAAGCGGCGGGGAACTTCAAAAGGTCGCGATCGCGACCGCGTTGAACCAAAGCCCCAGTTTGCTTTTGTTCGATGAACCGACCAGCAACTTGGATGTATCCAACTGCGTTTTGTTCGCGAATCTATGCAAAAACATCGCAAAAACCAAGCGGATTTCGATTCTAATCGCTTTGCACGATTTGAATATGGCCCTTGATTTAGGGGACCGTTTCTTCTTTCTGCGGGAAGGGAAACTCTTGGCTCAAGGTGGCCAGGAGTGCTTCAACCATGAGAATATCCTTTCCACTTTCGGCGTTTCCGTTAGCATTTCCGGTTTCGGTGGGGATCGGCATATACATTTCCATAATCATGAGGGGGAGTCAAAATGAAGAAAGCCGCTTTGTTTGCCTTAACGGCACTATCCCTTGTTTCCCTTGTTTCCTGTGGGGGGTCGAACCCGGGAGAAGAAGGAGAAACCGTGGAGGATCTTGTTGGAAGGAAAGTCTCCATTCGGAGTGGATCCTATTCGAAGATCGTCTGCATTGGGGCCGGGGCGTTGCGCCTTTACTCTTACATTGGCGACGTCAGCCTGCTTTCCGGGGTGGAGGACATCGACAATGAAAGTCTATCCAATCGGCCCAAGATGTTCGATGGCGTCGCCCGTCCTTACGTTATCGCGAACGGAAGTGCTTTCGCGACCCTTCCTTCCTGTGGGGTGGGAGGCCCGAACGCCCAATCCGCCGAAGCGGAGAAAATCCTTGCCTGCGACCCGGATTTGGTGCTTTCCGAATATGAAGACGCGGACAAAGCCAACGCTTTGCAGGAAATGCTCGGCGTTCCGGTTTTGACGTTGGGATACGGCGTAAAAGGCGTTTTCGATGCAAAATTCCAAACGAGCCTTCGCTTAATGGGCAAGGTCCTTGGGAAAGAAAAGAGGGCAGAAAGCCTCCTTTCGTTCATTGAGAAAGAAAAAGAGGAGATTTCCAATCGTACCAAAGATATTGCGGAAGAAGACAAACCGAACGTCTATATTTGCGGACTCGGAAACTGGGGGACCACCAATCAATTCATGACCGCCCAGAACTATGAGCCTTTCAACATTGCCCATATCAAAAACGCGGTCAGCGGTTTGGCCAACGACGGAATTCAAAAAATCGATGCGGAAAAGTTCGCCTCCTTAGCGGGAAGCATGGACAAAATCATCTTCGATTCAGCGGCGATTAAGAACATACGGCCCAGCTATTCTGAGAACCAAGAGCTCTTCGAGTCCTGCAAAGCTTGGCAAGACGGCGAGCTTTATTTGGAAATGGCCTACAACGCGTATTACACGAATCTGGAAATCGCTTTGGCCAACACTTGGTATTGCGCGAAAGTGGTGTATCCCAACTTGTTTGAAGATATTGACATTGCCCAAAAAACAGATGAGATCACCACGGAATTCCTTGGTTCCCCTTTATACGGGCAAATCATAGGCTATGCGAACTCCTTCGGGGGATATCAAAAAATTAACGGAAAGGAGTTCTTCTCTTGAATCCTGTCCGCGATTTCTTTGATTCGTTGGCGTCTTCTTGGGATCAAAAGCAAACAAAAAAGGAAGAGGACATTCGCCCGCTTTTCGATCGGATCGGATTGAGGAAAGGCGATTTTGTTTTGGATTTGGCCTGCGGCACGGGAACCGTGACGCGCTTGATCCATTCTTATACCGAAGAGAAAGTCACCGGAATGGATATTTCTCCGGAGATGATCGCGATCGCGCAGAAAAAATATGCCTCTTGCCCATGGGCATGCTTCGAATGCGCCGATTTCTTGGAATGTGAGCAGGTTGAGCTTTACGACTTCGTCGTTCTTTACAATGCTTTTCCGCATTTCGCGGATCCTTCCTTGCTCAGCAAAAAATTCGCCCAAGTCCTGAAGCCAGGGGGCCGCTTCGCGATTCTCCATTCGCTGGGAAGAAAAGAATTGGACGCACACCATGAAGCGGTTCCTCAAAACTTATCCCGTCATTTGAACTCGCCGGAGGAAGAAGCCCCGGCGTTTGGCAAAGAGTTCTCAATCGAGAAAGCGGAAGAAGGCGAGCATTTCTTTTTGCTTACCGGGAAGAAACGTTAAGAAAGCAAAACGGGGAGCGAGGACAACAGTTTGTCCAATAGAGCCTTCCTGTCGTTTTCGTTTTCCTCTTGAACGAATCGGAGAATGGCGTCGGCGAAGAGGTCGATTGCTAAAATCCGTCCTTCTTTGGTTGAAGCCTGGGGAAGAAGGTTTCTACACCACGGGAGCAAAGAAGAACGCAAAAGCCAACTGTTTTCGCTGATTTGAAGGAATCTTTGCAACGAATCCCGCTGTGTTTCGATGCGGGCGAAAAGCAATGAAACCCCGTTGAACTCATGACCTTTCCCCTTTATTTTCACCGTTAGGAAAAGCCTTGCCATATAGCCTTGCAGGACCTCTTCTTTTGATTTGAAATGGGAATAGAACCCATTCGGTGAGATCTGCGATTGCTGAATGATGGTTCGGATTTTCAATTTGGGATAGGGGATGGATTGAAGGCAAAGGGTAAAACCATCGTAGATCTTCACGATTGTTTTCGAGGAACGTTTGTCCATGAACGCATTTTATCTCTTTTCGGAAGGGTGATGGGGAAAGACGAATGCCCTTGCATTTTTTCGCTCAACAAGCAAGATAGCCGCATGAAGAAGTCCCATCTTGTTGCGTTGGTCCTTTATCCCGTCCTGGCTGTAGGGTCTTTTTGCCTTTTCTTCTTCTTGAAGGGCAATTATTCCCTTTATGGTTATATAGACCCCTTGTTTTTTTCCGGAATCTTGGTTTTGGGTGTTGGCCTTCTTTTCCTGCTTGGCCATTTTGGCGCCTTTGATTTCCTCGCTTATGGGTTTCGATCCATCTTCAAACACATGAACATCAACTATTCGAACGCGATGGATGAGTACCCGGATTACTATGCTTATGTCGAAGGAAAGAAGAAAAAAAGAGTTACAAATTTTCCATTTATTTGGCCTTGGTTGACGCTTTCCGTTCTTCTTTTAAGTTCTTCTTTTATTGTTCGTGCAATCGCATTAAATTGACGAAAAATCTGCAAAAACAAGCAAATTACTTACAAAAAATTCGTAAAAAAGTGCTTGCACAATTTTGAAGCGAGTTTTTACTTTGGCCATCTCGAAAGGAGAAAAATTATGAAAAAACATTTCATTGCTCCAGCTCTTGCCCTTGGTGCTGTCATCATGGGCTTAGCTGCTTGCTCCCCCTCTAGCGGGCCGGTTGGCAGCTCGGAAACGTCTTCGGAGCAACCCTCATCCATCCCTTCGGATTCCTCTGAACCGAAGGAAGACGCTCCGATTGCGACCGGAGTCCATCAGTTCCTTGATTCTTCCTACAATGCTCGGCGGGAAATTTTGGGCAAACTGGAAAAATACGCGGTTGATCACGCTTTGACTGGGCTGCCTCTTTATGAGGATTCCTCTTATGCGCTTTATAACCCGCGTGTCGTCAAAGGCGTTGATTCCTACATTCCCGGTTTCGGCTTTTCCATTTTGCGTGACGGCAAGCTCAATGGGAAGTTGGCGGGCGAGACTTTGGATAAGTACCAAAACTATTACCATAACTGGAATTCCAGCGATCCCCAAACTCTGAACGTTTGGAACGACAATGGCTCTGTTGTCCCTGATTTGTTCTCGAATTGCTCTACCTCTTTGTTCGGGACCAGACTCAACGCAAAGAAAGACGGGTACGAATACTATGGGGTCCTTGCTAAGCAAGATAAACCCTACGCCGTAACCGAGGACGGCGTGAACAAAACCCCGACTGCGGAAGAGCTCCATCAAACATGGAGGATCTACGTTCGCACGGGTGAAGAAGGGGGGGTTTCTTATCGCACCCTTTCGACCAAAGCCGATCGAGCCAAATACGATAATCGCTATGTCCAATTGGAAGATTATCTGACCCCCTTCAAAATGCTTTTAAATAAGTCAAACGGGCTCTATCGCGGCGCTGAACTTGCCAATAAGTCGGGTCAAGGCGCGATTGTCGGCGCCGCCGCTTACTACAACGCCACCGGCGGTGCGAAAGAGGGCGTCTTAAGCGATGAGGAGGCTGATTTCAGCGGCGTAGGTCTCAAAGTCGGAACCGACGCGGATGGGGATTATTTGGAAGTCACTTATTCGGTTCCCGTCAACCGCTTCTACGCGATGTACTCCATCTACGACAACATGTATGAGCCGCTTCCTGCGGAATTCGTGAACGAAGTTGGCGTCAGCGCGATCAACGGCTTCAGCACGGATATGTCCTATACCCCGGTCGACAACACCCTATCGGTTGGCCCTTACATCCTCGAAACGTGGGAAACCGGGAAACTCATCACGTTCAAAAGGAACGACGACTGGTACGAAAGGAAGGAAAATTCCAACCTTTACCAAATCGGCGGCATCCATATGGACATCTTGCCGGGGTATTCCACGGACAAGAACATCGCCATCAAGCAGTTCCTCAACGCGGGAAACTTAGACTCGGTTGGAATTCCTTCCGATTATCTTCAGGATTATTCGACCGATCCAAGGGCCGTTTCCATCCCGGGCGAAAGCGTTTGGAAGCTGAATCTCAACACTTGCAACGAAGATCTTTGGGAGAGCCTGTTTGGCGAAAACGGGAGCATCACCCACACGCAAAAGGACAGCTATTGGGCGGTGAAGCCCTGGATGTCCAACTCCAACTTCATCCGCGGCCTCTTCTATTCCATTGATCGTGAGAATTACGCCAAAGCTCAAGGCGGCTCACCCAGCATCAATTACTTCTCGGACATTTACCTTTCCAATCCGGAAACAGGGGAGGTTTACAACAACTCGCCCGAACACGAGGCGGCCTTGGAAGACTTCTGGGGCGATACGGTAGAGAGCTATGGCTACAACCTCGCCTTGTCGGAAGCCGCTTTCAAGAAGGCCATCAATGAGCTTATCGCCGATGGTTCGATTACCGCTTCCACGGAAAGCATTTCCATCAATATCTTCTGGATGTATGAAAACCAAATCGCCGATGAGGGCAATACGATCGGGGGCTACATCAAAAAAGCCTTCGATGCTGCGGCGGAAGACCTCGGTTACCCGGTCCGTCTCAATGTCGTTCAATCCGTTGGCGGCGCGGTGTGGTCCGACGTCTATTACAAGCACTTGCTCGTAGGCCAGTTTGACTTGGCCTTCGGTTCAATCTCCGGCAACTCGTTGAACCCGCTGAACTTCTTGGAGGTCCTGAAATCTTCCAATTCTAGCGGCTTCACCCTCAACTGGGGGGCGGACACGACGGTCGTCGACTCTGGCGAGGACGCCCTGGTCTATGATGGCAAGAGATGGTCCTTCGACGGTTTGTGGGACGCGGCCGACGGCGGCGTCATCCTGGATGAAAACGGGATGGCCACCGATCCGGTGAATATCGTCTTCTCCTCCTTTAAGGTGAATGGCGACCGCGTTTCGATTGCAGGAAGACTTGAAATACTCCAATACGACGGCCTAGTGGTCGACGTTAAGGATCTATTCGGAACTACGGACGCGGAGGGCTATTCGGATTACTTCGAAATTTATCCAGATGCCACCGCGGGCGCGACGGTTGGAACCATCGAGGACGTTATCTGGGATGAAAACGGGAACTTCTCCTTTACGTTAAGCGGAGATCTTGCCGCCAACGTCATCAATGCGGGCGGAATCCCCCTCTTCGGTGTCGATTTCACCCAGACGATCCAAGGGGTCTTCTGCGGGACGAAGAGCGTTTACTTCCCCGCTGCGGTTGAATAAAATCCAATCCATTCGTTGTAAAGCAGCATCGGAGCAATCCGGTGCTGCTTCTTCGTCGAAAACCTCCCGAATTGTTTTCGACAAAGACTTTGCAATTTTTCGACGTACTTTAATATTCGGGGCAAAGGAGGATTTTTATGTTTCGTTACACGGTTCAGAGAATATTCTTGGCCTTAGTTACGACGGTCATCATCCTCACGCTGACCTTTTTCTTGGTTAAATTGCAACCTTTCCCAGCGACGGTAGGGGACACTACGGCCCAATTGACGTACTACACCCATCAGGTTGCCTTAGGGTACGTCGTTGAGTTCCGCTCCGCCCAGTCCAATTTGGGGACGCCCCTTTATTCGGCGGTTGATTCTTTCGGCGTTTCCCATTATTTCTACCAAAAGCCGATCTTCGATCAATTCTGCGTTTGGGTCTCTGGCCTCTTCCATGGGTCTTGGGGCGTTTCCAGCTCGATTTCCCCCAACGTGGATGCGATGAAAATCATTGTGGGGACCAGTTGGACCAATTCCCGCCTTTTTACGACCGTGAAAATCAACATTTGGCCGGTTTTGATCTCCGTCCCTCTTGGCCTTGGCCTTGGAGTTTGGGCGGCTTTGAAGAAAAACAAGCTCACGGACCACATCATTTCCACATTGGTGATGGTATTCATCTCCGTTCCTTCCTTCGTCACGATCAACTTCCTCCTTCTTCTTTTCTCTTATGAATGGGGGTGGTTCCCCAGCCAGTGGCCTTCCGTCAGCGCGCCTTTGCAGACGAGGGTCCTTGGGTATTTCATCCCGACCATGGCTCTCTCCTTCGGCTCGATTTGCGGCTATTGCCGTTTCACCAGGGCAGAGCTGACCGAGGTCATGAGCAGCGACTATCTTCTTTTAGCGAGGACAAAGGGATTGACCCGTTCGCAGGCAATCACTCGCCACGCCTTGAAAAACGCGATGGTGCCTATCCTCCCGTCCATTCTTTCCGAAATCATTGGGCTATTGGGGGGTTCGATGATTTTGGAATCTTTATACGGGATTCCGGGCGTCGGCAGACTTTATATCGATTCCATCAATGCGGGCGATTACAACGTATTGATGGCGGATATGTCTTTGTATACCCTAATAGGACTGATCTCCGGCGTCTTCCTTGATTTGTCGTATGGGTTCATCGATCCGAGAATCCGCATGGGGGCTAAGAAGTGATTATGGAAAACAGCAAAACTTTCACATATCGAGACTCCAAAAACGTGGAGCACACCGTTTCCTTTCAGCAGGGCGACTTCTCCCTTTCCCAAGTCAATGCGGACATCCATGACTCCAAGATGAAGTCGAAGCCGACGACCTTTTTCAAGGACGCCCTGCATCGTTTCGTCAAAAACAAATCTTCCGTCGCAGGGGGCGTCATTTTGGGCGCTATCCTGCTTTTGACGATTTTCGTTCCAATCTTCGATCAGAATTCTTTGGATACGACCAACGCTTACCTCAGCTATCAAACGAAATTGGCGCCGCGCCTTTTCTCCGCCGGCAGCGGATTTTGGGACGGCACGACGCAATTCAAGAACATCGCGATCGATTTCGACTGGGATGCTTATGAGAAAGATGGGACCTATTCCGGCGGACCTGTCACGGGGAAAAACGCCAATTTCGACGAAAGCGCCATCGTAGGTTCGATTTCCTACTCCAAAGTCGGGGAAAACAAACTCGATGACAGCGCGGTTTCCTATGCTCGGGGCGGATATGTCCGTCTTTCCGCTACAGAAGGAACAACTTCTACGGTGAATTTGGAGAGTTCCGAAGGGACCATTTACCTTGGATATTACGATTATTCGTTGGATATCGTGACCGCGGATATCCCAGGAGAATTCGCTTACGGGGAACAAGGACAGTATTCGATCAATCTGCTTTACAAGGGATTGTCTTCCGAGGGGGATTATTCTGTTTTGCCTTTGGCCGAAAACCTTTCGGATGGCCAAACGCTGCATTTCGATCTTTCCACAAACGAAACCCTCCTGTCCGCCGCGGATAAAGGAAACTCGGCAATCAAAGCCGCTTTGCAGATCGTGCTCAATCCTTTGGAGGGAAAAGAGTCTTCCCTCTTGCTGAAGTCGGCTGTCTTCTCGGCGGCGGAAGGCTCCATGAAGCCTAGCGACGCAGAGAAGGAAAAACTCGCCGGTATGTCTTGCTCCGACGCGGCTCAGAAAATGTACGAATCGGTTCAGTCGACGGCCACGCGGTTCACTTCCACGGGCGAAATGAAAATCTATCACGCCGATTTCGTCACCGGCGAGTTCCGCTACGACACTTACCAAGCGGCGTTTGGCGATCAAAAAAGCGACAGCATTACGGAGGCCAACCTTCGCACTTATGAAAAGAACGGCTGGATCACGATGAAATATCCCCTCAACGATTTCGTGAATGACAATCCTCGCAGCGAGGAGAACCAAAAACGGTTTTTGGCGGGAATCGCCTTGACGGATGAAGGCAAAGTCAATTGCCCCCTTCGCCTTGATGAGGAACATCCGATGTCGGTGAAGGTCGTCCGCGGGTCCGGCATCACCACGGTCACTTTCTCCGGAACGATCTCCCGTTACCGCCTTTATGGGTATAGTTCCATGCCCCGGTTCATCTTCGGCACCGATGACCAGGGGAGGGACATGTTCAAACTGGTCTTCCAGGGGCTTCGTTATTCGGTCGTCCTGGGCGTGGTCACCACGGTGGTCAACTTGGCCATCGGCCTCGTTTGGGGTGCGATTTCCGGCTATTTCGGCGGTTGGGTCGATTTGGCAATGGAGCGTTTCACGGATATTCTCGGCGGCATTCCTTGGGTCGTCGTCATGACTTTGATCCTCATCAACAAACCCGACAATATGAGTACGATTTTGATGCTTGGCATCGCCCTTTGCACAACGGGGTGGCTTGGGACTTCCTCCCTCACCAGAACCCAGTTCTATCGCTATAAGGATCGAGAATATATCCTTGCCGCCAGAACTTTAGGGGCCAGTGATGGCAGGCTCATCTTCCGCCATATTCTCCCCAATGCGATCGGGACGCTCATCACTTCTTCGGTTTTGATGATCCCTTCGGTTATTTTCTCCGAAGCTTCCTTGACCTATTTGGGGCTTATCCGGGGGATGGATGGGTTTGGCGCTACGCTGACGAGCAACCAAAAATATATGACGACTTATCCCTATTTGATCATCTTCCCCAGCGTTGTCATGGCGCTGGTCATGATTTCGTTCAACCTGTTCGGAAACGGTCTTAGGGATGCGTTCAACCCGTCGTTGAAAGGAGGGGAATGATATGGCGATTCAATTAAGCAAACTCGATCGCCAACTGATCGAAGGAGGGAACGAACTTCCTTCCGAGAAAGCCTTGGAAGTAAAAAACCTCATCGTTTCCTTCCGCACGGACAACGGCAAAGTCCAGGCGGTTCGTGGGGTCTCTTTCGATTTGTATAAAGGAGAGACCCTCTGCATCGTTGGCGAGTCGGGCTCTGGGAAGTCCGTCACTTCGAAGGCGATCATGGGGATTCTTTCCCCCAATGCGATGATCGAAGGAGGACAGATTCTTTATCACGGAATCGATTTGACAAAGGCCAGCGAAACCGAATTCCAAAGAATCCGCGGGAGGAAGATCGGCATGATCTTCCAAGATCCCTTATCGTCTTTGAACCCCATCGTGAAAATCGGGAAGCAGATCACAGAGACGATGCTGATCAACTCCGACATGCTGAAACGTTATTACGACGATTTGATCGCACCGGAACTGACGGCCCTGATGAACGCGAAATCAAAGAAGCAAAACCGCATCGAAGACGCCAATAACCGCGCCTGCTTGCCTTTGAATGGATACGAGAGCCAGCTATTCGCTTTTGCGGAGAAGAAAAACGAAATCAAAAACAAAATTTCCGAAGCAAAGAGAAGCGGGGGAGACCTCGCCTCCCTTAAGGATGAGCTTGCGAACGTTCAAAGCCAGGAAAAAGCCTACAAAAAAGAAAATTCGGACCATCTCAAGAATGCGAAAAAAGCGGCGAAAAAAGAAATTTTGGCCGCAAAAACGGAATATTCCGCTCAGGCTCCTGGATTGAAGAAGTCTCTTTGCAAGGCGAAAAAAGCAGCCAAGATCAAAACGAAGGAACGTCATGATTCTTTGATAAAAGAAAGGGACGAAAAGCTTCGGCAAGTTGCTCAAAAGAAGGAAAAGCTCTCTTTGACCCCAGAGCAGCAAAATCGCTTGAAGGAATTGAAAGCCGAGATCTGGAAAATCAAAATCCTCGGGAACGCCAAGGCGGCTTTGACGTATGTCATCCCAAAGCTCCATCAAAAAGCCTTGGCCGACATGGCCTCATCCCTCTCTCCTTTGGAAAAGGAAAAAGCAGAAATCTTGACCGATTTCCTGGCTTTGGAAAAAGAAGAGAACGCGATATTGGACGAATATCAAAGCCAAGTCAAAATCACCAAGAAAATGGCGAAGGCAAAGGCTTTGAAGGTCATGGAGGAAGTCGGGATTCCCCAGCCGGAAAAACGTTATAAGCAATATCCTTTCCAATTCTCCGGCGGCATGAGGCAAAGGATCGTCATCGCCATCGCCCTGATTTCGGAACCGGATATTTTGATTTGCGATGAGCCGACCACGGCTTTGGACGTAACCATCCAAGCTCAGATTCTTGAATTGATCAACAAACTGAAGAAAGACCATGACATGTCGGTCATCTTCATTACTCATGATTTGGGCGTTGTGGCCAATATGGCGGATCGTGTGGCGGTGATGTATGCAGGGAAAATCTGCGAATACGGAACGGAAAAGGAAATCTTCTTTGATCCACGCCATCCTTACACGTGGGCCCTTTTGGCCTCCGTCCCCGACATCGATTCCAAGGAAAAGCTCGAAGCCATCCCGGGCACCCCTCCGGATATGATCTATCCACCCGAAGGGGACGCCTTTGCTCTTCGGAACCGATTCGCCCTCGGCGTCGACTTCAAATACGAACCGCCTTTCTTTCAGATTTCCCCGACCCATTTCGTCGCCAGTTGGCTTGAATATCAAGACGCGCCGGAAGTCATTCCGCCTAAGATCGTTATGGAGAGAATCCGCCGGGCCTTGAAGGATGAGGAGGCATTGAACCATGAAAAACGAAAAAGAGCATAGCTTGGCTAAAGAAAAAGATTCCGATGGATTGTCGGATTCGAACGTCCTCCTTCCTTTGGACGCCAAAGGCAATATAGCCAACGCGGCACAAGAGGAAGCTTACGAAAGGCTTCAGCATAAAGAAAACGAGGAGGTACCCTCTTTATCGGACCTTAAAGCAAGGTATCAAAAAGAGGAAGAAATAAAAAAAGGTCGCAAAAACGCCGCAAAAGCAGAATTGGATGAAGCACTGTCGAAATGGAAAGAAGATCAAAGCCGTCTCCTTTCTAAAGATGCTGATCCAAACGCGGCGCAAGAACTGAAAACCAGAATCGCAGAAGACGAAAAACAAGTAGCTAAGGCAAAGCAGGCCGTGAAATTGGCCCACCTTACCTATAAACCGGAACTTGAAAAGAACAAAACCCTGCTTGCGGTACGTCACCTCCGCATGTTCTTTAAGCTTGGCGTATGGCCCAACACGGTCAAATTGAAAGCCGTCCACGATATTTCCTTCGACATTAAAGAAGGCGAGACCTTTGGAATCGTCGGCGAATCGGGATGCGGCAAATCCACGACGGGAAGATGCATCATCCACCTTTATGACATCACGAGTGGTTCGATTTACTTCCAAGGGTATCGAATCGCCGCTGGGGATCGGTGGAACCAAAAGGAAATCAAATATTCCAAAATTCATCTCAAAGAGAAGATCAAGGCAATTAAAAAACAAGAACAGCACGATCTTCCGTTGCTATCCCCGGACGATCAGCAGAAACTGATTAAAAAAGACGAAGAGAAAATCCGAAAGCTGAAAGAACGGAATGATGTCCTCATCACCCGCCAAAAATGGAAAATCAAGTCGATCCATTACGATAACAAGCATTCACCGAAGTCCCTCCGCAATCAGATCCAAATGATCTTCCAGGATCCGGTGGACTCTTTGGATCCCCGGATGACCGTTGAGGACATCATCCAGGAAGGGCTGAAGATTCAAGGCTTTCACAATGCGGCCGAAAATCACCGCAAAACCGTCGAAATCCTGAAAAAAGTCGGTTTGGTTCCGGAACACGCTTCCCGTTATCCGCATGAGTTTTCGGGTGGGCAAAGGCAAAGAATCGGCATTGCCCGCGCTTTGATCATGAACCCGAAACTTTTAATCTGCGACGAACCGATTTCGGCTTTGGACGTGTCCATCCGCGCTCAGATCATCAACCTCTTGAACGAACTGAAGGAAGAGATGGGGCTAACGATGATTTTCATCGCCCACGATCTTTCCACCGTCAAATATTTCTGCAATCGAATTGGGGTTATGTACTTTGGAAATATGGTGGAGCTTGCCGACAGCGATGAGCTGTTCCGCCACCCGCTCCATCCTTATACCAAATCCCTTCTTTCCGCGATCCCTCAACCGAATCCCTTCACCGAGAAAAGAAGGACCCGGTTGGTCTATAAGCCCAATGAGGTTCACGACTATTCTCAGCAAAAACCGACCTTCCGCGAAATCCTCCCCGGGCATTTTGTGCTCTGCAATGACGAGGAAGAGCAAAAATACAAAAAGGAAATCGAGGATATCGACAGCGGCAAAGCCATCGTCAAGAACGGGGAAGAGATCAAAATCGAAGGCTGATTCCGCATACGCGCGCACGCACGCTCATTTATCAATTCAAATCAATATATCGGTAACGGATTCCTTACTTTTCCCTATCTTTTATAATGGGATCATAAGAAAGGAGCCACAATCAAATGGCCAATCGATTCATTCTAAACGAAACTGCTTACCACGGCTTTGGAGCGATCAACAGCATCGTCCCCGAAATCAAAACCAGAGGGTTCAAAAACATTTTGGTTGCTTCCGATGCTTCCCTTGTGAAGTTCGGCGTCACCCAGAAAGTCACTTCCCTTTTGGACGAGGCCGGCATCAAATACGAACTCTTCACCGATATCAAACCCAATCCGACGATCGAAAACGTCCTTGCGGGTGTTGAAGCTGCGAAGAAAATCCACGCGGACGCGATCATCGCGATCGGCGGCGGTTCCTCCATGGACACCGCTAAGGCCGTTGGCATCATCATGACCAACCCCCAGCACGCCGATGTCCGCTCTCTCGAGGGGGCTGTCGCTGACACCAAACCTTGCCTTCCGATTCTCGCCGTCCCGACCACGGCTGGCACCGCGGCGGAAGTCACCATCAACTATGTCATCACCGATGTTCAGAACAAGAGGAAATTCGTCTGCGTCGATCCTCATGACATCCCCGTCGTTGCTTTCGTCGATCCGGATATGATGTCCTCCATGCCGAAATCCCTCACTGCTTTCACCGGGATGGATGCATTGACCCACGCGATTGAGGGCTACATCACCCGCGGCGCCTGGGAGCTCTCCGACATGTTCCACATCAAAGCCATTGAAATCATCTCCCACAACCTCCGCGGCGCGGTCAACAACGAAGCGAAAGGCCGTGAGCAAATGGCGCTTGGCCAGTATGTTGCCGGTATGGGTTTCTCCAACGTTGGCCTTGGTATTGACCACGCGATGGCCCACACTCTCTCTGCTTATTACAACGTTCCCCACGGCAAAGCCTGCGCGATGCTCCTTCCGATCGCCATGGAATTCAACGCGGAATACACGGGCACCAAGTATCGCGACATCGCCATCGCCATGGGCGTTGAAGGTGTCGAGAAGATGAGCCAAGAAGAATATCGCGCCGCTGCGATCAATGCGGTCAAGAAGCTCAGCGAAGACGTTGGCATTCCGCATGTCTGCGAAGAGATTCAGGAAGCCGATTTGGATAACCTTGCTTCCGACGCTCTTAAGGATGCCTGCTATCCTGGCAATCCGCGCGAAGCGACTCACGACCAAGTCCGCGAGCTCTTCTCCAAACTCCTCAAAAAGTAAGAATTCGTTTCAAAGGGCCTCCGCTAAAACGGAGGCTCTTTTTTATCGGCGTATCGAGAAAAATGGGAGGAAATCGGCGTCATTGGTATTACAATTCAGGCATGCATTATACCTATTGCCCTGAATGCGGAAGCAAACTCGTGAATCATCCTGCCGGGGATGATGGATTGGTCCCTTATTGTGAAAAATGCCAGCGTTATTACTTTGACGGTTTTCCGACTGCCGTTTTGACGATGGTGGTGAATGAGGACAATGAAATTTGCCTTGAGCTTCAAAAGTATCTGAGCGACAAATATTGGAATTTCGTCTCGGGGTATGTCACCCCAGGGGAGACGGCGGAGCGCGCCGCGATCCGCGAAGTCCAAGAAGAAGTGGGGATCAAACTCGATTCCATCCGTTATATTCGTTCCTACTGGTTCGAACCAAAGGGCATTTTGATGCTTGGCTTTTTGGGAAGGGCAAAAAAGGGACCGCTCGTGATTTCTAAAGAAGTGAATCAAGCGAAATGGGTAAAGCCCGAAATAGCACCATCCTTCTTCTTCCCAGAAGGAAGCGGCAATCTCCAGTGGCCACTTTATGAGGCCTTAATGGATGAGATCGGAAAAAAATAGAGGAAGCATTGATTGGGTTTTCAGATGAAAAATGGGGTAACCTTTTACGGTGAATGATTTTAGCGCGCGACTGCTTTCTTACTTCGACGCCCAAAAACGGGATTTGCCTTGGCGGAAAGGCAAAGACCCTTACCGTATTTTGCTGAGCGAAGTGATGCTGCAGCAAACGAGAATCGAAACAGTCAAAGGATATTTTGTCCGGTTTTTGCAAGCTTTCCCATCAATAAATGACTTAGCAAATGCGGAGGAAAAGGATGTTTTAAAACTTTGGGAAGGGCTGGGGTACTATTCCCGGGCTAGGAATCTTTTGAAAGGCGCTCGCTACATTCAGTCGGAATGCCAAGGCGTTTTCCCTAATTCGAGAGAAGAGCTTCTTAAGGTCCCGGGAATCGGAGAATATACCGCTTCCGCCATTGCTTCGATCGCTTTCAAGGAGAAGCAGGTTGCCTTGGATGGGAATCTTTTCCGGATCTATTGTCGACTGAACCGCAAAAAAGAGCCTTTTTCTTCTTCTTTGTCCAAAAAAGAGGCGCGCGCTTTCTTTTTAAGTTTGATGCCGCAAGAGAGGCCTGGCGATTTCAATGAAGCTCTTATGGACGTAGGAGAAACCATTTGTTTGCCTAACGGGGCGCCTCTTTGCGAACGTTGCCCCCTTTCCGCTTATTGCCAAGCATTAAAAAAGGGCGATCAAAGCAGTTATCCTTTACCTAAAACGCAAAAAGAAAAGGTGCGTGTATCGGTTTTCGTATTCATTATCCGTTGGAAGGGATTCGTTGCGATTCGGAAAAGGCGAGGAAACGGACTTCTTTCTGGGCTTTTTGAGTTTCCGAACATCCCAGCGAATGGAGGAAAGCCTTCTTTTCTGGATTCTATCGAAGGGGAGAAAATCTTTTTAGGACATGGGACACATGTTTTTTCGCATTTGGTTTGGGATATGGACTGGTATCTCCTTGATTGCAAACAACGTCCAATGCTGGACGATGCGCTTTTTGTTCGCGAGGAGGAACTTCGTGAACAGTATGCTTTGCCAAAGGCTTTCACGAATTTTTTGAGGAAGAAGAAGCTTCTTGGCTATTGATGGATTGTCGGTCGTAATCATCCAAAAAGGTGTGGTGGCCTTTTGAATCTTTATAGCCCACCACTTTGTCCAAAACCACGTTTTCCGCGGATTTGAAGATGTTCTTTTCGACTTGGGGGTTCGTTTCCTTTAATTTGCGAATCAGCATCTTTGTGTCATAACGGGCGCTTCCTCCGCCTCCGTTGTCGCAGACGGCGCAATTCTCCGTGAAACGGCACGCGCATTGGATGAATTGGAGCTTATTTCGATCTCTCCATGCTTTGATGTCTTCTTCCCTTACCAAATAAAGCGGGCGGATGACTTCCATCCCTTGGAAATGATCGCTGTGCAGCTTCGGCAGCATGGTTTGGAAGGATCCGGCATGCAACAGGTTCATTAAAATCGTTTCTATGACATCGTCGTAGTGATGGCCTAAAGCGATTTTGTTGCAACCCATTTCCTGCGCGAGACGGTATAAGGCCCCTCTTCTCATTTTGGCGCAAAGATAGCAAGGGGAATGGTCTTGGGAATTCGCGATTTCGAAAATATCCGTTTTCACGATTTTCGCCGGGATATCCATTTCGGCTAAATTGCTTTTGATTTTTTGCAGATTGATGGGGTTGTATCCCGGATCCATCACTAAGTAACGGACTTCGAAAGGGAAATCGCTGTGTCGGGAAAGCAATTTGAAGCATTCCGCCATAAGGTTGGAATCTTTCCCCCCGGAGATGCAAACGCAAACTTTGTCCCCTGGCTTGATGAGTTGATACTTTTTGATTCCGGCGATGAATTTGGACCAGATGGTGTAACGGAATTCGGTGGTGATGCTTCTCTCGATTTCTTCTGGCCTGGTCAATATCTTTTTACTCATTTGCGATCTCCTTTAGTGCTTCGGTGAGAGCGTCTATTTCCTTTTGGGTGGTTAGATAGGAAAGGGAAACCCGGAAGCTTGATAAAGCTCGGGCACGATCATGGTAAATCGCCATGATCGTTTTCGAAGGGGTGTTGGGGATGGAGCATGCCGACTTTTGAGAGACGCAGATCCCTTTCTGAGCCAATTTTGAAGTGACCTCCTTCGCTCGCTTTCCTTTCAAAGAGAGGCTGAGAATGTAAGGAAAATCCGAGGGCGAATTGATTTGAACCGAGGGAATGGCGGATAGGCCTTCTAAGAGATGCTTCCTTAACGCGGAAACGGATTCGTAGTGGGCGTTCAAGCCTTCCATTGCCAGTTCGAGCGCTTTGACGGAAGAAGCGATCAAACCGAGGGGGGTCGTCCCGCTGCGATAGGGGGAAACGCTCATTCCTCCGTGGATCAAAGGGGTTAAAACCGTGGTCTTTCGCTTCAATAAGAACCCGGTCCCGATGAGACCACCAAATTTATGGGGAGTGCAGGTCAAGAGATCAATTCCCCGCAAATCTAAGGGTATTTTTCCGATCGCCTGGGTTGCATCAATCAAAAGATGACAGTTTGGGAAGTCCTTTAGAATCTCCTCCACCTCTTGATAAGGCTCTATGGCCCCCGTTTCGCTTTCAACGAGGCAAAGGCACAAAAGGATTGTTTCCTTCGTCAGCTTCGCCCTCAAATCGTCGAGGTCGATTTTTCCTTCGCAGGTGGTGGAGACCATTTGGATATCCGCCCCTTTTTCTTTTAAATAGCCGAGGGCGGCATTGACGGAGGAATGTTCGAATTCACTTGTCAGGATCTGTTTGCCCAAGCCTTGATAGCTTTCGTAAATCCCTTTGATGGCCAGATTGTTGGATTCGCTGGCGGAAGAGGTATAAACGATTTCGAATTCGCTGGGGTCCACGCCAAACAGCCGCAAAGCCTTTTGATTGAGGCGTTTGTATTCTTCCAAGGAGCTTTCCCCGGCGGGGTGCTTCGAAACGGCGTTGCCGAAATGGAAAAGCTCGGTTTCGCAGAGCGTTTTCAGGACTTCACTCGAGACGGGGAAATTGGCAGCGTAATCAAGATAAACCATGCCGGGTGAATTATAGAGGATTCCCATAAGGTGGGGTGGATGGATTGTTCCTTTCCTATAAAGGAAAGAATAGGATAAAATACAAAAGTTATGGATAGCGGAATCCCGATCGAAGCAAAGGCGGAAGCTCCGATTCCGGCAGGGAAAAAGGAGCGTGTGTGGGAAATTGACTTTCTTCGCGGTGCGGCGATTTTGGGGATGGTTGTTGACCATTTCATTTTCGATTTGGGGAACCTTCGGAATTACTTCGTCAACTTCGATAAAATTGCGGGACCAAAGCTCGGCTCTTTCGTCACCATGATGAATCAGTATTTTTACGGACCCACCCGTCAATTCTTCCATTCTTTGGCGTTTTTGTTTTTCTTGATGTCCGGGATTTCCTGTTCCTTTTCCCACAACAATTTTCGGCACGGCGGGAAAATCCTTCTTTTCTCTGGCCTGATTACGATTTTCACCTACTCTTTGTATTTCATTACCAACGCCCTCGGCGATCCGTTGGACATCCGCATTTTGTTTGGCGTGCTTTATGTGTTGGGGATGGGCGTTCTCCTTGTGGCGGTCATCCAAAAGATCCCCGGTTCTAAGTGGATTGAGTTGGGTCTAGGGCTCGCTATTTTGCTTTTTGGGTTTTTCTATGGTGCGTTTGTGAACTTCAAAGGCGAAATCACGGATTGGAACTCCTTTTGGGACCATTTCCTTTTCCTATTCGACTCTTCGCCTTGGATCGGCTTCCGCTCGTTTTCGGGTGCCCCGGACGGGTTCTCCGCCATCACGGGTTTCACCGTCCCCGAGTTTTTCCTTTCCATGTTTGGCTTTGGGAAAGCCGGGTCCGATTATTTTTCCTTGATTCCTTGGATCGGCTTTACTTTAGTCGGCGCTTTCCTTGGCGAAACGATTTACAAAGAAAAGAAATCCCTCCTTCCGAAAATCGATGGGCGTTGGCATAAGCCCGTCGATTGGTTCGGAGCGAAGTCGCTTTATGTCTATGCACTGCATCAGCCATTCTGGCTTTTGCTTCTTCTAGCGGTGTTCCTTCCGCTTGGATTCCGTTTGGTTTAAGGGGGTTAATCATGGCTATCGATCGGTCAAAGACGATTTACGAGAACTTTCGGGACGTCTGCTTAAGACGGGGTGACGCCGATTCCATTTACTACGAGAATAAGGTTTATTCGTTCGCCGGTTTCCTCGCCATTATCAATCGGGTTGCTTTTTATTATCGAGAAAAAGGCCTGAAGGAGGGGGACTTGATCACCTTGGTCGTCCCGAATACCCCAGAAACGGTGGCTTCCTTCTACGCCGCTCTTCAGCTTGGGCTCCGCGTGCACATCCTTCATCCCTTGACCTCGGAAGATAACATTTTGCGAGAGCTTGAGGATAAGGGGTCGAAGCTTTTGGTTACGGTTTCTCTGTTCCTTCGCTTCTACGATCGCATTTTGTCTTCCCGCTTCCCCGTATTCATCATCGATCCCACGGCTTCGCTGCCTTGGTATAAGAGGGCGGGCTTCGCGCTTGCTTGCCGAGGAAGGTTGAAAGCCTATCGCCAGCACAAAGAGCTGGATAACTACAATGACGTGAATGGAAGCTGCAAGGATTTCGTTCCTTATGACGTAAAAGAAGGCCATATCATCCTTTCGTCCGGCGGGACCACCGGGATTTCCAAGTCGATTGTTTTGAACGATTTCTCCTTTTTGACCATCCTCGCCGATGGATGCTGGTTTTTGGGCGACACTCCGGAACAGGCGGAAAAGGAGTCTATGCTCGCCGCTTTGCCCATGTTCCACGGATATGGACTCACAATGGGCGTTATGGCGGTCCCTTTCTTGGGGGGCGCGATCGGCCTCCTTAGCTCTTTCCGGACGAAGAAGGTAATCCAGCTTTTGAAGAAAGGACGTCTTACCACTTTGCTAGGCGTTCCAACGGTCTATGAGGCTTTGCTCAAAAACAAACATTTCAAAGGAAAGATCCTTCGTCCGATCCGCAATTGCTGGGTTGGCGGTGACTTCATTTCGCCTTCCTTGATTGAACGATTCAACGTTCGGCTGAGAGAAGGAGGCTCGGAAGGGCGCCTCATGGAAGGATATGGGCTGACCGAAGCGGTCAATGTTTTGGCCGTGAACCGCCTTTCGGACTGGAGGAAGGACTCCATCGGGAAAGCCATTCCTGGCGTGGATGTGAAAATTATCGACGAGAACGGGAAGGAACTCCCGCGCATGGCAGAAGGGGAAATCGCCGTTGGGGGCGACACTCTTATGGTGGGCTATTACCACCCAGAAGACGTCAACCCCTTCATTGAAATCGAGGGAAGGCGTTACCTCAAGACGGGCGATTTAGGAAAAATGGACAAAGATGGTTTCTTGTATTTCATCTCCCGTTTCAAGCGCATCATAAAGAAAAAAGGGATGAACGTGTACCCTCTTTCCATTGAGAAGAGCGTTTCCAATTTAAAAGAAGTGGAAGAGTGTGCGTATTTAGGGGAAACCTATAAAGGGTATGACGATACCGCTCTTTATGTCGAATTGGCTCCGAACGTGGATGAGGAAGAGGCGAAAAAGGTGATTTTGGATACGCTTCATCGCGAATACAACAAGTATGAATGGCCCGATTTCCTCTTCATCAAGGAGAAATTCGACCACACATCCGTTCTGAAGATCGATTACAAAAAGCTTTCCTCGGAGTTTCATTCCTTCTTGGTCGAGAAGTTTGGTCCTCTCCACGATTAAGCCGTTCCTTTTTTGCCTTTCACTTGATGTATAATCTCCCGGAAGGAGGTTTCGATTTAGAAACAAACGAAAAATTATGTTTATCGATGAGAACAAAGCCGCATCTCTGGCGAGGCTCCTCACGGGTTTCGACAGCGTGATCCTGGATACTTGCTCTCTGATGGAAGATTCCTTTCCGGAATGGTTGGACGTTTACAATCAAGCCAAAGGATATTTGGATGACAACTTCGTCATTACGGTGCCGGAAGCGGCAATCGCGGAACTTAAGAAGCATTCGCATGACCGGAGAAACCCCGATAAGCGAATTCCCGCGATGAGGGCCCTCAAAATTTTCAAAGAAGCGAAGCGTTTGAAGCTCCTTTGCGTGGGGAAGAAGAACCACAATCAAAATTTTGCGGATAATGCGATTTACTCCCAAGTTTGCGAAGACCGTCTCACCCAAAAAATCCTTGTCATTACCCAAGACAAAAAACTGGCCACTGATTTGAAAAACCTCAACAACCTGAATTCCCAAAGAGGAAAAAGAGTGTCTGTTTACAAGGTTGTTTCAGGCGGGAAATTAGAGCTGAATCAAGGCGAAGAGATATTCGGATATCAGAGAAAGCATGATAGGAATGAAAAACGTTCCTATGAAAAAAAGCCCTTTTTTGCGGAAAAAACAACGCAGAAGCAGCCATTTTTGAATCCTAAGCCCGATTTGGAAAGCGATTTGGGCGCTAGCCCCATCCTCGCTGCCGATCAAAGGCTCAACGCGAATTTGAAGAATCCAAACTATCCGGTCGAATCCAAGCTTGCGGATATCCAAAAGCAACTCGCCCTTTTAGAGGGCCTCCCCGAGAACGAGAAAAACGGTCTTCATCTTCTTCAAGGCGAGAAGAAGCTGAAAGAAAGCCTAGCGCTTCTTAGCGGAGACCAAGAACCGAAAGAGGAAGCGAAGGCCGAGGAGATGGAAAAACCGCTCCCGGATTCCCCAAAGGTGGAGCCCTCAGTCAAAGAAACCCCTACGGTTTTGATGAAGGCGCCAGCGAAAAAACTGTGGTATGGGGAAGGCAAATCCCTTTCCTATGCTCTCTCCATGGTCGCCGAGCACTATGGCGTTTTGTTCCGCGACCCGACCATCCCTTATGTCTCCTTCGTCCATGGTCCTTTGGATTTAACATCGAAGGACCAAAGCGAAATCATTGCTTTGCTGGATGAAAAGCTGAGGAAAGGAAACTCTGCGGAAGCCAATTTCCCTACCTTCCGCATCAGCGCGGAAAAAGGGGAGAGAGGCTATAAGGTATACTTGGATTTGAATCCTGTTTCCCTTGTAGATCCCTCCACGAACAAGGGGGAGGAGGCTCTTCCCGAAAAGGCTGAGCCTAATCCCGCTCCGCAAATAGAGGCTTCCGAATCTCCGGTTGTCGAGAAAGCGGAAAATCCGACGGCAGAAGTCGCGCCGGAAACGCCTTCCACCATCGTCAAAAAAGATGGTGCCCCAAAGCAGAATGCGACCTCCGCCGTTAAGGCGGTCCCCAATACTTCCGCGGCTGTTCCCGTGGGCGTCACCCTTGTGATTGGCGTTCCTACGGATGAACGGAAAAAGGGTTGGATCGAGCGTTCGGCCCGTCGCGATGCGATGGGGATCCCCTCGGAGAAAAAGAAGGCTTCGTCCAAGAAGAAGCCAGCTCCTTCAAAGGAAGCGAAAGCCACAAAGCGCGCTTCTGCCAAGGAAACCAAGCCCGAACCCGTGAAGAAGGCGAAAACTCCGAAAAGCGAAAAGCCTACCTCGGGTAAAAAGCCTAAGGCCCAGGCCGAACCCTTGAAAAAGGAGACCAAAACCAAACATTCTCCAAAAGGAAAATCCGTGGTGAAAAAGGAAGGGGTTGCGGATAAAAATCCCGCAAAACCAACTCAAAAATCCCCCAAAGCCCCTAAAAAAGCGTCTTCTCCCAATAAACCTGCTCCCGCAA
Organism: Caryophanales bacterium UBA1624; assembly: GCA_002321395.1. Classification (GTDB taxonomy): domain Bacteria; phylum Bacillota_I; class Bacilli_A; order RFN20; family CAG-826; genus Alloenteromonas. The sequence continues at coordinate 23,914 of DCMK01000040.1, forward strand.
AGCCGGACAAACCGGGAAAGCCGGTCAAAAAAACCGGAAAAGCAGTTCAAGGGACGCAAAAGCGCGATCCCCTTGAGGAGGCTTTGAAAGGCGAGATGAAGCTGAAAGCGAATCTGAACAATCCGAATTACCCCGCTTCCAACAAAAAAGCTGACGTCGCGAATCAGCTTAGGCTTGTGCAAAAGCTTCCCAAGGATGCGAAAGGCAAGCTCTCCATCAGTGAAGATGCTCTCAAAATGATGGGGTCCCTCTTCTGACCATCGGCCTATCCCAAAGCGGATGGGCTTTTTCTATTGAAAGGCACTAAAATGATGCCATGGCACAGCAAGAGAAAACTAATGTCATGAGGCTGCTCGATGCCGCCGAAATTCCTTATCGAATCAAAACCTATGATCCGGAGATCGTGAATGGGGAAGGGGTCGCGTCTGCCTTGGGCGAACATCCGGAATGCGTTTTCAAAACGCTCGTTACCCAAGACGGAAAAAAGGAGCATTTTGTCTTCTGCATCCCCGTCGCCCTGGAACTGGATTTGAAGAAAGCCGCGAGGGCAGTGGGCGCTAAGTCCGTCGAAATGATTCCTCAAAAGGAGCTTTTGCCTTTGACCGGATACGTTCATGGCGGCTGCTCACCCATTGGCTTGAAGAAAAGCTTTCCCGTTTTCATTGACGAGACCGCTCAGCTTTTCGATGTCGTTTTTCTTTCTGGCGGGAAAAGAGGGTTTCAAGTCGGCGTCAATCCTTTGTCCTTATCCGCTTATCTGAATGGCCGCTTCCTGGATCTGACCAAAGAAAAATAATCGGATATCCCTTCGATTTTCCTTTAGGAAAGATTGGAGGGGAACCATGAAAGACACATTAAGCTTCGAGGAGAGGCGCGAAAGCTTCACCTCTTTCGTGAATGATTTGATCCACCGGGAGGTTTCGATTTTCTTCCCGTTGAAAAAAGACTATCCCTTAGACGATGAATTCCGCAGATTGTGCAGTTTCTATTCCTTTCTGCTTTTCGATGCCTATCACAACAAAAAGCCGTCTTTGCCCGAGGTTGGTTTGTTTTTGGATGCAGGTGGGGATGCTGGACGATTGCTTCAAGATGCCCTTTATTGGTTTTCGACTTGGACGGGAAAGGGGTTGGAAGGATCCCTTTTCTCCTTCTGTGAGAGGATCAACGAGCTGATTTTGAAAAAGGCGCGGGAAAAATGCACGGCCCCATGGCTTCTGCTGCCCGATGTCCGCGGGCGGGTCGAAACGATTTCCCGGCGGCTACAAAAGGACGGCGGAATGGGAAACGACCCGATTTTTTCTCTTTGAAATCTTCGCGCTTAAGTTGACAAAAAACCGTATTGAATTAAATTCCTTTTCATACGAAAAGGAGGCTGTCGCCATGAAGAAAAAAACAATGCTGTGTTTGCTCTTGCCCTGCTTGCTGGGGGCATGCCACGTCTCCAGCGATCCAGCCTCTTCTTCTGTTGAGCCAGAAGCGTCTTCGGAGGCTCCAATTTCCTCTTCTTTGGTTTCGGAGGTTTCATCCAAGGAATCCGCGCCTGTGAAGGGCTGGGAATCGATTGGCGGAGAAGTCTATTCCAAATTCGAGGCCATCATGGAACGCGCCGGCGGGACTGACGCGTTGCCTTTCATGGAGATTCCGGACGGCGATGGTTGGTCTTATGATTACGCTTCTACGGCTTCTTATTTCGGATTGGTCGCCGAAACGGGAAAAGACCGGAACAAAAACGCGATGCTTATTGCGACTTATAAGCAAAAGCTGCTGGACGCGGGGCTTAAGAATCCAACGCAGAAAGAACTCAGGAAGTACGAAAGCGAATATTACGATACCTTCTTCAATTCAGAAGTGCCGGAGAACTTCTTTTTGATCGGGGATTCCGGGCTGATTTTGGAAATCGCTGATATCGTGTCCACCGAGTTTCCGGAATACTATGCCCCAAAAGACAAAAACAACGCGGATTATGAGGGGGGGATCATCCTGTCGATTCAGGTGATCAAAACGTTCTAATATGAAAAAGCGTTTTCTTTACCCCACTTTATTGTTGGGCGTCTTGTCTTTGCTTTCGTGTCAAGCGTCCAACCCTTCGGAAACTAGTTCAAGCGGATTTTCTTCCGAGCCATCCTCGAGTGTAGAGGCTTCCGAGAGCTCAGAGGATCCTCTTGCTCTGAACGAAGAAAATCTCTCGTCCTTGTTTTTGAGAATTATCCAAACGAAGAGGTTTGTTTTCGGGGTGAAAGGAGGGACACCTCTGACTTTTACCCCCGATTACCTCGCTTCACAGCTAAATGGGGTTGGGTATTTGGCTTTGGAGAGCTTCGATTCGGAGAAAACGAATTCGGAGCGGATCCTTTATCAATGCTCTTTTTCCGTGAAAGGGGACGTGGATGTCACGACTCCTTTGGTCAAAACCGATTTTTATGCTGGGACCACGACCCCTTATGTCGATTTTTCTGAGTTCGATTTTATGCAAAGCCTTGGCCAAAGCGATGTCGGGGCGGACGTTTTCTTCAAGGTAGATGGAGAAGACGTCCTTTATTCGACCAATGTGGAGCTGATTAAGGCCCTAGCCAAAATGTGCGGATTCGATTCGGAGGCCGAGGATGGGACCTTCTATCGGGCTAAGTTTTCGATCAACAAAAACAACGCCCTTTCCTTCGTTCTTCAAGGCTTTGACGCCTCCTATCATCTTGTGGATGTCGAAACTGCTCGCGGATCGTTCGCTTCCATTGGAAAGGCCAATATACCATGCTTGGAGAAATACATAGAAAATCACCGCAAAATCCCCGAAAAAACATTATCCGAAAGCGAGCTTTCTAATCTTGCTCTTTCTTCGGAAAGCACCGTCGTTTCCTTCGACAACCAAAGCATCGCCACGTTGGCGAATGGGAGTTCAGGCGCGATCGCAAAAGAAGAGGTTAACCGGAAAAAAGGCGTCTATGAACGTTTTTTGGTCGATGTTTCAACAGGCGAGAAAACGGCTACCTTGGTTGAAGAAGGGGATGATGGCGTCCCAAGCTACATCGGGCTGAATGGGGATAATGAAGTGAGCCGGGAAAAATTTTCCCAATATTATTCTTTTGATTCTTCCTTCCCGTATGTCTTGGATCTTCTCCATTCGGATATAAAGGCGTTTCGCGAGGTTGAGCCTGGCCGATACCATTATTATGGATGGATGCATTCCTCCTATTTTTCCTCGGTCTGCTCTTTGAACGGGCGAAGCGGGATTTCCTCCATCGACCTTTACGTCGAAAACGGTTCTTTCGAAAAAATCGTCTTCTCTTACCCAACTCAAACCGGGACCGACAGCGCGGGCAGTACTTTCTTCTATGATTTGAAAATCGTTTCTTCCCTTGTCTCCCCTCGGGCAATCACCGAGGTGAGGCCGTATGGAGAAAAGGCGTTTTCCTCTTCTTTGGAGCATGCTTTCTCCGCTTTCTCCGGAGAATCGCCCTTCTGCGTTACCGCCCAAGATGATAAAAACAGCAATTCAAAATTCACCACTTTCTACAACGGGGACATTCTCTTCCGGAAAAAGGAATACCTGACTGGTGCCGGCGTTACTTCTTATAGCTATGGCTATGTGAAGGAGAACGAGAATTCCTATCGTCGTTTCTTGATCGACCGTGAGGGATTGGTTTTGCCAAACGGCTTCGCCGAAGAAGGGGAGGTCAAAGACGAAATTGGGTTCCACCTATCCCCGAATCTATTCCGGCAGAAGAGCGATGGCTCCTTCGTTTTCGATTCTTATGTTCTTTCTGGAGCGAAGGAGGGGATGATCCTCGGCTCTCAGGGAGAATACTTCCTGCCTTCTACTTTCTCCCTTTCTCTGGATTCTTCCTCAGGGAAAATCTCCTCCGCTTCCTATTCTTATAGCGATGGCATGTTTTCCTCCGGATCGGAAACGATTCGCTTCGCTTACGGAGAGGACGTTTCCCTGGAAGAGGCGGTTCAAAAGGCGATTGAAGGCCTTCCCGCTTTCGCTCAGCCGACCTCTTGGGAAGAAGAAGGGAACCGCATCTCCGCTTACCTGACGAAATACTTTGGCGATGAGGCCAAGAACGTTCCTTATGTGTACGATGCTGATTTATACCGCCTATGGGATATAACGGATTCCACCAGCGAATTGGAGATTTTCTCCAATTCCGGCACCGCGGATGCGGCGAGCTTTTATTCCAAATACGAGAAAGCCCTTCTGGCTGCCGGCTTCGCGGTTTCGGATACTCCAATCGCCTCTCTCCCCGGCGCGACGGTATACGTGAAGGGCGATATTTCCATCCGCCTTGCGAAAAACCTCAAAGGCGGGATTTATCTATGGAAGACGGGAGAATATAAATAAAGCATGCCTTTGGAGAGCCGCCCTTCTAAAGGAGGGCGGTTTTTGAATCGAAAAATTTGGCAAAAATTAGCACTCAAAACTTGACAGTGCTAAAAAGGAGGCTATTCTATGGTTAGCACTCAAGAATAATGAGTGCTAGAGAACCTGGAGGTTTGGAACTATGGAAAACAATGTCACTCGTTACAATGGAGGCTTCTTGGATCCCTTCTTCGATGCTTTGTTCGGAGATGAGACCGAAAGCGAAGATTACGGCGTTCTGAACATGAAGACCGATATCACCGATGAGGGCGACAATTATGTCCTTTCGATTGAATTGCCTGGCCTCAACAAACAAGATATCAGCCTTTCTTTGAAGGACAAATACCTCACCGTCAAGGCCAAGGCTCATCGCACGGAAACCGTCAAGGGCAAGAAAGGCAATTTCCTGCATCGCGAACGTTTCTCTGGCGTGGCCACCCGTTCCTATTATGTCGGCGAGGTCGAGGAGAAGGAAATTAAAGCCTCTTACAAAGACGGCGTGTTGGAGATCTCCTTCCCGAAGGCTTCGGTCAAGAAATCCCAGCCCGTCAGCACGATCGCGATTGAGTAAGGTCCCTTTCCCCTTATTCAGCGCGCGCAAAGGAGAACCAAGCAGGGTTCTCCTTTTTTCGTATCCCCGGAGGGAGGATAATGGTTTCATGAATAGGATCAGCGCTCGCTTCGTTGCATGCTCTCGGGAGGAAATGGACCCGAAATTCGAAACCCCGGAGGAAATCGTTTTGCCCCGCAGGGGAACCCCCCATTCCGCCGGATATGACTTTTATTGTCCCTACGATGTCCTCGTCCCCGCCCATGGAACCGTTTTCGTTCCCACTTGGATCAAATGCCTCGATATGCCTCAGGATAAGGTTTTGAAAGTGTTCATCCGTTCCTCTTTGGGCATCAAAAGAGGGCTTTGCCTCAGCAACGGCACCGGCATCATCGACAGCGATTACGTTTGGTGCATCGGCATCTCCCTATATAACCGCACGGAGAAGGATGTCTCCATCGTTCGGGGGGAACGGTTCGCCCAAGGAATCTTCGAAGACTATTACATCATCGATGATGACTCTCCTTTGGAAAGCCAACGCGCAGGAGGCTTCGGTTCCACTGGCAAAAAGTGATCTCCTTTCTTCTTCGAAGAAAACCTTTTTTCGTGCATGTCATTTCCCCGTTCCAAAATCGGAAAAATTTATGAAGCGTTTCTCTTTACTAGGATAGTCAATCGGCTAAAATGTTCTTCGCACGATGAGCGGGGTTCCCCACTCATGAACGCTGCCTAGGAGGAATGGAGATATGGCGTCGGATTTTTCTTTCACCCTTATGAGGGTCATCAAAAAGAACGGAAAAGAAGAAGGTTTTGACCCCGCGAAAATCGAGCGCGCCGTTCAGGCTTCCAAAGCTCGCCTCGACCAAAAATTCACTCCGGATGAAATCCGTTCGATCGTCTCCAAAGTGAAGCGGCAGATCCAAATGGCCGGGGAGGAAAAGATCCCCGTCTCCACGATCCACATTTATGTGGAGAACGCTTTGGACGAGGTTGACCCCGCGACTGCGGCCCAATATCGCAGCTGGCGGAACTACAAAGCCGACATGCAGGCCATCTCCGCCGACGCTTTGGCCACGGCTTCCTCTCTGTCCTACCACGCCGATCACAGCAACGCCAACAGCGATTCTGAACTCATTTCCACCAAACGCTCCTTGAAGTACAAAGCTTTTTCAAAGGGCGTTTATAAACGCTTCTTCCTCACTCCCTCTGAGCGCCAGGCCGTGGAGGATGGCTATTTTTACGTCCATGACATTTCCGATCGCCTCGATACGATGAATTGCTCCCTTTGCGACATGGGTTCCATCCTTCAAGGCGGATTCGACATGGAAAACATGCATTATACCGAGCCCACCAGCGTTGGGGCTGCCATCAACGTGATGTGCGACGTCATGCAGATGGCGGGGTCGCAGCAATATGGCGGTTTCACGGTCCCTGAAGTGGATACTGTCCTTGCGCCATATGCTGAGAAATCCTTCCGGAAATATCTCGATGAATATGCCGGCCTCATGAAGGAAATCGGCCACGAAGTCGAATCGGACAAAGCGGAGAAATACGCCTACGCTCGGTTGGACCGCGAATTGGAGCAGGGTTTCCAGGCCTTGGAATACAACCTCAATACGGTTGCCTCTAGCCGCGGCGACTTCATTTTCACGACCTTCACCTTCGGCTTGGATCCCCGCCCCATGGCCAAAAGGATCTCTTCCACGATCCTCCGTGTCCGAGGGAATGGGGAAGGGGCCAAAGACAAGAAGATCCCCGCGGTCTTCCCGAAGCTCGTTTTCCTTTACGATGAAGAAAAGCATGGCAAAGGCGGCGAGTTGGAAGATCTCTATAAGCAGGCTGTCATTTGCTCTTCCAAAGCCCAATATCCGGATTACCTGTCTTTGACGGGCGAGGGCTATGTCGCCTCCGTCTACAAGAAGTACAAAAACAACGTGATGCGTTGGTATTTGGGGGAAGACGGGTTTGTGAAAGAGGATCCCAATTGGCATGACGACGTCATCTCGCCGATGGGTTGCCGCGCCTATCTTTCCCTTTATTACCGCAAAGGCGGCTTCCACCCCGCGGACGAAAACGATCTTCCGGTGTTCACGGGAAGGTGGAACGGCGGGGCCATTTCCTTGAACCTCCCCATGATTCTCCGCAAATCCCAAGTGGAAAAGCTTCCTTTCTTCGAGCTTCTTGACCATTACTTGGAGATGATTCGCGGGATCCATAAGAGAACCTATGAGTACTTGGCTAAAATAAAGGCCAGCTGCAACCCCTTGATGTTCACCCAAGGCGGCTTCTATAAAGGGCATCTCCAACCGGATGAAGAAATCCGTCCTTTGCTGGACTACGTTACCTTCTCGTTTGGGTTCACCGCGCTCAATGAGACCCAGATGCTTTACAACGGGAAGTATCTAGACGAGGACAACGACTTCGCTTATCGCGTTTTGCAGCACATCAACGATTTCGCTAACGCCCACAAAGAAGAAGATCACATTCTTTGGGCGATTTACGGAACCCCCGCGGAGTCCCTTTGCTACACCCAACGGGATCAGTTCGTCCGCAAATACGGAATCGTGAATCACGTGGGCGACCACCAGTATTTCTCCAACTCCTTCCATAATCCTGTTTGGGTCGACATCGATCATTTCGAGAAAATGGACCGCGAGTCCACCTTCTTCCACATCGCTAACGGCGGCCATATCTGCTATACCCGCATCCCGACTGGAAAGAATCTGGAAGCGGTGGATCAGGAAATCAAATACGCGATGAAGCTTGGCCTTTATTTCGGGGTCAACATCGCGAAGAGCTATTGCAACGACTGCGGCGAGCAGTGGGACGACGACAAATTGGACGAATGCCCGCATTGCCACTCCTCCAACATCACCTCCATTTCCCGCGTTTGCGGGTATTTGGGATTCACCCGGCAAGCCAGCAACAACCCCCGTCAAAAGTCCCGCATCGCGGATAAAAAGCTGCAGGAAATCAAAGAAAGGAAGGCCATGTGATGAACGTCATCCGCATTGACCCCTTGGACTTTAACAACGGCAAAGGGCTTCGCTGCGTCATATGGGTGGCGGGATGCAACCACCATTGCCCCAACTGCCAAAACAAAGAAGCTCAGGATCCTTCTTTCGGCAAGCCGATGGGGCAGTGGGTCTATGATCAAATCGACAAAGCGCTTTCCAATCCCCATTGCGAAGGCGTCACTTTTTCTGGCGGCGAGGCAACCTTTCCCGACAATCGGGAGGCTTGTCAGGAAATCATGGCCTATATCAAAGATAAATTCCCCCAAAAGGACATATGGATGTGGACCGGCTATCTTTATGAGGAAATCAAAGACCTGCCTATGATGAAATACGTTGATGTTTGCGTGGACGGGCCTTACATCGATTCGCTCAATGTCGGGTTCAATCGCCTCCGTTACCGCGGATCCTCCAACCAAAGGGTCATCGATGTTCCTTCAAGCCGGAAAAAAGGATCCGTTGTCCTTTTCGTGGATTTCGATGGGAAGACAAGCGACGAATTTTAATCCGGTTTTTGCAGGGTTAATTATAAACCGTTGAGACTATTGATTCCGGTGAAGAGAATGGTGTTCCAACCAAGCTCGGCCGGAACTTTTAGATTCTCTTTGTGGTCATCGATCATCCAAATCCTCCCATAACGATCGCCTTGTTCTTTTTGCACGAATTCGTAAATGTCGCGGTTTGGCTTGGCCATCCTTAACGCGGAGCTGACGTAAAGCTTTTTGAAATACTTTTCTTGGCCGTTTTCCTTGAATAGCCTCTCAACAAACCCTGTCGGCGCGTTGGAAAGCAAAACCAAATCATATTTTTCGGCGAGCCTGGCAACGCGGGCGAAGCTATCTTCTTTTGGGGCGATGAGCTTCTCCCATCTTTCGGCGATCTCGCTTTTTGGGATTCCGAATTCGCTTTCCCACCCACTGAAAACTTCGTTCAAGCTCCTCCGTCCTAGGTCCACGGCCGGGAAATCGCGTTCTTTCACCTCTTTGGCTTTTCCTTTTGGCAAGAAGGAGGATAGCAACCGCGGGGCGATTTCCTCGTAGAGAACGCCGAAGCAATCGAAAACAAGTAGGTCTTTCATCATGCTCCCATTCTATCCCAAAAAGGACAAAGCGCGTCCGCTGTCCATTTGAGCTTTCTGCCAACCTTTGTAAAATAAAAGTAATCGGAGGAAAAAAGCGATGGAAGAATTCGAAGTTACTTTAAACGACGGAACGCAGATGAAAGGGCATTATTGGCCCGCCAAAGATGCGAGGAAGAATTTTGTTTTCATCACAGGGATGGATGAACATGTTTCCCGTTACGATGAGATGTTCACCTATTTCAATTCCCTTGGGATCAACGTTTGGGGCCTGGATGCGATTGGGCAAGGCAGAAACGCCTCTTCCGTGGAAGAACAAGAACAGTGGCCCGAGGGCGGGTTCTTCAAAAATGTAGAAGGAATTCACAAAGCGATTTTACTGGCCAAAGAAAACGGCTTGCCGACGGTTCAAGGTGGGCATTCGATGGGGTCTTTTCTGACCCAAGGAAGGCTCGAGACTTATCCTCTCGACAGCGAGAAAACGATTTTAATCGGAACCAATGGTGGGCAGAAAAACCTTATGAAACTCGGTTATTTCCTCTCTAAGGTCCTTGTTCACAAATCCAATTGGAACAAGCCTTCTCCGCTGTTGGATCGCCTGAGCCTCGATTCCTATTCCAAGTCGGTCAAAAACCGCAACAGCGATCTGGATTGGCTTTCCTATGATGAGGAAAACCTCAAAAACTATCGCGAGGACCCTTATTGCGGGCACAAAAATTCCGGAGGGTTCTGGAGGGAGTTCCTCCGTGGGGTTTCTGGGCTTTGGACGAAAAAGAATCTAAACAAAATCTCTAAAGACGAGAGGGTCTATATTACCGCCGGGGCGGAAGATCCGGTCGGCCAGAACGGGGCAGGCCCTCGGTGGCTCGCGAAAAAGTACCAAGAGCTAGGGTTGAAAGAGGTCAAACTCAAAATTTATCCCAAAATGCGCCATGAGATTCATAACGAAACGGATCGGAAGATGGTTTGGGAAGACATCGCCACGGAGATCCTCGACTAACAAAAAAGGGCTTCGGCCCTTTTTTGGTGGGGTTTTGCTTCTTGACGATCTATTTTTTCGACGCTTGTTTTTTCGCGAAATAAAACCGGAACAGTTTGAGCATGATGGGGGCGATTGGGGGCAAACATAAATAGGCGATCCCAAAGCAATATAGATGAGGCCCGACCCACCCTTTGGATTTGCCGATGAAATAAAGGGCAAAAGAAGCGGCAACCGCGATGGTAGGAATGCTGATCTTAGTGAATCGCCGGAAGCCTTTCGTAAGGTCGTTTTCAACGATTGTGTTGTAGCAAATCGGAAGAAAACTCATGAAAAGGAAGAAAAGCTGCAGGACGAAATAAACCACGAAATACAAATCTTCCTTTTCGTTTTTGAACAGGAAGAAGAAATAGGGGGCGATGATTGCCAAAACGGAAAACAAAAAGCCGAAGAAACAATTCCATTTCGCGTCTTTGCGGTTTTCCTCAGGGGTGAATGTCTTTTTCGGACCGCCTTTTATTTTTTCTTTGGCCGGGGATTCTTTTTTTGGAGTCTTTTCCTCTTTTTGCTTTTTTCGTGGCTGATTTCCCCCTTTTTCGCGAATGGGGTTGTTCGGATCGGCGGATTTTATTCCGATGATGTCCGAAAACAGATTCACGTACCCCTCTTTTTGGCTTATGGGATTCAGGAGATTGATGTTTGGCTGGACGGGTTGCCCGAGTTTTGGCAGCAGGAAGGACAAGTTTTCTGGGATAGAAAGCAGAAAGTCCGACTCCGGGAAGACGAAACTAAGGACGCTTAATAGCAAAGGAGCTTCCTCGCTCTCTGTTAAATCTAAGTAAATAAAGGGGGCGTTCGCTTCTTTTTCGCGGAATACGGCCAAAAGGACTTTCCTAGCCAAAAGCTCTTGCTTCACGGGCAAGGGATGCGCCTCTAAGAAAAGGCCGAATTTTTCTACGACGGAAACGGAATTTGGCATGGCGGATGGCGCGTTGCTGGCGATCAGGATCAAGGATTCCCCGACGATTTTGATTTTGCTTCCCTTTTTGCCTTGCCCGAGCTCATCGGCATCGTTGATTACCGCTTCCCCGAGAAAGGTTTGCCCCCCTCCCAAGAAGATGTTGCGGAAAACCTCGGGGACAACGACGAAGCCCGAGGCCTTCCCCGAAAAGGAAATCGTTTCCTCTTCCTTTTCTTTTGTGTGGCAAAAAACCAAATAGGAAATCATTTCCTCCCCATTATCCGTTTGTTTTCTCTTTTTGGGGAGATGCTGTTTTTCCTTTTCTCCTTCAAAAGATGGGTTTTCCGAATCAAATTGTTCTTTTCGTTGCGAAAACGATATCATTAAAGAACAACAACGAAGGAGAACCTATGAAAGGCATCATTCTCGGAGGGGGCAACGGCTCTCGCCTATATCCCATCACGTCCGTCACCAACAAACTTTTGATTCCCGTTTATGATAAGCCTTTGGTTTACTATCCCTTATCGACGTTGATGGAAGCGGGGATCGATGACATCATGATCATTTCCAACCAGCGCGACCAAGAGCGTTTCAAAATGCTTTTCGGCGATGGGCGCGAATTCGGTATCCGCGTGTCCTATGGCGTGCAAGAAGTTCCAACCGGCATCGTCTCCGCTTTCTTGATCGGCGAGGAGTTCATCGGCGAAGAACCATGCGCGTTGATTCTTGGCGACAACGTGTTCCACGGCAAGAAGTTCAACGAGTCTTTGCCCGCTTCTTTGAAAAGGGCCCAAGAAGGCGTTGCCACTTTATACGGGTATGAAGTCGATGATCCTCAGCGATTCGGCATCGTTGAGCTCGATGGGGATAACAACGCATTATCCATTGAAGAGAAACCGGTCCACCCGAAATCGAATTACGCGGTCACGGGGCTTTATTTCTATCCGAAAGACGTGGTGACGATGGCAAAGCAGGTTCGGCCGAGTGCCCGTGGGGAATACGAAATCACCGATTTGAACAACCTCTATCTCAAGACGGGACGCGTCAAAGTTGAGAAAATGGGAAAAGAGACGATGTGGCTCGATGCCGGCACTTTCGATTCCCTTTTGGAAGCTTCCTTTGAGGTCAAGCGTCAACAGGAGAAAGAACCAGTCGCTTATCCGGAACTCGTCGCCTATCGAAAAGGCTGGATCAGCAGGGAAGATGCGGAAAAAGCGGGGGAAAGACTTTCCAAAAACTCCTACGGCAAGACGATTCTCGTCAATTTGTAATGTTGATTTTTCATTTCGTTCTTCTTTCTTCAAATCTGCTTTTCATGCCAAAAAAACGCCAAGTTTAGCCCCATCATCAGGAACTGATATTGCCCTTTGGCAGAATTCTTTGAGCCGTTAGGGGGCGTACTATGGCAAGCATAAAAAATCAATTGGAATTCTCGTCCTCTTGGACGAATTATGGAGAAAAAAGACCGGGGTAAAAGCCAGGTTTTGCGAGGAATACCAAATTTCAAGCCCGATTTTTGAACGCTATATTTCCGATATTCCGACCTTTTTGCAGGATCTTCATCCGGAACTTGAGCTCGACTACGACGCGAAAGACAAAGTTTATCGTCTCAAAAACGTGCAAATCTAATCGCCTAGGCAAAATTGCCTTTTCAATTTATATGTCTATACTTACCCGGTATGTGTCCAGCTACAGAGGAGAAGGAAATGCGAATTAATGTTGCCCCCCGCTTTTTTACCCTCTCATTCTGGTGGCTTATCCTGGCTTCCTTTTTCGTTGCTTCTTTAGGAGAAGGAATCGCCTTTTTGGAAGGCTATGGGGTTTGGCTTAGCGATTGGTCCTATTTCTTGCTTCTATCGGTTGCCTCGCTTTGCTGCGTGGGTTATTTGCTTTTTGCGAAATGCTGGTTCAAGATCAAAATTAATTGGTTTTTTGCGTTTCTTTTTTTGACCTTATGCATCGGGAACACCGTGGCTTTGTGGACTTTTCCATCCGTAGTGGAAAATTTGCATGGAAATGGCGAAAGTGCTTTTTCGACGGTTTACCATCTCGATGACATCTCCCGGATCCGCGATACGTTGGGCTTTGCTTTGGTTTGTCTTTATTTCTACATCGTGTGGGCGGTAGCTCCCAAATCCCTTCGCAGCGCCAAATCGTGCAGCGTGATTTTCGTGGGTGGCGTCGTTTTCGGCGTTTCCCTCATCGTTTATTCCCTCGTGGCGGAATGGGGCTTTTACCAATCTTGTTTCACAGAGGGAGAGGCATCCCCTATGAATCATTGCTTAACGAGCTATGTGGGCAACCCCAATACGTTTGCGGCGAACCTTCTTTTCGGGATTATTGCTCTTGGTTATCTCCAGGCCAGACGCCACTCTTGGTTCAATTACTTCCTCATGCTTGCCTTCTCCTTTGAGATTTTTCTGACCTTCTCAAAAACCAGTATGTTTTTGCTCGCACTCTATTGGCTTATTTATGGCTTTTACCGCTTTTTCGCCACCATCAAAGTTCATCCGGTTCGGACCCCGATCACCCTTGGTTTGGTTCTTTGCGCCATCGGCGCTTGTTTGGGGCTTTGGCACTATTTCGGGACGCGCTTCCCCAATGGTTTCCTTGGGAAGAGCTTGGCCAGCGTGCTGTCCTTGTTCGAGATTCGTTTCGGAGGAACTTTATTGGCACGCGTCGAAATCTGGAATGGCATCATCGCGAAGGTGGACACTCCTTTGAAAATTGCTTTTGGCCTCGGCGAAGGGAATGCCCAATGGTTCCTTGGGTCTTTGGACGGCGCCGGCCCATTCTACGGATTCGTCCATAATGGGATCGTCCTTCAGTACGTGACCGGTGGCTTTCTTCGTTTGGGCGTTTATTTCTTCTTGATAGGGTATTTGATTTATGCCTATGTCACAGCGATCGCGAACCGTCACCGCGGCGCGCTTTCGCTGCTGTTGGGGATGCTCATTTTCTTGGGTCATGGTTTGACGGAAACGACATCGTTTTTGGAAATCGATACCAAGGGGGTCGTTGGAACGCTTGGGCTGATTCTTCCTTTGCTCATCACCGAGAAAAACGGTTCCCCCGCCCAGAATCCGCTTGCTGAAAAGGACGTGCGCGGATCTTCTTCTTGCTTTCTTTGCTATCTTCTCCTAGCCCCAGCCTTAAGCATCGGAGCAGTGATTCCGGCCTTTTCTCGGGCTTTTGATTTTCCTGTCGTAGGCTCGGTGCTTTGCTTTGCTTGCCTCTGCCTTTTCTTGGTCATCCCCTTGATTGTCGCCCTCGCCAGGCAAGAAAGCCTCGCCCATTATCTTTGGCTCGCCCTCTATGTTGGGGTTGCTTATTCGGCCATATTCGCTGTGTCGGTTTTCCTGCCCCTTGCCCAAAGGAGCAGCGAGCTTTCTTTGCTCACCCTCTTGAGCGAGCTGGTTTTCTTAATTCCCGCTTTCTTCTATCCCGTGGCTCGGCGGTGGGCATGGCCCTTTATTGGCCTTATCGGGAAGAGTGAGGGGCTCGCCTGTAAAATCACCGCTTGGTATGAAGCGAAAAACGACGTTCGGGAAGAGCGTTACTACACCCGAAAGAGGAACGCCCGCGGAAGAAATTCCCTCCATTATTGATTTGAAAGCACTTTGCAGGGGAGCTTTCCTCCAAAAGATGCTATCTTCTTCTCGCTATGTTTTTGAGCGCTTCCGGAAAAGGGATCATCGTTACCGTCGCGGCCTTGTTGGCCACGGGGATCGTTTTGATTCTCGTGCGGGTCGCGACGGTGCTGAAGCAGGGGGGGAGGTTCGACGTTTCCTTGAAGCGCATCGGCCTGCTGGATTATCGGGAAGCCCGATTTGCGATCGCTTTTGAAAACCAATCGAAATCGGACAAGGAAATGAGATCGCTGCGTTTGGGATGGGTGAAGAACGGAGTCACTCACTTCCTCGCCCCGATGGCCTACGCTCCCCTTGCAAGGGGCTTCGATCCGAACTTCGTCAAAGGAAGCGATGGCGAATACTCCTTTTTCCTCGAAAGGGGAAAAGAATACGGCGCGGTGATCGACTTCTTGATCCCCGTGGATTTCCGCTGCCCCCAAGGGGCGGCGTTTTGCGTGATTTTCGAAAACGGGAAAGGCGTGACCCATTATGCGTCCGTGTCCCTGTCCAACCCTTCTTCTCAGCTTCTCCGATTCAAAAAGAGCAAGCGGCCCAAAGGGAGGTAGTCCCTTCGCATCTCTCCTTTTTCCCGATGGGAGAAAAAGAATAAAATATCACCATGATTTGCTTTTGCTTTGCGATGGAAAAGGAAGCGGAACCCCTCCTGAAGGATTCCAAGGTCGAAAAAGAGGAAAGAAGCGGCTTCGCCCGTATGCTTGTTTGCTCCTGCCGGGGGAAAAGGTTCCTCGTTCTGATCTCTGGAATCGGCAAAGGGTTCGCGTGCTCTGGATTGACCGCCGCGATTCTCAAACATTCTCCCAGCGCGATCATCAACGCCGGGGTGGCTGGAACCCTTGACGGGGAGAAGGCCCCTATTATGAGCGCGGTCCTCTCTTCGAGTTTGGTTCAGCACGACATGGACACGTCTATCTTGGGCGACCCCAAAGGCTTCTTGTCCGGCATCGAGAAGGTCTTTTTGCCCGCGGATCCTGGATTGCGCGCCCTCCTTGCCAAGGCCTGCGCCGGCGCGGGCGTTGCCTGCACGGAAGGCCTCATTTCCTCCGGAGACACGTTCCTGGCGAGTGGGAGTCCCGGGAAAGAGGAGGTCATCGCATCCTTCCACCCCCTTGTGGTGGATATGGAATCGGCCTGCTTTGCCCAAGTGGCCTATGTTTACAACATTCCTTTTTGCTCTTTGCGTTTGATTAGCGATTTCCGCCACCCGGAAACGGAATATGGCGAAAACGTCGGGGGCTGCTGCGTTCGGATCGGGCGGATCCTTGAAACCCTATTGGAGGAAAATACTTTATGAGAAAAGCCTATGTCACGGGCGCCGGCGGAGTCGTCGGCAGCCATTTGGTCGAATTCCTTTTGAATCAGGGCTACGAAGTCTCCGGCAGCTACTTCACCCCGACGACCGACATCTCCGAAATCGATCCCCGCGCGAACCTTTTCGAGCTCGACGTAAGGGATCACGGCAAGATGGAAGAGTGGATCGAGAGCGATCTGCCCGATGTGATTTACCATTTGGCCGCCCAAAGTAGACCCGTCCCTTCTTGGAGCGATCCCTACTACACGATGGAAGTCAACGTCGGCGGGACCATCGGCCTTCTGGAGGCCGTGAAAAAGGCGAAATCCGCTCACCCCAGTTACGATCCGATGGTGATCGCCATCTCTTCTTCGGCCATCTACGGGGATGCTTTGAAGGAGTATTCCATCGATCTTCTCCCCGATGAGAGCTGCGCTCTTCTGCCCCTTCACCCCTACGGGGTTTCCAAAGCCGCGGAAGATCTTCTTTGCTATCAATATTTCAAGAACTTCGCCATCAAGACGATCCGCATTCGCCTGTTCAATTGCACCGGCAAGAACAAAGACCAGGACATCACCGGCGACTTCGCTAAGAGGGCCGTCGAGCTGTCTCGAAACGGAGGGAACGTCCTTCGAGTGGGGAACCTCACGGCGAAAAGAGCGATTTTGGATGTTCGCGACTTATGTTCGGCTTTGCTTCTTTTGGATCAAAAAGGCATCGCGGGGGAGGCTTATAACATCTGCTCCAGCCATATTTTCCCAATGACCCATGTCGTGGAATGCTTGGAGGAAGTAACGGGGATCCACTTTTTGCTGGAATCCGATCCCAAGCTTTTCCGCCCGGCGGATGAGCCTCTTTACGCGGGCAACTGCGACAAGATCAAAAAGCTCGGATGGGTCGAAAAATACCAGTACCTCGATACGGTGAGGGCGAGCTATGAATACTGGAGCAAGAAGCTGCCGCGAAACTGAAAGGGGAGCATCCCCTTTTTCTTTCCCCTTCCCCTTAGGGTCGCTATAATTTCCCCGTACCGAAAGGAAGGTTAATAAACCATGATCAAATTAGTCTTGCTCCGCCACGGCCAGTCGGAATGGAACCTGTCCAACCTCTTCACCGGTTGGACCGATGTCAGCCTCTCTCCCAAAGGAGTTGAGGAAGCCAAGGAGGCTGGGCGCCTTCTCAAGGAGAAGGGATATTCCTTCGACGTTGCTTTCTCTTCCGTTTTGAAGAGGGCCAACGACACGATGAACCTTGCTTTGGGCGAAATGGGCGAAACCAACATCCCGAAGTTCTTCACCTGGCGTTTGAATGAGCGCCATTACGGCGCCCTCCAGGGCCTCAACAAAGCCGACTCCGCGAAGAAGTGGGGCGATGAGCAGGTTCATATTTGGCGCCGCTCCGCCGACGTGCCCCCGCTAGCCCTCACCAAAGAAGACGAACGCTGGCCGGGCAACCAAGAGAAATACAAAGAGCTCATCGCCAAAGGGGAAATGACCATCGACGATTGCCCCCTCACTGAGTGCTTGATCGACACCGCCAAGCGCGTGAAGCCTTATTTCGATGAGAAGATCGCTCCAGCGATCAAAGCCGGGAAGAAAGTTCTGATCGCCGCCCACGGCAACTCCTTGAGGGCCATCGTGATGATGCTTGAACACCTCACCCCCGAGCAGATCATCAACGTCGAAATCCCGACCGGGAAACCCCTCGTCTACGAACTTGACGAAAAAGATCTCAAAGTCCTCAACAAGTATTACCTCTGATCCCAAGAGGACACGCCCTCCCGAAATGGGAGGGTTTTTCTTTGCTCCCTTCCGCAGAGAGGCGACAGGGGATGCGATTCCGTGGATGAAAAAAACACTTGGAATCGAGATCGACGGAACCAGCATCAAGGCCGCTTTCGTTTTGGAAGATGGGGCCATGGTGGGTTCCTTTCCCCTCCCCATCGACAAAACCCTGAATCAAAGAGAAATGCTCAACGAGCTTTTGCATTGGACGAAAAGGAAGCTTGAAGCCCATCCGGATTGCATCGGCGTCGGCGTTGTCTGCCCCGGGGCTCTCGTTTGCGAAAAGACTTGACGATTCCCTTCGTCAGCGGGGGTATGGATTCGGCGGAACGATCTCACCGAAAGTGGATGTGTTGGTTTCCTCTTTGGACAGCGACGCCGGAATCGATGGGGCCGCCGCGTTGGCGCTTGAAAAGGCCAATAGGTGAAAGCCTAATTCAAAAAAGCAACGACGAAGGTCGAATCCGGCGCTTTGCTTTTGTACGTTTCAGAAAGCGGGACGGAGGAAATGATGATGTTGGCCGCATCAAGAGAGAACGCTTTTGCGAGGTTTTTGCGGTCAATTTTTGTCTCGTCGAACAAAACCAAGGTTCTTTCGGCGCATTTGTGCATCATCCGTTTGAGATCTGCGCTTTGCTCCGTGGCTTCTGAGAAGCCGAATTCGGGCTCGACCCCGGCGGTGGACATGATGGCAAGCTTGGCGTGATAGCCTTCGACCATCGCTTCGGCCCGGGAGCCCAAAACGGAGTTGGAGGCCGGTTGAATATCGCCACCGACCAAGGTCACCTGATGCTTCGTTTTGGTGACGAGCTCATTGGCGATCGCAAGGCCGTTGGTGATGACTCGAAGGTTTTTGAAGTCGTTGAGCATTGAGACGATTTGCAGGGTGGTGGAACTGGAGTCCAGAAACAGGGCTGTGTCATCTTGGATGAAAGGCAAAGCCGCACGGACCAGCGCCCTCTTCACTTGCAGGTTCTCTTTTTCCCGAAGGTAAAAGGAGGTTTCCTCGATCGTGGGCGTGGATTTCAAAATGGCTCCCCCAAAAGTCCGTGTGACGAGCCCCTTTTGCTCCATCCTTGTCAGATCCCGTCGGACCGTCGATTCGGAAACGAAGAGTTTTTGGGCGAGCTCATAGACCGTGCAGGCCTTTTTCTTCTGAAGAATTTCTAGAATTTGCTCATCTCTCTCTAAATCAAGCATAACTTGCTAAAGTATGCCGTTTTTTGGATGGTTTTGAAAGAAGTTGCTTTCAAATAAACAAAAACACGGAAAAACAAACTATTTTGCGCATTATGTCAACGGAATGCGATGCTGCCTGGGACAAAGAGGGGGAGGATGGACCCCTGTCTTGAAATTTCGGTTTTGAAAAAACGGATTCCTTGCGCATTCAGCTATCTCTCTTTTTGTTATGAAATTGCGCACGTTGCAACTTATGCGCAAAGTCAATCACGCCCGAAGATAGAGATGGTTAAATCGGGTAAAATAAAAAGCGAAGGAGTCAAATATGACTGATTTTGAAAAAGCAAAGAAAGCTTATGAAGGTTATGGCGTGGACGTCGAAGGGGCTCTGAAAAAAGCCTCCCAGACCCCCATTTCCCTTCAATGCTGGCAACTCGATGATGTGGCTGGTTTCGAAAATAGCGGCGATCTCACGGGCGGGATTCAAGCCACGGGGAATTATCCCGGCCGCGCGAAGAACTTCGAGGAATTGACCGAGGACCTTTCCGTCGCCCTTTCTCTGATTCCGGGGAAAAAGAAAATCAACCTCCACGCCATCTATGAATCCGACGACGTGGTCGACCGCAAAGACATCACCGCGAAGAATTTCGCGCGCTGGATCGCCTATGCGAAGCAGAACGATTTGGGGCTCGATTTCAACCCCACCTGCTTCTCTTCCGGACATATGTTCGATGGCTGCTCCCTCTCTGCCAACGATGAGGCGACCCGTCAATATTGGATTGAGCATTGCGTCAATTCCATCAAAGTCTCGGAGGATTTCGCCAAAGCCACCGGCCAACGCTGCCTTTGCAATATTTGGGTTCCCGACGGAATGAAGGAAGATCCCGCCGATCGTTTGGGCCCCAGGATGAGGCTCAAAGACTCTTTGGATAAAATCCTCTCCGTGCCTTACGACAAGAGCCTTGTCGATGTGGCGGTGGAGAGCAAAGTCTTCGGGATTGGGCTTGAGTCCTACACGGTGGGCTCCAATGAGTTCTATGTCAGCTACGCCGTTTCCCGTCAGATCCTCTGCCTCTTGGACATGGGGCATTACCATCCTACCGAGAACGTCGCCGACAAAATTTCCTCCTTGCTTTGCTATTTGCCCCGCATCGCGTTGCATCTTTCCCGCCCCGTCCGCTGGGATTCGGACCACGTGATCCGCTACAACGACGACTTGAGGGCCGTCTTCGACGAACTCGTCCGCAATGGGGCCCTTGATCGTACCGACATCGGGCTTGACTTCTTCGACGCTTCCATCAACCGCGTCGCCGCCCTCGTCATCGGCAGCCGCAATGCGCAAAAGGCTTTGCTTAACTCCCTTTTGACCCCTTGGGCTTTGATGAAAAAAGCCCAAGACGAGCACGACCACACGAAGCTCCTTGAACTCTCTGAGGACATCAAGACCCTCCCGTTCGGGGAAATTTTCGCGGAGTATTGCCGCAGGCAAAACGTTCCTGAGGATGGGGCTTGGTATAAAACCGTCGAAGAGTACGAAAACAAAGTTTTGAAAACGAGGAAATAAACCATGGAAAAGACCATTTTGGATTGCCGCCGTTTCCAGGATTATCTGGAAATCATCGATAACATGTATCGCCTTGGCTGGGACGAAAGGAACGGCGGGAATATCTCCCTCCTTTTGGATCCCTGCGACGTCGACGCCTATTTGGATGGTGGGAAGAAAGTTATCCGCGAAATCCCGCTTCCTTTGGAAGTCGACCCGATTTTGGTTGGCAGGGTCTTCGCCATCACGGGGACCGGCCGTTATTTCCGCAACACCAAAGCCCATCCTTCCGAGAACACCGGCGTCATCCGCATCAAAGAAGACCGGAAGACCGCCGAAGTCCTTTGGGGTTTTGACAACGGCTCTAAATTCACCAGCGAAATCTTCGCGCATATGATGTGCCATGCCACGCGGCTTAAGGTCAACCCCAACAACCACGTCATCATGCACTGCCACCCGCAGAACATCCTCACCTATTCTTCCATCCACGATTTGGATGAGAAGAGCTTCACCAAAGACCTTTGGCGCACGATGACCGAGGAGATCGTCGTTTTCCCCGAAGGCATCGGCGTCCTCCCTTGGGAACTTTGCGGGACCAACAAAATCGGCGTGGACACCGCTGAAAAGATGAAAGAATACCGCTGCGTGGTTTGGACCCTCCATGGCATTTATGGGGCGGGCGATGACTTGGATGAAGCCTTCGGTCTCATCGAAACCGTCGAGAAAGCCTGCATGCTTTATCTCATGGCCTTGCCGTATGAAAAGAAGCAGGTCATCACCGATGAGAATCTGAAAGAAATCGCCGTGGGGTTCCACCCGAGCCCGAAAGAGGGATACCTCAAGTGAAGTATTTCCTCGCCGTCGACATCG
>DCMK01000079.1:0-223 GCA_002321395.1 Caryophanales bacterium UBA1624
AGCAATCGAGCAGCTCATCCCGGCTCACCGGATCCAATCCGGAAGTCGGCTCGTCCAAAAGAAGAAGCTCTGCCCCATGGCTCAAAGCGACGGAAAGCCCGTATTTGACCTTCATCCCATTGCTGAGCTCGCGGATCCTTTTGTTCTCATCGATCCCAAAGAAGGAGATCCATTTCTGATAGAGACCTTGGTCCCAATCGGGGTAGAAACGCCGGGTCACCGA
>DCMK01000079.1:298-661 GCA_002321395.1 Caryophanales bacterium UBA1624
TTTGGCTGGGATAGAAGTCGATCCCCCCGAAAAGCAGACCGATGTGGCTTTGGAAGGAAGGGGAACGCCCCTCCCCATGGAACAGGATCTCCCCCTCATTTGGCTCAACGAGCCCATAAATCGCCTTCAGCGTCGTCGTCTTCCCGGCGCCGTTGCGGCCGATGAACCCCATGATCCGCCCCTTCTCAAGGGAGAAGGAAACATGGTCCAAGCAAAAGGAAGGATAACTCTTGCAAAGGGAAGATACGGAAAGCAAAGGCCCGCTCATTCTTGTCCCTCCTGATCGAACACGCCCACGACAAAATCGCTCTTCACAAGGGCGATCCCCTTCTTTTTGTCCGCCATAAGAAGGAGCTGATCGCC
>DCMK01000079.1:704-918 GCA_002321395.1 Caryophanales bacterium UBA1624
GGGGCGAGACTGAACATCTCCCGGATTTCGATGGGGATTACGATCTGGCCCTTGCACCCAAGGGTGGCGGTCCCAATCAGCTTTTGCCTCTTTGTATTACTTTTCATACTTGTAATACTAGTGGTTCTGCTTTTTTGCCACAAGAAAAGAATGCATCATCCCCACTTTCCCTTTGCATTCCGATACAATACCCGCCGTAAAAGAAAAGGTAGCC
>DCMK01000079.1:1131-3601 GCA_002321395.1 Caryophanales bacterium UBA1624
GCGAAGGGCAAACTACCTCCGCCGAATCGGAAGGCCCTTCCGAAAGTTCCTCATCCTCTTCGGAGCTAACCAGCGAGGAAGAGGCCCTCCAAACCCTTGTTTTGGACGAAAGCAACGGAAAAATCCGTGGAAACCGCTACAACACCAGCCCAAACGAAAACGATACAGCCGTCATGGGAGACGGATCCTCTTTCTCCATGACCTATGAATATGGCATGGCTAAAAGCCCATATTACGGCCAATTCAAAAAGAGCGTCGGCGTCCTCCGCAACACCAACCCCATCAAAGGGCTGAAATCCATCAAGGTCAATTACGTCTCCGACGCGTCGGCTTCGGCTTGTTTCTCTTCTTCCAGCAACCCAGGAGCCTATTCTTCTTTCGCTTCCGGGACAACCTTGGAGGCTAACGGGGAAGAGTATTTCTTCATCAAGGCCGGAAAGAATGTCCTCTACATCGAATCCATCGAGATCACTTTCACGGGCAAAGGCGGATCTTCCAGCGGCTCCGACGGGAAATTGACGTGGGATGAGAACTATTCCTCTTCCAACGTCAAGAAAGTCACGGACGTCAACAAAAACATCAGCCTTTACGACCTTGGATACAACACCGCCTCCGAAGGGACCCAAAACGTATTGGTCCTCCCCATCGAATTCACCGATTCCCCCTTCTCCGGCGACGATTTGAATGACATCCGAACCCTAACCTCAGGGACGGCGGAAGACACCCGCTATTGGGAATCCCTTTCTTCCTATTACGAGAAATCCTCTTACGGAAAATTGAACCTTTCCTTCACCTACGCCGAACCCTATAGCCTCGGGGTGACCGCGGAAGAATTCTACGGAGAGTCCACCTCCGACGAGGACCGAGCCGAGTACTGCTATGGCTCCGCCAAGGCCATGCGCGACGCCATCGCCGCCTACAAAGTGAAGAACGGCAGCGACTCCACGAAGAAATTCGACCAGGACGGGGACGGATTCATCGATTCGGTCATCATGATCTATTCCCAAGAGCAATCCCCTTCTTACGATGACGCCGGCCTTTACTGGGCTTACCGTTATTGGGATTATTGGGACGATTCCTTGCAGCAGGTCGATGGGAGCTTGACCGAAAACGTGGAGTCCCCCATGGGGTATTCCTATTTCTGGGCCTCTTTGGGCTTCTTCTACGAAGGCATCGACGGCGGCAAGGGGAATGGGGTCGACGCCCACACCCTGATCCATGAATTCGGCCATATGCTTGGGGCCGACGACTATTACAATACCGACGGGAACTCCTCTGCCTCCGCGGTGAGCGAACCCACCGGCGGGCTCACGATGATGGCCTACAACGTCTTAGACCACGACTCCTTCAACAAACTCCAATACGGCTGGGTCGATCCCTATTACGTCACCGGCAGCGCTGAAGTCACCCTCAACAGCTTCACCACCTCCGGGGACTGCATCCTCTTAGCCGATGAGGATGGGTGGAACGGGACCGCCTTCGACGAATACGTTTTGATCGAATATTACACCCCGACCGGGCTGAATGAGCTGGATGGGATGACCTCTTACCTTGGGACGGGATCCCTTTCTTCCTCGGGGGTCCGCATCTGGCACGTGGACAACCGCCTTTATCTCTATGACGACAACGGAAGCGAACGGGGCTGGGCCACCGATGCGCAAATCTCCGCGGGGAACTTCGGCTCCTGTTACGCCGATTTCGCGCTGAGCAACAGCTCGAAGAACTACTACAGCAAAGCCCTTTCCTCCTACAACGCCTTGACTTTGGTCTCCCCCAAAGGAACGCGCTTCACCAGCAAGAAGCTTTCCTCCAACCAGGATCTCTTCCAGGCTGGGGATGCCTTCTCGCTGCTGGATTCCAGCGTCTCCTCCACCTATAAGAACTATTTCCCCGCGGGAGGCAACCTCGACAACGGGAAAGAGCTCCCCTATAAAGTGGAAGTCGTCTCCGCCGGAGGCGAGCAAGCCAAAATCCGCATCAGCAAGAAAGCGTAACGGAAAAGAGGGCGATCCCTTCTTTATTGATGCCCGGTTGCCATGGGGATAGTCTAGTGGGGCCAATCAAACATGGACAAAGTCGGCGGGACGCTCTTCCTATCCTTCACCTGGATCGTCACTTTGTTTTTGGCGAGGCTGCAAAACCGCGGCCGAAGGCCGGGAGGCAAGGAAGGGCAGACGCCGAATCCGACGAATCCGCATTTTCCTCTACCCCCTCGTCGCCCCTTTGGTTACACCATCCCCATGTTCAGCTTTTTCTGCCCCCCTTTCCGGCAATTCCATTTCGATGAAACCGCCATTTTGTTGGTCGTGTTGGAGGAGGGGCCTTTGCGGCGCTACTTTTGATTCGCCGAATCCGAAATCCCTGGGATCTGCCGGCAAAGCAACCCCGCCACCACCGATATGACGTGGAACTTCGCCTTCCGCGCCGTTTTGCCTTTCAGCGCCTGGAAGGAATTCGTGGCCACCGGCTT
>DCMK01000029.1 GCA_002321395.1 Caryophanales bacterium UBA1624
TGATTACCAACTACGCGATGCTGGAATACTTGATGCTGCGCCCCGAAGACAATGTTTTCTTTTCCGGCGAGCATGCCAAAAATTGGAAGTTCATTGTCCTAGATGAAGCACATACCTATTCGGGCTCGACGGGGGCTGAGGTTTCCGCTTTGCTTCGCAGGCTCCGCGCCGAATTGGGCCAGAAAGAAGTTCAATTCTTTTTGACCAGCGCCACCTTAGGCGGTGAAAGCCAAGACGACGCCATTGTTCGATTCTCTCAAAGGCTCTGCTCCGCGCCTTTTTCTAGTCAAGGGATTGTGCGCGCTTCAAGAGTGGAAACAAAACCAAATGGAGTGCGAAGGACATTGGGCCCTGCTTTTTACCTAGAGGCGAGTGCCGCCCTCAGACAAGATGAACAAAAAGCGATTAAAATCATTGAAGACCGCTATCATTTCGAGTTGCCGACTTCCAATACGGGGGAATATTTGTTCGATCTTCTTTCTAACGACCAAACTTTTTGGGATATCAAAAACAAATTGGATATCCCTCTCGACATTGAATGTCTGGCGGAATCCATGGGGTGGAGCCTAGAAGAAATCGCCTCATTCGTAGATGCGGCATCCCGGGCCTGCAAAGGCGACATCAAATTGTTCGATGCCCGTTATCACGGCTTCATAAAAGCCCCTGAGGGTGCTTTCATTACTTTGCCCCCTCACAAAGATCTTTTTCTGACCCGCAAAAACAGCGTTCAGGTTGGGGGTGATGATTACCGAGTTTTCGAAGCCGTGGCATGTCGGCAATGCCATTCTTTGTATTTGGTGGGCGCGATCGAAAACGATCGTCTCGTCCAAAAAGCCAAAAACGATGTGGATTCCCTCCGTGAAGCGTTCTACCTTGGATCCACGGTAAACGATAAGGATGAGGATGATTCGCTGAGTTCGGTGGAAATGAGCGCAAAAGAATATGAATTGTGCCCCCATTGTGGCTTTATTCGCCAGACAAACTTGGTTCACAAAAAATCATGCGGGCACAACGAAAAAGATTTTGTGAAGGTAATTCGCCTGAGCGCGAACGATCCGAAGTCGGGAATCATCAAAAAATGCGTCCGTTGCGAAAGCGTGAACAATTTGGGAATTCTCCGCGGGCTTTTTTCCGGGCAGGAAGCTTCGACTTCTGTCATCGGGACCTCTCTTTTTGAAGAACTCCCGACTCAGGAGAAGAAAGTGGTGGTGCAGTCTTCGGACGAAGAGGATGAATTCGGCGAAAAGCCAGAGCCGAGCGTGCAAGTTTCTTCCGCCAAGCAGTTCATGGCTTTTTCCGACAGTCGCCAAGCCGCCGCATATTACGCGAGCTATTTGGGAACGACTTACGATGCGATTTTGGGAGGGAGACTCATTAAAGAAACCCTGGACGGAACTGGCGCAGAGGAGATCCTGCTTCCGGAGTTCGTCAGGAAATTGGAGCGAAAGCTAGACGAAAACAACATTATCCCATCGGACTTATATTTGGAGGGGCTTTCCTCGGGAAACGTCCAAAAACCGGATTACCACAAGCTTGCTTGGCAATTGGTTTTGAAACAGCTTGTCGAAAACGGAAATCGGAATTCTCTTTTCGAGTTGGGGCTATTCTCTTTTGGGCTTTCTGACTCCATTCTTTTCAAAGCGGCCAAAAAGCGAGACCTTAGTGCCGAAGAAGTGAAGCCAATCAGCGAGGTTCTAACGGCCATGATGTTGGGGGAAGGCGCCGTTTACCCGCCGATTCCAATGAATGAGTACGAAAGGTCTTTTTACTTGTTCAAAGGGAAGGAAACCTTCTTCTTGAAAGACAAATCCGACAGGTGCAAGTACGTTCGAGCTTTTCTCCCTGCCCAAGAAGGAGGGACGAATAAACGGTGTGATTATCTTTCCCGCGTGCTCGAGACTAAAGGTCAAGATAATGCTGTTCGCCTTTTGGATTCGCTATGGGAAACCTTCTTTGCTTCCAAAAAGCCGAACCATCCTCGGCAAATTCTGATTGGGGATAAGGACAACCACTATCAAGTCGACCCCAGTTGCATTGAAGTGAGGAAGACGCAACGGCTGTATCAATGTGACAAATGTCATCATGTGACGCCTTATAACGTTTCGAATGTTTGCCCAACGTTCCGCTGCGGCGGGCATCTCGTGGAAATGGATCCGCACAAAGCCTATGCGGGCAATCATTATTTCCGATTGTATGAATCGCTGCCTATTCAGCCTCTCCGCGTGGTGGAGCATACGGCGCAGCTCAGCAAAGAAGAGGGCTACAAATATCAGATGTGGTTCAAAGATCGGAAGATTGACGTTTTGAGCTGTTCGACAACGTTTGAAATGGGCGTGGATGTCGGCGATTTGCAAACCGTGTTCATGAGGAACATGCCCCCTTCGCCGTCGAATTACGCACAAAGGGCGGGGCGCGCGGGGAGAAGCAAAACATCGGTGGCCTTTGCATTGACCTTTTGCAATCGGGCGAACCACGATTTCCATTTCTTTGATGACCCAATCGGGATGATTCGCGGGGACGTGATTCCTCCCCAACTGAAAGTCGATAATTTGAAAATCTGCATCCGTCATCTATATTCCTGCGCATTCTCTTATTTTTTCAGGTCCTATCCTCAGTTTTTCTCAAACGCAAAGCAGTTCTTCGAAGGCAAGAATGGGGGTGTTTCCGGTTACGGAGCGTTAAAAGAGTTCTTGGCGAATGATTCTTTCGAAAGAAGAGCTCTGCAAAACTGCCTTAGGCAATCTGTTCCGCTTTCTTTGCAGGGCGAATTCGAAATCGAGCATTTCGGATGGATGAGATGGCTTTTCGACCGGCCGCGCGAGGAATGTCCCAACCTTGACTTGGCGAAGAGGCGTTATGAGTCGGAAATCGCTTCTTTGAAGAAAGGATTGGCCTCTGGGGACGGCATTGGCTTTCGGGGCAGAATCCGTAATTTGGAGCAAGAGCCGATTTTGTCGTTTCTTTCCCGAAACGATATTCTCCCAAAATACGGTTTTCCCGTGGATACGGTGGAATTGGACGCCAGCGTTCGTTCGGTGGATTACGCCTCATTGTCCAATCTAAACCTCACCCGCGATTTGTCGATGGCGATCACGGAATACGCGCCTGGATGCCAAGTCGTTGCCAATGGAAAGTTGATTACCTCTCGTTACATTCAGCAAGCTCCGGGCAAGGACTGGAGGCTTTACGACTATGTCCTTTGCCAAAAATGCCATACCTTGAATGTTTGCGTCCACCTTCCTCAGGAGGAGTGGGACAATCACCCTCTTAAGAAATGCAAACAATGCGGCAAAGAGCTGAAACAAAACAGCATCAAAACATTCCTTGTTCCGGAATTCGGATTTGTGGCCGATAAAGATGTAAGAAGGCCAACCTTGGTGAAGCCGGAAAAAACGCATCGGATGGAAGTTGCCTTTTGCAGCGATAAAGAAAGCGAAGATGAAACCGTTTATCCCATTGGCCAGACGGAAGTGAAGGTTTCCTATGTGGGGGATGACGGCGATATGGTTTTGCTGAACAGCACGGATTTCTTCGTTTGTCCAAAA
>DCMK01000058.1 GCA_002321395.1 Caryophanales bacterium UBA1624
TGGTTGTAGACGACGTCCATGACGATGCCGATTCCCTCTTCATGGAAGCCAGCGACCATCCGCTTCAGCTCCTTGATGCGGGAAGAGGGGTCTTCCACGTCGCTGCAATAGCTCCCCTCCGGGACGAAATACTGCGCGGGGTCATACCCCCAGTTATAGCTGCGGGAAGGGTTCCTCTCATCGACGGTTTTGAAATCGTAAAGGGGCAATAACTGCAGATGGGTGAAGCCAAGGGAAAGGAGGTAATCGAACCCGGCGGGGTTCCCCGCTTCGGTTCTCCTACCCTTCTCGATGAGCCCCAAGAACTTGCCTTTGTTTGCGATGTCGGTATGGGGGTCGATCGTCAAATCGCGGACGCTGCCCTCATAGATGACGGCTTGGCTCTGCAGGCGGGGCTTCACGCATTCGCGATGGAGGGGGATCGAAAGCTTGGCGAAATCCAAAACGACGGAGGCTTCCCCATTGGGGAGACTGGCTTTGGCACAGAGGTCCGTGACCTCGCTTTCCAGGCCCGAGTTGCGGATGCAGTAAAGGTAGATCAAGCCATCCTGATCCCCTTCTAGGGAAATCCGGTAAACGCCCTTTTCCCCGCGTTTCATGGGGTAAATCCGCCACCGCTCCTCGTTTTTGAAGCGGGCTTTGAGGAAGCAAGCGCTCGCCAAAGGCGCCCAAAGGGAGAAAAGCGTCCTCTCCGGCGAATAGGAAGCGCCAAGCTCCTCTTCCGGGCAGGAATAAAGGGAATCGAACTCCGGGAAGGTGGAGGCGTCGTCCACATCGACGGGGATGGTCCCGAACCCCGGGATCAAAACCGTATACTCATGCCCGAGCTTCAAAGGGGATGAGAGGGCGAAGTCGGCGATCGAGATCCCGGAGACGGAATTGAGCCTTTCCAGGGAGACGAGGATCTTCTTGCCCTCGCACCGGAACTCATACCGATGCGGGTCGAAAGGGAAGGAGGAAAAGCAGATGAGGCGGATCTTCTCGAAGGAGATCAGCTTCGCATGGAAATAGGTGTCTTTCATAGAGGTCATTCCTCGCTGTAGGAGGTGGAGGCGGAAGAGCGCGATCCGGGGGTCGACCCGTTATCGACTCCGCCGGGATTCGGATCGACGCGGACGAGGACCTTGAGCCCTTTGGAGGAGCCGTTGGCGTCGCTTTGGGCGGCGATGATGCCCTCCTTCTGCAGCCGGGCGACGATCCTCCCGGCGCGCGGGAATCCGACGCCGAAGTTGCGTTGGATCGAGGAGATCGAAGTCGATTCCTGGGTCATGATGATCGATTTGATCTGCTGGTATTTCTCCTCGTCGCCCATCGCCCTCAGCTCCGCGGTGGAGGGGGCTTCGATGGTCGGGGAAGAATCCACGAGCGGGGCTTCCTCGAGGTCGAGGAATTCGGGGTCGTAGGAAGGGGGCATCTGCGAGCGGATGAAATCGGGGACGGCGGCCAGGTCGGTGTGCTCATCCACGAAGCACCCTTGGCAGCGGACCAATTCCTTCCCCAAGGAGGAGCAGTCGACGAGCATATCGCCGTGGTCGAGCAGCTGCTCCCCGCCCTTCTGCTTCAAGCAGACCATGGAGGCGGTCGAGTCCTTGACCATCAAGCAAACCGTGGTGGGCAAATTGGATTTGATGGTTCCGGAGATGGTGTTGGCATCCGGCCTTTGGGTGGCGATGATCAAATGGATGCCGGCGGCGCGGGCTTTTTGTCCTAGGCGCTGGATCGGGCCCTCGATTTCCTTGCACTGCATCGCCAAATCGGCGTATTCATCGACCACGACGACGATATAGGGAACGCGCTTTTTGTGGTGCTGGGCGGCGTAGTAATCGTTATAGGAGCGGATGTCGCGGCAATGGGCTTTGGAGAAGAGGGCGAAGCGCTTGTCCATCAGCTTGGCCAGCTTATCCAAAGCGACTTTGGCCTGAGAAGGCTGGGTGATGATCGGGCAAAGGAGGTTCGGCAGATCCTCATAGGCGACGAATTCGACGCTTTTGGGGTCGACCAGGATGAGCTTGAGGTCCTCGGGGCGGTTCCTCATCAGGAGCGAAAGCAAAATGCCGTGCATGAAGACGGATTTCCCAGACCCCGTCGTTCCGGCCACGAGCATGTGGCGACAGGCGGAAAGATCGCCCGAGACCACGTTCCCGTCGATGGATTTCCCAAAGGGGAAGCAGAGGTTGTGCTCCGGTCCTTTGGGGAGGGCTTCGAAGACCTCTTTGAAGCTGACCATCTCCCTTTTGCGGTTCCCCACCTCGAACCCCGAGGTCGTTTTCCCGGGGATGATGGGGACGTAACGGGTCGGCAGGCCGGCCAGATGGACGGAGATGTCGGTTTCGTATTTGTAAAGCGAGTTGACTTGGACGTTGGGATCGACTTGGACGTCGAAGCGGGTGACGGAGGGGCCGATTTTGTAGGAAACCGCCCTTGCCCCGGCGGAGAAAGCGGACAGGGTTTCATTGATGATCTCCATGTTCCTCCGGGCTTCCTCTTCCCTTTCCTGCGCTTTCGCGGGATCCTCTTGCACGCTTTGGAGCAAAGAGGCGTCGGGGAAAACGTAAGGCGGGAGCTCCGTTGCTTCTTCCCCCACCTCGGCGGGGCTATGCTTAGGCTGGCTCAAAAGAGGGTTCAAAGCCGGGGAAGGCTGCGCGGGCTTCATCTCGGGGGGAGGAACTTGCTTGGAGGGGGAAGGGGCTTCGATGGGTTCCTCCTCCTTCTTCGGCGCGCTTTCCTCCGGCTTCTCAAATCCCGGGAAGGAGGACAAGGCCGGGGAAAGGGTTGGCTCCTCCTTGGGTTTGAATGAAGAAGGTGGCGGG
>DCMK01000066.1:0-155 GCA_002321395.1 Caryophanales bacterium UBA1624
GATGGGGATAACGCCTATGTGTTGGTCACGGAGGACGAAGCCCTTCTTTTCACGGATGGGCGGTTTTTCGTCTCTGCAGAGCAGGAAATCAAAGGGACTTATTTCTCTTTGATGAAGCTTTATACCCCCGGCTATCCCAGCCCTGAGGAATACAT
>DCMK01000066.1:300-1885 GCA_002321395.1 Caryophanales bacterium UBA1624
CCGGATTTGCCCGCGATGGCCGATTCGATGCTGTGGCGGTTTGATGGGCCGAGTTACAACGACCTCTCCTCAAAAGAGAAGATCACCCGCGTCCTCGAGCAGGTCGCGAGCGAAGGGGCGGAAGCACACTTGCTTTCCACCTTGGACGATATCGCTTATCTATTGAATATCCGCGGGAATGACATCCCCTATACTCCGGTTTTTTATTCCTATCTTTATCTTTCTTTGGACGAGGGAGCCCATTTGTTCGTGTCTTCCGGAAGGATCGATTTCCCGCTGGACGGGATCGTCCTCCATCCATATGAGGATGTCTTTTCTTTCATTAAGAAAAGGAATCAAAAGCGAATCCTTGTGGATCCTCAGCAAACGAACGCGAAGATCTTTTCCCTCTTGAGGAATCCCGTCGTTGGGCGTTCCCCCTCTCGACTGATGAAGGCGATCAAGGGCGAAACCGAAATCGAGAACATCAAGAAAGCCCAAGCCGAAGACGGCGTCGCTTTGCTCAAATTCATCGCCTTCCTCGATAAGCATAAGGATGATAGTCTGACGGAGTGGGAATGCGCGGAAAAGCTCGGCGAATTTCGAAAAGAGGGGAAGCATTACATTGAAGATTCGTTCCAAACCATCGCCGCTGCGGGGCCCAACGCCGCCATGATGCATTATGCCCCCACGAAGAGCCGATCTTCCTGCCTTGGCAATGGGCCTGAGCTGCTCGTGGATTCCGGCGGTCAGTATTTCTGCGGCACCACCGATACGACCCGAACCTTTCTAATTGGCGAGCCGACGGCCGAGTTCGTTCGGGACTACACCCTTACCCTGAAAGCGGTCATTGCCTTATCGAACTGCGTTTTCTTAGAAGGGTCGACGGGAAAACCCATCGACATGATGGCTCGCGAGGTGATGTGGAGATACGGCATGGATTATAAGTGCGGGACTGGGCACGGAATCGGCTACGTCAATGTCGTGCACGAATCCCCGAACGGATTCCGTTACCGAGCCGCGAAAGGCAAAGACGACGGAGCCGAGATTGTCCCTGGAATGGTCACTTCCATCGAACCCGGCGTCTACAAAGCGGGAAAGTACGGGATCCGCATCGAAAACGATATCTTAGCTGTGAAAGCTTTTTCCACTGAAGATGGTCAGTTCTACCGCTTTGAAAACCTGACCTACGTCCCCATCGAGACGAAAGCCCTCGATCTTTCTTTGCTGACCGATGAGGAGATCCGCTATCTCAACGCTTACCACGAGCTCGTCTACGAAGTTCTCTCCCCCTTGGTTTCGGGATCCCTCCTTGATGTCCTTAAGGAAAAGACGAAGCCCGTCCATCGATGAAGAAACCTCTTTCACCTCGAGAAAGGGTTTCAAGATGGTAGAATGAACCTATGAAATTAGCTTGTTTTGACATCGACGGAACCCTTCTCCCTTCTTATGATCAACCGATTCCCCAGGATGTGATTTCCGCCATCCAGGAATTCGCGGACAAAGGGAATGCGATCGCCATTGCCTCCGGGCGTCCATTCGGCTCTTGTAAAGCGCTCTTAGATTTATTCAAAGCCAAAGACCGATATGCCGTTTGCAGTGGCGG
>DCMK01000066.1:1923-18667 GCA_002321395.1 Caryophanales bacterium UBA1624
TTTTCGATGATACGGGCAAGCTCCTCTGGAAGCAGACGATGGACAAAGAGGATTTTTTGCGAATCCGCAGAGAGTTTGAAAATCAAAAAGACGTCGCGGTTTATTGCTATCTTGGGGACGACTCCATCGCTTCTTACTCCCCAGAGCCTTGGGCTGATTTTGAATACAAGATCAACCACTTCTCGCATCATTGGGATTTGTCCAAAGACGACTCCCCACTCGATCGCTTCGGCGTCACGAAGATGATGATCGCCGCGATGCCGGAAGTTTCGTCGAAGATCGTTTTGGACCATAAAGATTTTGAGGATTTCACCATCGTCCGCAGCAACGAGCATTTTTTGGAAGTAATGCCGAAGGGCGTTTCAAAAGCCTCCGCGATTGAGCCAATTCGCCGCCTGCTTGGGATTTTGAAAGAAGACGTCTACACGTTCGGCGATTCGGGGAACGATCTGCAAATGATCGCCGATTACCAAGGCGTCGCCATGGGGAACGCAACCCCAGATGTGAAGAAGGCCGCGAAATTCATTACGAAAGATTGTCAGGATTCCGGCGTGGCGTATGCCTTGAGGGAGATTCTTCACCTCATTTGATTTTTTTGTTCTTTGCTTGTTTTGAGCAAAGGGAAAAGATGGGCCAATCCCAAACTGGACGCAATCGCGGAAATAATCCGCAAATCGATCCACGGGGCACTTATTTTGAAAACATCCTCAATGCCCTCTTCGGAAGAGAAAAACAATTCGTAATGCATTCCCCTCCCAATGGAGGGCTCGCAGAAAAACAAAATCGAACCCGCGAGGAGGAATCCCGCCCCCGCTATGGAGGCAGGCTTTGAATTGCGGCCGACCGTCGATAGCGCGGTCCCAAGCGAAGAGAAGAGGAAGCCGAGGATCGCGCAAATATGCAAGGAGGCTTCATACTCTCCAAATTCCAAAGAAGACGCTGAGTCGATTCCGATAAGATTCAGCGTCATGGAAGAAGGGTCAAAACTGCATTGGTAGGCTTTTCCTGTCCGGGCTTCCCAATGCGACAGGGAGAAGAAAACCGCATCGAAATCCAGCGACGTCGATGTCCGAACCAAAAGGTTTCCGGAGGATGATCCCTGCGCGGTGACTAGAGAGGTCACCGTCCCGGAAAAAGAAAAGCAAGCGGCGAAAAGAAGAGAAAAGAAAAGGAGCATGCAAACCAAATAGAGGATTCGAAGCGTTTTCCTCATAGCCTTCCCCCGTTCTTTCTTTTTGAGTTTACCGTAAAATTGCGTCTATGGAAGAGATTCAGCCGATCCAATATTGTCCGAAAGAAGATCTGCCCTCGTGGTGGGGCGAGGCCATATCCAGCAAAGAAATGCTGCGCCTTAAAGACGTGGGCATGAACTGTGGCCTGGAATACACCCATTTCCCTCTTTTCTCTAAGATCGGCGCTTACTCTCGGTACGCCCATTCCCTAGGCGTCGGGGAAATCGTTTGGAAATTCACCCGTGATCCTAGGCAGACTTTATCCGCCTTATATCACGACATCGCGACGCCTTGCTTTGCCCATGTCGTGGATTTCATGAACGGGGATTATGAAAAGCAGGAATCCACGGAGGAGGCGACTTCCTCCCTTCTTTCCCAAAGCGAAGAAATCCGAAGTCTTCTCCGCCGCCTTGGTCTGTCCGTGGAGGACGTATCCGATTACCATCGATTCCCCGTCGCGGATACCCCCTCACCCTCCCTTTCTTCGGACCGGCTGGAATACACTTTGTCCAACGCGATCAACCTCCTTGGCGAAAAGAGGGGCCAAATGCAAAGGGTCTATGACCAAATTGTTTTGCTTTCGGATGGGCTTCTGGGCTTCCTTGAGGAAGCTCCGGCGCTTCAGCTTGGCAAGCTTTCCCTTCGATGCGGGGGAATTTATTGCTGCGATGAGGACCGTTATGCGATGGAAACGCTGGCAAGGCTTTTGAAAAAGGCGATTTTTGCGGGGATAATTCAAAAAAGCGATTTATATGGGCAAGAAAAGGATTTGATCGCTAAAATAAGCGCTTCTTCCTTTGCGCCGGAGTGGAACGTTTATCGCGGATTATTCGCCCTTCAAAAAAGCCCATCGAAACTATCGGACGAATGGATTCAAGTCGATGCGAAGAAACGCTATATCGACCCTTTGATCGGGGAGCGAACCCTTTCGAAGGCCAGCCCAACTTTTCGAAAGCAAGTCGAGGAATTTTTGAAAAAGGATTTCCATGTTTTCCTTAAGGGCGTTTCTCGAAAACTTTTTTGAGCTCATCGAAAGGATAGACGTATTTCTTGCCGCAGAAGCCGCAAGTGATTTCAATCGGCTTTCCTGCGGCGAGAATCTGATCTTTTTCTTTTCCGCTGAGCCCTTGCAAAATCGCCAACCCCTTTTCATGCGAGCACGAGCAGCGAAAGAAGATGTCCTTTTGGCTCGTTGCTTTGCCGTCGATTCCTTCTAATAGCAGGGAAAGGATCTGTTGAGGGGCCATTTCTTTCTCTAAAATCTCCGTTGCGGGCGGCATGCTTTGCAAGTTTGCCATGATGGCGTTTGCAATCTCTTGTTTGGCAAAAGGAAGCGCTTGAACCATGTAGCCAAAGGAATAGGGGACTTTCCCTTCGGAAGAGACTTTCACGCCGAGGCAGAAAAACGTAGGTAGTTGGACGGATTGGTTGTAATAGGCGTTTAGGGTCTCCGCGATCCCACCTTCTGATAAAGGGGTCACCGAATTGTACGGAGTTCTCATCCCTTCGTCCTTGAGGATGAGCAAGTCTCCCTTTCCGATACCTCCGAGGGCGGCTGGGTTGGCGGAAAATCCTTTCACGTTTCCGCGCGAATCCGCGGTCGCGATCACCTTTTTCAAATCGCCATCGCCTTCGATTTCCAGGGTAAGGACGGCTCTCTCTCCTTTCATCAAATCCCCCATCAAGGCAGAAGCGGTCAAAAGCTCGCCCAGCGAGCGGATGGAAGTGGGGGAATCCCCGTGGAGGAGCCTGGCCTGTTCCACCAAAGTCCCGCTGACGCAGCTGGAGACGATGAATTCTTCATTGCCCCCCAAAACTCGGAAGATCTGATCTTTCATTTTGCGTTTCTCTTCGCGAAATCGAATTGGGTTAGGAAGCGGTCTTCGCCATTGACTCTTCCCACGACCAAAAAGGAATCGTCATTCTCTTCCTCTATGAAAATGTCTACTTTTTCCTTTTCTTGGATCTCCTTCTCGAAATTGATGAGGATCCTTGAAATCTGATGGCCGGCGTAGAACTCTCTGCTTTTCGCGTCGACGGCCAGTTCGAGGTAACGGACGTTGTTCAGATGGCCGTTCAAGTCGCACATGGAGTAGGTGATTTCACGTTGGTAGGCAGGGGTTAATCCCTTTTCCGGGGCCCTCAGTTTCTCGGGGCGTCCAAGCTCGTTTGGATGGGTTTCTTTGGGGAAAGGGAAGGAAAAGGGAGAATGCAGAACGACTTTACGGGTCTTCTCTTCCAACAAAGCCCAAGTGGAAGCGACCCGGAATAGGTCGGATCCTCTTTCGTCTTTGGCGAAGAAATGACGGAAATAGAAGAAGCCAAGTTGCTCGCCGGGGTAGGTGGAGACCTTGATTTTTTCCATGAAAGTCGGCATCCGTTGGATGCGGATTTCCATGCGGGTCAAAACCCAAAGGTATCCCTTGTCTGTCGTGGCTTCTTTCCCAGCGCCGATCTCTTCCGCCCCCGTAGTCGCGCTGCTTTGCAGGATCCGGAATAGGGAGGGGATGGAAAGATCGAGGAAGGGATCGACAAGATTGGAGTCAATAAGGTATTCGTCTGTGCGCATAAGCTGATTTTAACCGCTTTGCCCATTGGATGAAATCGCAGGCTTGAGTTAATACAGAAGAGACAGTAAAATGAGGCATGCGAAGAAAAAACGGTACATACACAGTTGTTGAGGAACTCGCCTTGCGCTTTGAGCATCTCATTGAGGCGGGCGTTTACAAGGAAGGCGACAGGCTCCCGTCCGTTCGGGAAGTCGCTTTGGCGGAGAGATTGAATCCGAACACCGTCGCCCACGCTTTCCAAAAAGTGTGCGAGGACGGATATGCGGTGGCTTTTGAGAAAAAGGGGTACTTCGTAGGCCCCAAAAGCATGAAAGATCCTTTGGCGAAGCTCATCCGCAGCCTTTTGAAGGAAGGCTATACCTTTGATGATCTTCAAAACGCCCTCGATGGGGTGAGAAAGGAAATGGACGGCAATGATTAAAATTAAGAATCTAAGCAAAAGGTTCGGCAAAACCGTCGCTTTGGATCGACTAAGCCTCGAAATCGGTGATGGCATTACTGGCCTGGTTGGCGAAAACGGCGCAGGGAAGTCGACTTTGCTTCGCTGCATCGCCGGGATTTTGAACCCGGAGGAAGGCGAAATCCTTATCGATGGCAAACCCAGGAACGCCCTTGAAGCGAAGCGGGAAATCTATTTCCTTTCCGACTATCCTTATAGCCCAAAGGCGGGGACCATTGATTCCATTTACGAGTTTTACTCCTGCTTTTACGATTTCGAGTTGGACCGCTTCCACGAAATTCTTTCCCATTTCTCTTTGCCCCCAAAAGGCAAAATCGTGAATTTCTCCAAAGGGATGAGGCGTCAGCTGTTCATCGCGTTGGCCCTTTCCTCCCGGACGAGATACCTTTTAATGGACGAAGCCTTCGATGGCTTGGATCCCATTGCCTTGGATGAAATCAAAGGGGAAATCCTCAAAGAAAAAGAAAACGGTCGCTCCATCTTCGTCTCCAGCCACAATATCTCAACCTTGGAAAGGCTTGCCGACCGTTTCGTCATGCTTTCCAAAGGGCGCTTGGCGGAAAACGAGGAGACCCAATCTTTGGGGAAGAATTTCGTCAAATACCAAGCCTATTTCGAAACGAATCCGACCGAAGAGCAGCTCCGCTCCCTCTGCAGCCTCGTCTCTTACCGTAAGGTGGGCTCGATTTTGAATTTCGTCATGGAGGAAAATGCGGAGGATCTAGCGAAAATCAAAGCCGCCTTCCCTCCGAAATTCATGGAGCAGGTGGAAATCGACGCCGACGAGCTTGTTACTTTGGCCATGATCAGGGCCAGAAAGGATTTGAACCGATGAAAGTCAAAAAGTACGTCCGCTACCAGCTGAAGTCTTGGCTTTCGCTGATGATTGCCTTCGCCACCATCGTCTTTGCTATGACGGTCATCGTCGGCCTCAACGCTTCCCCCTCCGTCACCGCGGCGCCGCTAGAGTATTCGGAAAGCGGACTTGCCACGTTGAGTTCAGTCCCGCCGCCTTTATATTATTACTCCCGCCTCCCCTCTTCCTCCATCGCCGGGATGCTGATTCCTTCCTTGCTGGCCGCCTGCATCCTCCCCTTCTTCGCTTTTGGGCATCGATACGGGAAAGTCCGCGCCGATTGTTATCTCTCCCTGCCGACGAAAGACGGCCAAGTCACCCGCATCCGCGTATTGATTTTGGGCGCTTTTTTGCTTGTCACATATTTAGGATCGTATCTTTTCGGCATCGGAGCCGCGATCGCCCGGCAGTTCATAACGGTCGCCAGCCTATCCGCGAAAGCCTCTCAGGCGGGCAATGTGGTGCTTACCATCGTCTACGGTTCGTTTGGCTGGTATTTCGTCGCATGGATCTTTGGGCTGTTCGTCGTCGCCGGTTTTTATGCCCTGAATTGCTTCTTCGTGAGCCAAGGAAACAACGTGATCCAAGGCTTGATCGGCTTGCTTTCCGGCAATATCGTCGTCAATCTCTTTACCGTTTTGTCTATCTGCTTGCTGATCCGTTTCAGCGCCAGCTCGGATTGGTACACCGATTTCGGGCTGAACCGCCTCTTTATTTTGAGCCCCGGCGTTTACGTCCCCGTTTACATGATGGAATCC
Source organism: Caryophanales bacterium UBA1624 (assembly GCA_002321395.1). GTDB lineage: Bacteria > Bacillota_I > Bacilli_A > RFN20 > CAG-826 > Alloenteromonas. Next base: position 7,800 of record DCMK01000066.1, read on the forward strand.
ATTTTCGGGATGCTCGAGATCCACGCCGCCGATGCGGCTGAATCCGTTTATGCGGATTGGCCTTGCTGGCTGAGCTTTGCCTCGTTTTTGGTTTTGGCGGTGGGCTCGGCTTTCTATTTGCTCCGCGGAAAAGAGCCGGGTGGGGAATCGGCGGGCGCCGATCGCCCCAGGAATCCCTTCGCGATCGCCCTACCTCATCTTGCCGCGGGCGTCCTCTTTTCCTTTAACTCGATTCTTTTCTCAGTGCTTTTCGTAACTTCATCGAGCTTCTCCTATCAATACATCTCCTTCTTGGTTTTCGTCGCTGCCTTGGTTTGGGGCGGCGGCATCTATTACGTCGTTCTTTCCCTTTACAATCGGAACTTTAAACTCAACCTCCCCAATTGGATTTCGTTCGCGGCGATTTTGACGGGATCCTTTGTTCTTTTCCTTTCGACGAATTTAGTCCCGCTTTATTGATGCCTTCGGCCTATGCTTCATGATGGCTATAATCGAAGTATGATAAAGATATGTTCCCCTTTTGCCCTCCTCACTCTTCCGTGGCTTCTTTCTGGCTGCGCGTTTTTCCAATTTTCCTCTTCGAATTATGAAGATTCTGCGGAGTTTTCTTCGCAAAGTTTCCCATTGATCAGCAAAAATGAAGTCTATCCTTTGACCGCTTCGAGGATGACTTTGTACTTCAAGGACGGGGGCGAGCTTCCCTATGTCGATGTGAAGGACTTCCTGAGCTCTTTGGAAGGCTTTTACCAAACCCGTTATTTCGCCTTCCAAACCCCATCCCCTCGGAGATTGGCGGTTTCTTGGAGGGACCGTTCCAACACGTATTCGCTTACCGTCGATGACCAAAAGGACTCGATCGAGGTTTCTTCCTTGACTTTCTTTGATCTGCTTCACTCCACCTCCGGGACGGACTATTCCTTCAATCTGAAAAGCGTCGGCTACTCAGAATCCGGCGAGGAAGGAACCGTTTTCTCCTTGGGGAGCTACGGGATCGAAATCTATCGGAAGAAGGATTTGGTGCTGCTCCCTCTCTGCGTGGCCAACACGATATTCTGCTCCAGCCATTACTTGAACCTTTATTTCAACGGCTCCGCCGTCTACAGTTCCTATTTCAACTTCGCGATGGATGAGGAATGTCAAAAGGAAGCTTTCCAAACCAACCAAAATTGGGGCAAAGCGATCCCTGAGGACGTCGCCGCGATGAACAAAGCGAATTTCCTTTTCATCTTGGATCGTTATTATGGGCTTTGGGACTCCCTTCCCACGACCCCTGAATTCCTCTCCGCGAAGGAATCGCTGTCCTCTACCGACGAGGCGGAGGTTTTCCGGGCGATGGATTCGATCCTCATGGATCAAATCGACGAAATGCACACGAGCTTCGATTCCCTTTCTTTCTACGCGCCAACCTCCGGCGGGAGGAGTTTGACCTTTGGGAAAAACAGAACCGCTTTTTTGCAGGAAAGCAAAGAATTGGAGGCTTCCTACAAGCAGGCTTACCCCGATAACGAGCCCATTCGTTATTGTGATGATACCGCCATTCTCGTTTCCCCTTATCCCATCGAAACGGGGTCCTCGTCCGAATTGAAGGACGGCAAAGGGAATTTGCTTCCGGACGCCTATCAGAAGGACTCTTTTTACTATATGAAGGAAATGCTGTCCCGAATTCGGGCCCATGGCGGCGTCAAGAACGTTCTGATCGACCTTTCTCGGAACGGTGGTGGCAACCTTGGGGCCTTGTTCCGCATCCTCGGCCTTATGAGCGACGATGACGTGACTTACGCAAGCAGGAATCGGCTCGATGGCACGACGGCGGTTTCCCGAATGAAAGTGGACGCCGACGAAGATGGGGATTACGACGATGCGGATGCTTTGTCCTCATACCATTGGGGCTTATTGACTTCCAAACTCACCTTCTCCGCCGCGAATTACTGGGCCTGCTACGTCAAAGATCACGGGATCGGGAAGATCTTCGGCGTGCAAAGCGGGGGAGGGGCTTGCTCCATCGTCGGCTTCGTGAACGCAGACGGTTCCAGCTTCCATATCTCCGGGCCAAACGCCATGATGACTTTTATGGGCAAGAACGATTTCCGCAGCGTCGCCAAAGGGGCCGTCCCCGACAAAGAAATGGATCCCGGATCTTTTTACGGGAATGATGAAATGCTCGATAGGCTGTTTGACTGAAAGGAAACGGAATGGAAAAGAGAAAAGCATCCTTGGCCGCCGATTTGGTGGCTTCTACGAAATACCGCCTCAGCCAAAATGGGCGGAGCATCGCTTTGCCTGGTTACAAAATGGGACATGCTGGGGTTTATTTCCCCGCGAACGGTTCATTGCTTCTTTTGGATTCTTATTTGGCCAAAGAAGAGATTGAGGTCGACGAAGACGGGGACCCCATCGATTTGGACGAGGATGGAACCCACGACCCCGAGAGGATTTACCTTACTTTCTATGCCCCGGGAAAGGAAACCGTGCGCGGCGATTTCCCTTATCGCGACCTCCTCTCGTTGAGGGCCTTCCTCGAAAAGATCTTCTGAAAAACTCCAAAAAGTTGGCACTCTGCTCTTGCGAGTGCTAATTTTTAGGCTATATTGAAGACGCTTCGGAAGCCCGGAGCGAAAGGAGGACTTACCATGAACATGGAACAAGGACCGGAAGATTATTCCCAAGATCCCGATGTGCTGAAGAAATTCGGCCGCGATCTGAATGAAGCCGTTTCCAGCGGGAAGGTAGATCCCGTGATCGGCAGAGACGAAGAAATCCGCAAAGTCATACAGGTCTTGGCCAGAAAAACCAAGAACAACGTCGTCCTTTTGGGTGAGCCTGGCGTGGGGAAAACCGCGATCGTAGAAGGCTTGGCCGAAAGAATCGTTAAGAAAGACGTGCCCACTTCCTTGCAGGATAAAACGATTTACGAGTTGGATATGGGCGCTTTGGTCGCCGGGGCGAAATACCGTGGCGAATTCGAAGAGCGTTTGAAAGCCGTTTTGAACAAAATCAAGGAAAGCAACCACAAGATCATTCTTTTCATCGACGAAATTCATTTGATCGTCGGCGCGGGGAAGACCGATGGGGCCATGGATGCGGCGAACCTTTTGAAGCCGTTGCTTGCCCGTGGGGACATCGACTGCATCGGCGCGACGACTCTCAACGAGTATCGCGAATACATTGAGAAGGACCGCGCGCTGGAGCGCCGCTTTCAGACCGTTTTGGTCGGCGAGCCCACGGTGGACGATACCATCACCATCCTTCGCGGACTGAAGGAGAGATTCGAATCCTACCATGGGGTTCAGATCACCGATGGGGCTTTGATCGCTGCCGCGACCCTTTCAAACCGCTATATCACCAACCGTTTCTTGCCGGATAAAGCGATCGATCTGCTCGATGAGGCCTGCGCCTCCATCAAAGTCGAGATCGAATCGATGCCGACGGAACTGGACGAGGTTTCGCGCAAAATCAGAAGCCTTGAGATCGAAAAAGTCGCTTTGACGAAAGAAAAAGACGAGTCTTCGTTAAGAAGGCTCACCGCCCTTGAGGGTGAACTTAGCGCCGCCAAAGAGAAATTTGATCAGCTCAATAAAGAATGGCAGAAAGAAAAAGAGGAGGTCAGCGAGGCCAAAAATCTCAAATCCGAGATTGAGGAAGCCAAACGCAATCTCTCCAATTCCTTCACCGCCGGAGACTACAAAAAAGCCTCGGAGCTGCAATACAAGGTGATTCCCGAACTCCAGCAACGGCTTCATGACGTCTCTTTGGCGTGCAAGGATTCCGACCGCCTCGTCAACGAGGTCGTCGACGAAGAGGAAATCGCCAAAATCGTCGGGCGCATGACGGGCATCCCCGTGTCCAAAATCAAAAAGGGCGACCGCGAAAAAGTCCTCGAATTGAAGGATACCCTCGCCAAGAGGGTCATCGGCCAAGACGAGGCCATTCAGCTGGTTTCCAATGCGATCATCCGCCAACGAGCCGGGATCAAAAACCCGAACCGCCCGATTGGATCCTTCCTCTTCTTGGGCCCGACCGGCGTAGGCAAGACCGAAGTCTCCAAGGCTTTGGCGGAAGCTCTCTTCGATAACGAGAACTCCATCATCCGCATTGATATGTCGGAGTATATGGAGAAATACAGCGTTTCCCGCCTCATCGGCGCCCCTCCGGGATACGTGGGCTATGAAGAAGGCGGCCAGTTGACCGAAAAGGTCCGCCGTGCGCCTTATTCCATCGTTTTGTTCGATGAAATCGAAAAGGCCAACCCCGAAGTCTTCAACCTCTTGCTTCAGGTTTTGGACGAAGGCAGGCTCACCGACAGCCAAGGCCGGCTCGTTGACTTCAAGAACACGGTCATCATCATGACCTCTAACTTGGGCAGCGAGTACCTTCTTCAAGGCAATCGGGAAGCGGTGGACCAGTTGCTCCATCGCACGTTCAAACCGGAGTTCCTCAACCGCATCGACGAAATCGTATACTTCAATCCCCTTTCCGAAGAGGTGCAGAAGAAGATCGTCGCCAAGATGCTTGCCGATTTGGGAAATCGCCTCAAAGAGCAATTCATCTCGGTTGAGTTTGATCCGTCCATCGACGACTACGTCATTGACTCCGCTTACAGCAACGAGTTTGGCGCGCGTCCGTTGAAGAGATTCATTCAGGACAAGATCGAAACCTACCTCGCGGAGAAGATCATCTCGGGTGAGCTTTCCACCGAAAAGAAGTACGTCCTCTCCTATTCGGGCCAAAAACTCAGCCTCCAAGCGAAGTGAAAGCAAAGAAGAAGACGCAGCGATGCGTCTTCTTTTTTGCGTGATTATCGTCGGTTTTTGCGGAGGGAAACGTTGCGTTGGCGTTGGTGTTGGGCCCTCTTTGGAAGCATAAAAGAAAAGGCATCCCTAAGCGAAGGCATGCCTTTCCTAAAACGAAGAATTATTTTTCCTCGAGGAGTTTTTCCAAGGAATCCACCAATTCTTCCATGCGGTTTGTGACGGAAAGGAAAGGCTCTTTGGTGGTTAAGTCGACTCCGCCAAGCTTCACTTCTTCGATCGGCCAATCGCCGCCGCCGCTGGAGAGCATCTTGATGTAGTTTTCGAAGGCGTGGGGTTCGCCTTTCTTCACTTTCTCGTAGATCAGCATGGAAGAAGTGAAGCTGGTCGCGTATTGATAGACGTAGAAGGGGGTGTAGAACAAGTGGGGGATATAAGCCCAGACAAGAGGTTTGACTTTTTCCTCTTCGATGTCGATCCCATAGTAGGTCTTATAGAGTTCGATCATTTTCTTGGAGAGGACGTCGTGATTGATGGGCATCCCTTGTTCCGCGAGTTTTGAAATCTCGAATTCAAATTCCCCAAAGAGGGTCTGGCGGTAAAAGGTGGAGACGATTTGATCGATGGCTTTCTGCAGAAGGGCGATCTTATCCTCTTTGCCCAGCAGGTCGGAAGAGAGCAGATAATCCAAAAGGTTGTGCTCGTTGAAGGTCGAGGCGATCTCTGCGACGAAAATCGCGTACCCTTGCTTCAAAGGAGGTTGGTTCTCTTCCGAATAGAGGGTATGGATGGAATGCCCGGATTCATGGGCGAGGGTGAAGACGTCCTCGAGGTTCCCCAAGAAATTCAAAAGGATGTAGGGGTGGACGTTGGACCCGCCGTTGCTATAGGCCCCGCTGCGTTTGCCTTCCTTTGGGTAAACATCGACGTAGCCGTCTTTGAGGACTTCGTGGGCCTTGTCCCGGAAATCCTTCGGGAAGGAGGAAATCGAGGCGAAGAACAGCTCCTTGGCCTGCTCGTAGGTGTATTTCTTCTCCGATTTGGCAAGCGGAAGGAAGCGGTCATAGGAGCGATGATGTTCCAGCCCAAGGGCCTTTTTCCGGATTCGGTAATACTTATGAAGGGGCTCGGCGTGGGTGGAAGCGACGTCGACAAGATTCAAGAAGACGCTTTCGGGGATGGCGTTTTGGCTCAAGTGCTCCTGGAGGATGGAGGAATATCCCCTGGCTTTCATTTCGGCGAGCTGGCTTTGGACGGTGAGGTTGTAGATTTCCCCATAGGTATTCTTGTGGCTGTCGAATTGATGATAGAGGGCCTCGAAGATCGCTTGGCGGTCCTCCGCCTTCTTTTCTTTGCCGATGAGGTCGGTCCAGTTCGCGGAAGAGACAAGCACTAACCTCCCATCGCTCAGCTTCGCTTCTTGGGGGCAATAGTCTCCGACGGAGAGCTTGCTGTAAAGCTCTCCGCCTTCCCCCAAAATCGGAGAGAAGCAGGAAAGCAGCTTTTCTTCTTGCTGGGAAAGGATGTACTTTTGCCCCTGGAAGAGCTTCTCGAAAATGAAAGAGAAGTCATTGAACTCCGGATTCCTTTGCAAAAAGCAATCCAAATGCTCTTTTCCCAAAGCGATGAGCTCCGGGGATTCGAAACTGGTTTTGCTGTTCAAATCCTGCAAAGCCAGAATGACTTTGCTTTCGGCTTCGGTGAAGGCGACGTTCTTTTTATCGCGGTCGCTGCGCATGCCCGCAAACATATAAAGATGCTCGAGCAGATCGTTGACCTCGCGTTCCAAAGAAAGATATTGCTTCAGTTTGCTTTCCTCTTTCAGCAGGCCTTTGTATCCGCCCATTTCCGCGCTTTTCTTCTTCAGCAGGGCGAGGTCTTCTTCAAAGGCCTCCTCACTCGGATAGATGCGGCTCAAATCCCAAACGGTGGTTTCCATTTCGTTCCTCCTAGGTGGAAAAAATCCTCTAGAAGCCTAGAGGAGAGAAAGGAAAAGAGCAAGCGATCAACCTCTTTTGTAACGGTACAAAAGGGCGATGATGACCTGAATCGGAAGGCCCACGATGAGGATGAACCAAAGGTTTTCCCCTGGGACGACGAAGAACTGAAAATGGATGCAGAAGGAAAATAGAAGCGTCCAAAGGAAGACGCTGGAAAGGACCCAAACCGCAAGGCGGTTATGGTACATCCATTGAACCTCGACCGCGGAGACCAATGCCATCACCGGGACCATCCAAACATAGAGGATCCAAAGGTTTTCTTGGACCGCTTTGAAGAAATACGAAGAGAAGTAGACCGACATCGCGACCAGCAAAACGAAGGTCAGGCTCATCGCCAAAATGATCGCTTTGTTGGAGGAGTTGTCGTCTTTTTTCTTTTCCTCGACCGCGGAGTCGATGGCTTGCTGATCCTGCTCTTTCGTCAAATAATCCAAAGTGACTCCGTAATAGGAGGCGAAATCCATCAAGACATCCACGGAGGGAAGGGAATAGCCTAACTCCCACTTGGAGATGGACTTATCGCTGTAATTGATTTGCTGGGCGAGTTCTTGCTGCGTGAGCCCTTTTGATTTGCGGAGGGCCGAAAGGTTCTTGCCAACCGTCAATGCGAGGTTTTCCATGGCTGCTATTTTAAGAGGGCTTCCCGAATTGGGCAAACCCTTCCTTATCAGCCGGTATATGAGGTTGTGTAATACTTGGCGGAGGCGAAGACGCCGGAAGTCGCATAGCCTTGGTTGTAGAAAGTGGATGTATAGGCATCGGCGGCGTGGACGGTTTTGCTCTGATGCTTCTTCGAGGAGAGGCCGTGGAAGGTGAGCTCATCGTCGGAGGAAGGAGATCCCGGAGTCCAAACGGGCACGTAAACCCCTGTGGAAACGTTGGCCAAGCTTGCGTTCAGGCTGAGGTCGAAGACGGCCTTTCCAAAAAGCCCTTTGACTATGCCCAAAGAGGCGGAGAGAGAAGTCAGCGTCTTTGCCTTGGCTCCATTGGCCGTGATTTCTTTCCCTTGGATGCTCGCTTTGATAGGTCCATAGAGGACCGAAGTAAGGGAGGAGAGGTTCAAAGCCAGGTCCCATTGCGCGCCTTGATCTTGGCTTTGGTAAACGTAAGAGGTCACGAATTCCTCCCCGTGCAACGAGGAGGGGGTTTCCTCTTCGGCGGAGGAGGATGTGATTTTGTCCATGATGGTGGAGCTGAGCCCTAGAACGTATCCGCAAAGCCAGTTGAGCAAATTGGCGGAGAAATCGCTGGCTTTGACCTTGGCGTAATCCTCCGTGTCGTCGCTGATGGCGTTGTCGTGGACGCGGTGGAAGAAGAAAGTCCCGTCTTGGTCGTTCCCGGAAGTGTGGTAATACATTTCCACATAGCGGGTTCCGCCGAAAAGCTCTTTCGTGTTGACGCCGATCACCATCGGCACGCTGATGACGCCGATGATTTTGACCTCCGCGCCCGTTAAGGCCACGAAGAAGGAGAAATTCACGTCGAGGCTGAAAAGCGACGACAGCGCCTTGATATTGGCCTTCCCGGAAAGATGGTAGGTGGATTGGCCGTTTTCATCTTCCCCTAAGGTCGCCGATCCCAAGGCGTAATCGACCAAAGTCGGCAAAGAGGAATAATCGACTGCCTTGCTTTCGTTGTTTTTCAAATCCGCAACGGCAAGGTCTTCCTTGCTGAAGGGGGATTTCGGAACGGCGGTCTCCAACTGAAGGAAGAGCTCTTTTTCGCCCAAATCGACTTGGACCCGCAACAGGCTTAAGCCCGATTCGCCGAAGACAATCCGCAAGGAAACGTCGCTGGCGCTCCCCAAGAGGGATTTCGAGACGACCACGTCCAAAACATCTCCGGTTTTCGTGGCTGAAAGCAGGATCTTCTCCGTCAGCAGAGGAGCGATTTGCCCTTGGGCCAATTTCGCGATTAATGTGGTGGCGATCGTGTCTTTGGCGTCGGTGAAGCGAGTGAAACGCGAATCGCTCGAATTCAGCAACCCTCCCAGGCAACTCAACAGCGAGTTGAGGGAAGAGATGGTGAAGCGCCCATACATTGGATCGGAACTTGGCTCGGTGATGTTCCCGTAATTGAGGTCTTTGTAGCCGTCCACCCCCGAATTCTTTTTGTCGTTTTTGGAACTATAGCCAAAGAGCATGTTCCCATTTGAATCTTCGTCCCCGTCGATCTGAATCGAAATGGCGTGCTCGTTCAAATAGTCCTTTTTCCGGTCAAGGAACACTCCTTGTCCCATCGCGGTTTTCTCTTCCAAATTGAACGCAAACCTGCCTTCGAAGGCGAATCCTTCTTCCGTCAGGGGCGATTTGCCGCCAAGGGAAGCGAAGCGGGTGTCCTCGCTGACCGCGGTGGTGCCTTTGTCGAGGAGATATCCTTTGAACTTCGCCTCCAAAGAATGCGATTGGAAAAGGTCCTCCAGCTGGTCGGAAAGAGAAGGGAGATGATCCATTTCCGCATAGGAGATGGGGTCAAAATCCCCGGAGGAGGAGACGTAATCGCTCACCTGAAGGGTCCCCTCGATCCCGAAATACCCGATGGTGAAACCTTTGAAAGTGATTTCGGCTAAGGCCAAATCCGTTCCCGAGAGGGTCAGCTCCAAGCTTCCGGAACTTCCCGCTTTGGTCAAATCCAAGTTCGCGTAGATGCGGTTGTCACGGCATTCCAGCTTGGTGATGGTATCTAAAATATGTTCGTAATGGCCTTCGACGATATCTTTGCCGACTTGGCTTTCTTTAATGGAATCGATTGCGCTGGAAATCGAATTTGCGGCGGAAAGAAGGGTCGTCAGGTATTTGTTGGAAATGGAAGGGTCGCCGAGGAGATTCGCAAATGCGCTCCACAAGGCGTCTGCGGTCGTTTTGGAGGTCTTGGCTTTGAAGATTCCGTTGACGTCCATATAGATTTGCTGATCGGGGCCCCCATCTAAAAAGCGGGCTTGGATATACTTGCTTTCTTTTTCGCCTTGGAAAGAGGCAAGCGCGGACAGGTCGTTGATGCGCCCACCCTGAAAATCGGCCTGGCCGGAGACTTCGAAAACGGCCTTTTCATCGATCGCGGGATGGCCGATGGCCACATCGGTATCGGGGACTTCCTCTTCTTTGTGCGTTAAGACGAGCCCGTTTTTTCGGACCCCGTCTTCCTCGTGGAAGCTAGAGAGGGAAAAGGCGGATTTACCCGCGTAGGTCGCAATCCTCTCCCACAAGTCGATCGAGTTGTCCAGCTCGAGGTAAGAGTCTTTTCCTTCGGGGGGCAAAATGGAGGTTCCACCGCTCAGGAAATCCGCGGACAGAGTAAGGGAAAACCCTCCGGGAAGGTCCCCGGAGGCGCCTTCCACCCCTTTCGCGGGGAAATCGATCCCGGAGAGGGAATAGGATTCATCGCTTTTCAAGCCGATGGAATAGATGTGCTCGCCAATTGGGAGCTTCCAAAGGAAATAACCCGATCCTGCGGAGATTTCTCTGATTTCATCCAAAGACGAGGAAATAGCGCCCCAATCGAAGGACGTTTTTTCCACGCTGGTCTTCGGAGAAGGGGAAAAAGCATAGCTGGATAGGATTTGCAGGATGTCGTCGATGATCCAATCCAAACGCCCAAATTCATATTGGAAGATTCCTCCGGTGATGGAGTCATGGCTTTCCCCGCCCTCCTCGTAGGTGTAGGCAGCGGTGGAGACTTGGTAACGGACCTCGTAGGGGTCTTGCTTCTCTTGCGGGCAGGACAAGGCGAAGTAGAGCTGGTCGTCTACCAAAGAGGCCTCGATTTTCCTTTGCCCCAGCCCGTTATAGGAAACGGGCGCGGATAAGGAGAAAGACAAATCGTGGAGGGAAAGCCCCTCTAAGGAAAAGGAAAGGGACCCACCGGCCAAGTCAAAGACATTCTTTTCGCCCGCGGTCAGAACCGCTTCGTTCAAGGAAAGAGTGAAGCCGGAGGCGAAGGAATTGCGCACGTTGTCCGCCAAAGCTTTCGCCCCGATCGCGGTTTGGGTTTGGCTGGAGGATTCCTCCTCCTTTTGATTCGAGGCAGAGGATGGAGAACTCCCTGCGCAAGAAGAGAGGGCCAAAGAAAGAAGCAGGGCCCCATAACGCACAAAAGAGGCGGGGCCGGTGCCCAACCTCCT
>DCMK01000009.1:0-20988 GCA_002321395.1 Caryophanales bacterium UBA1624
GGGGATCCGCCTGATTTTGGACTTGGTTCCGGGCCACACCGCGATCAACCACCCTTGGTTCAAGCAATCCTGCAAGCAAAAGAAGAACGCCTATTCTTCACGCTACATTTGGAATAAAGATGTTTGGAACGTCGATCCGGATTTCCCTTGGATCCGCGGGTTCTACGAAAGGAATGGGGCGGTGATGATCAATTTCTTCTCCATCCAGCCCAAACTGAACTATGGCTTCGGCGAAGTGAAGCATCCCGAGTACGAAGAAAGCGTGGAGGGGGAAGGCCCCCAGGGCACCATCCATGCGATGGAGGATGTGGTCCGCTTCTACCTAAAGCAAGGGATCGACGGCTTCCGCGTGGATATGGCCGGTTGGCTGGTCGCCAGGGACAAAGACGGCAGCGCCACCCAAAGGGTTTGGAAGCAGTTCTTCGGCGATATCAAAGCCGAGTTCCCCGACAGCGCTTTCGTCTCCGAATGGGCCTCTCCGGAGAAGTCCCTCCCCAGCGGATTCGACATGGACTTTTTGCTCCACGACATGCACGAGAACAGCTTCGGCCTCCTTTGCCGGGGGGAACGTCCTTTCTTCCAAAAGAACGGGGACGATCAAACCGCGGTCAAATATTTCCAATTCGTTTTGCCGTTGATGGACATCGCCAGGCAGCAGGGGAAATATCTCGCCATGATCAGCGGCAACCACGATACGGTCCGCCTCTCGGAATGGCTGGACGAGACGGAAGCTTCTTTGTCCTTCCTCTTCATGGCCACGATGCCGAACGTTCCTTTCTTCTATTATGGAGATGAGATCCACATGGCTTACCTCAAAGGCATCCCCTCGGTGGAAGGGGGGTACCATCGGACGGGATCGCGCTCCCCGATGCAGTGGGACAACGCCAAAAAGAACGCGGGATTCTCCTCAAGCCGCAAAACCTATATTCGCCTCGATCCCAAACGGAAAGGCGTTTCGGTCGCGGAGGAGGAAAAAGACCCGAGTTCCTTGCTGAACCGCCTCAAAGCGACGCTTGCGGTGAAAAAAGGCCATCCCGCTTTGGACAACGACGCCTCTTTCCGCCTCCTTGATAATGGCAAGGATGGCTTGCTGTCCTATGAAAGGGAGAAGGATGGGGAATTGCTCCGCGTTTGCATCAACCCCAGGGGGCAAAAGAGGGACATCCCTCTTCAAGGCGGGGAACTCGTCTTTGCCTTGGGACAGGCGACCACCGGCCATTCGCTTATCCTGGGTCCCCAATCGGGCGCGATCGTCAAAATAAAGTGAAACGGGGGGCAACCCCGTTTTTCTTTTTCGAACATGGTTTTGCGTTTTTCGCCGATAGAAAAAACCTTGACGAATTTTGGCCCGGGTGAACATATCCCTATGGATGGCTCGGTTCTCCGCGCCGGTTTTGGAAAGCTCGTCCGAAAATTCTCGGAAGCGAAGGATGGTTCCCTCGCGGAGACATACCGATGCTTTGATGGCGGTATGCGTGCTATATGGGCTGTTTCGGATGGAAGAATTTCCCCGATTTATGGTTGCCGTATCGCTTATCCGAAATTCTGCTTTTCCTATATCGGCTCCGTTGCTCGGTCTGAGAACTCGCTCAGGCGGTGGGGTTTTCGATTCGACAACCGGAAAAACAAGCTCCTACTTTTATTGTTTCCAAGGCTATTACGTTTGGTTTGATGCGGATTTGGATTGTCTTTTGATGAGCATCTAAACTTGGATTGCGCGTCATTAAAAGCAACGGACAGGGGTGTTCTTCGGCCCATCGAATCTCCGATAGGGTTTTGGTGTTCTTGTTATATGGAAGCGTCGTCGAGGGGCCCGATTGGAATCTCGGTCCCGCTGTTTGAGGAAAGAATCGTTGACGTCGATACCATTCTTTGGCCAATTGGGTAAAACGCTTTTTGGATTTCGATTGGCGTTTTCGTTGGTATGCCTTATTTCAGCAGATAATCCGCCGTGGCTTCGTTGGTCGCGAAGGGGATGTTGTATACGGCGGCGATCCTCATGAGGGCCTTCACGTCCGGATCGTGGGGCTGGGCTTGGAGAGGATCCCAAAAGAAAACCATTTTTTGGATGCAGCGCTTCGCGACTTCGGCCCCGATTTCCAAGTCCCCGCCCATTGGGCCGGAGAGGAATTGCCTCACTTCTAAGCCGGTCGCCTCTTGCACCATCTTCGCTGTATGGCCGGTCCCGCAGAGGGAATAGGCCTTCAATTCGTCCTTGTGTTTCATGGCCCAAGCGACCATCTCGGCTTTTTTGTTGTCGTGGGCGATGAGCGCCATCACGGGTTTGCAGTTTTCCATGGGAACATGATAGCAGGCAAATGGCGTTCCGAAGGAGCATAAGCGAAAATCGAAAGATGGCCATTTTCCTTCATTGATAGGGGGAATTGTTCCTTTTTTTGTCCTTTTTCCTCCCTACGATTGCAAATTCAAGGATGATTTACCATCATACTCCCATAAGGGGCTATGAAACGTTATTTCACGAAGTGAAAAAACGTAGAATCTCATTGCCTTGAGGACTATCATCAAATAGGAGGAAACCATCATGAGAATCATCGTTTGCCAAAATAAAACGGAGTTGGGGCATAAAGCGGCCCAAGAAGTCTTGGAGCTTGTCCAAAAGAACCCGAAGGCCATCCTCGGCCTCGCCACGGGGTCGAGCCCCCTGGAGCTTTACGCTTCCTTAATCGAGGGATATCGCCGCGGGGTCTCTTTCAAAGACGTCCAAAGCTTCAACCTCGACGAATATATTTCCTGCCCCATCAAGGAGCAAACTTATCGTTTCTTCATGGAGGACAATCTTTTCTCCCACATCGACATCAAAGAAGAGAACACCCACTTCCCCTGCCAGAAGGATCCGGAATCCTACGATGGGGAAATCGAAAAGGCAGGCGGAGTCGATCTTCAGATCCTCGGCATCGGAAGGAACGGGCACATCGGCTTCAACGAGCCCAACACGCCTTGGGATTCCAAGACCCACATCGTCCCTTTGACGGATTCCACCCGCAAAGCCAACGCCCGCTTCTTCTTGAACAAGGAAGAACTCGTTCCGACTCAGGCCGTTTCCATGGGGCTATCCACCATCATGAAGGCCAAAAAGATCGTCTTGATCGCGAACGATTCCACGAAGGCTGAGCCCATCGCCGCGATGCTCCGGGGCGAGAAATCCCCCAAAGTCCCCGCGACCATTTTGCTCACCCACCCCGACTGCGACGTTTTCCTGACCGAAGACGTCTACGCCGAGGCGAAAAGGATCAACGAAGAGAAAGGAATCCATGATTGAATTCGGTACCGGGGGATTCCGCGGGATCATCGGCGATGACTTCGTCAAATCAAACATCCAGTCGATCGCGCAGGCACTCGCGGAGGTAAGCCTTGAAAACGGGGATCCGAAGCCCGTCTTCATTGGCTACGACAACCGTTTCATGTCCGATTACGCGGCCAAATGGTTCGCGGAGGTTTTGATGGGGAATGGCATCCCCGCGATTTTAAGCGCCTCCTCCGTTCCGACCCCTTTGGTCATGATGGCCACCCGCGACAAGGGGCTCGATTACGGGGCGATGATGACCGCTTCCCATAATCCTTATATCTTCAACGGCGTCAAAGTCTTTGAAAAAGGCGGCGTGGACGCCGGGATTTGCTTCACTTCGATGCTTGAGAAGCGCATCGCCGCGGTCAAAGAAGTCGTTTCCATCCCGGAGGAGGAAGGGAGAAAGAAAGGCCTTCTGCAGGTCGAGGATTTCCTCCCGACCTATATTTCGGCAATCGAAGCCTTCCTTTCTCCGAAAGCGTTCCACAATCCTCTGAAAGTCCTGTTCAACAACATGAACGGGGTGGGGGCGGCCTCAATCCTTCCCATCGCCAAAGATCTGGATTTGCATGAATTCCACGCCATCCACACCGAGCACGACGCTTTCTTCTCCTTCACCGACCCCAACCCCGCCAAAGGAAACATCATGGGCGGGTTCCGCGACCAGGTTCTGAAAGGGCATTACGATTTCGGCATGGCCACCGATTCGGATGCGGATCGCCTTGGCATCATCGACGAAAAGGGTAACTACGTCGACGCCAACGAAATCATGGCTTGCCTCTACTACTATCTGATCCGCTACCGCTCCATGAAGGGCGATATCATCAAAAACGTCGCCACTTCTTCCTTGATCGACGACGTGGCTGAGGCGCTTGGCCAAAAATGCTATGCGGTCGACGTCGGATTCAAAAACATCTCCGCTGGCATCAAAGAGCACGATGCCCTCATGGGTGGGGAATCCAGCGGCGGGCTGACGGTTCGCGGATATCTCTTCGGCAAGGATTCCTCCTTTTCCGGAGCTCTTTTCATCGAGATGGTCGCGGTCATGGGGAAGAAGGTCTCCGAAATCGTGAAGGAAGTGAAAGAATTCGCGGGGTACCGCCATTTCTTCCACGAGGATTCTTATTCCTTCCACTCCTCCCCGGATGCGATGATGGATTACATCGCCTCCCATGAGCCCTCATTCCATCTTCCGCTTTTGAGGACGAGCCGCATCCAGAACAACTACAAATACGAATTCGCCGATGGCTGCTTTGTTTTGATCCGCCTTTCCGGCACCGAGCCCAAGTTCCGCATCTTCGCCGAGATGCAGGATGAAGGGGAGTCCCTCAAGATCCTCTCCGCCTTGGAGAAATACCTTGGGGAAGCCGACGAAGCCTGTTTTGCCAACTAAATATTTCACAAAGTTAAAAATCAAATACCCTTCCTGTGTTTTTGCTGTATTATGTTGCCATTGATGTAAGCGGTTACCCGCTTCATGAGGCATGAACATGAAAAAAACGAAAATGCTCCTTCTTGTGGGCGTCGCCGCTTTATCCCTTACCGGAGCCATCGCCCTTTCTGGAACGGCCTTCACCTCGCCCTTCCAAGCCTATGGGGTTCTCGAAAAGGTGGAGGACAACGAATATGTCTACGCCGCCTTCGGCTACAACAAAGTCGCCGCGGATTCCTTTGCCAACGGCAAAACCCTTCTGAAGACCGCGGATGGGAAGAACAATGGCTTCTCCTTCTCCGTGGATGGGAAATCGGAGCACCGCTGGGCGGTCAGCTACCAAAACACGGAAAGCGCGGGCAGCGAGGACGCCTATTATTCTTGGCAGGGCCGTTATCTATTTGGGGCGAGTTCGGAAGACAGCGATCCCGTCAAGACCCTCGACGACGTCAACGGCAACCTCCTCACTATGTCTACCGAGGATTCGGTGTGGGGCGGCGTGGCTAGCTATGCCCAATCCCACAATAGTGGTGACGATGCCTCCGAAGCCTGCGTGGGCTTGATGATGCAGTATGACATCGCCTCCTTGGAAGACCTTCATGTTTACTGGGCTGAACAAGAGGGAAGCTTCTTCGGCTATGTCCTTTATTCCACCGATCAAGGAACCACTTGGCTCGACGCGACCGACGCCGATAACCGGATCTTTTCCGGCGCGGTGGCCAAAACCTCCACGGGTTTGACCTTTGGCGGAGGGGGGGAAGTGATCACCAGGGCCGGGAGCATCGAAAGCGCCGGTGGGACTGCCGCTGGCTTAGCCCTCAACGCCGGGGCGAAAGCGGCCAAGAACGTCCGCCTTTGCTTCGTCGTCCGCAATGTGCGTTCCGACCTGGGCCAGCCGATCCATCTCGCGGCCATCACGGTGAACCAAAGCAAAGCCTTGGATGCTTATCTTTATAACGATGCCTATACGGCAAACGGGAAAGATCTCACCCTCGGAACCGCCCATAAGAACAACACGGGATCCGATCTTGGCTATTTGACCGCCGATCAGGAAATGTCCTTGCTTTCTTATGGGATCACTCCCTCCGAAGGCGCCCAAGCCAAGCTCGACTACATCCAAACCTATTGCGTGCAGTAAAAGATTCTTTGACATTCAGCGGCGGGTGACCGCCGCTTTTTTCGCGTCAAAAAAGGTTTGATTTTTAAAATGTCATTTTTATGGTACTTAAAGTGTCAAAATAGCAAAAAAGCACGGTGTTATCGATTTTCTTAAAATGTCATTTTGCTTGATGCTTATCGGGATTATTTTTTTATTTCCCATCTGGGGAATTTTTTGGAATCTCCGCGGGAAATCTTCCCGTCTTCTTGGAGCGTTTTGACATAACGGGAAATGGTCGATTTCGATTTGCCCAGAAGCTCGGCGATTTTTTCTACCGTGACGTAGTTGTCCTGCTGCATGACGCTCATGACTTTGGAATACTCAGACAGGGATTCATCGATGTAATAGCGGTTTTTTCGGTATATGATGAAGCAAAATCCGTTTTGATTCTCCCGATAACCATAGGTTATTTTTTCTTTATCGAATATTTGGAAGACTTTGGTGAATCCCGTTCCGAAATGTTCAATATAATTCGCGCCAAAAAGCACTTTTAGGATTTTCCCGTTTTTATCGACGGGGTCGATTTCTTTGTTGGCGAACTCCTCTGGGGTCGCGTTGGCGGGGAACAGCCCAGGATTGTAGAATTCGATTCGGTTTTGATAGACGGTGATCCGGTGCTCCATGGGGGATGAGTAGTCGGAATGCGCGAACATATTGACGATGATTTCGCGCAAGGCGGGGCGCGGAATCTCCGGAATCATCTCTCGCTGGATGGCCGTGGCGGATTTCAGCGGCTGGAAGGAAATCGCATTTAAAACGAAGGCAAAGCTCTCATCGATCAATTGGAAAATATTCCCATAGGCTTTTTCCATTTGGAGATAATCCAATCCTTTGTCGTCAGCGACGATGCCAAATTTTACCGCATAGGGACGGTACTTCGAAAAGAGGGCTTCTCCCGCTTTGTTGACTTCTCCGTTTTTTGTCAGCAAACGGAGCTCTTTTAAAATACCTTCTGGAGTATCGCTGAGGATTTTTAGTTTGTTGCTTTCGTTGGCTGTCTTGCGGACCGACGCAATCAGGTCTTCATCCAAATCCGATATGGTGGCTTCGCTGGGGCTGTTTTCCCACAAGGAGTAATCCTTTTGCTTTTCGAGGATGTAACGTTCTAGAACGGAGGAAGGCATCACTTCGCTTCTTTCCCCGTTGCGCAGGTAATATGTTCCTTTGTAACGATAGGGGACGTTTTTCCCTTCGAAGTTAATTTCGAGGAAACAGCGGCCTTCATTGTCTTTGTTTAAAGCGATGGAGTAAAAAGGGGCTGGCTGGATCGTCTGAGAAAGGCGCATGGCAAAATCGGATTCGGTTTTCGCTCCGACTTCAACTCCCACGATGTCTCCGTTGTTTTTGACGCCGAAATACAACGTCCCCATTCTTTTCTTGTTCAAGATGGCACAAATGTCTTTTAGGGCTTCGTCTTTTTCGGCTAACGATTCCTTAAATTCGATATTTTCACTTTCAAATCCAAGATTCATAGACAACCTCCTTTGGGATTATAACATCCGATTTTTAAAATGTCATTTTTATGGTACTTAAAGTGTCAAAATAGCAAAAAAGCACGATGCCATCGAATTTCTTAAAATGTCATTTTCCGTCGTTTTATCCTGTCAAATGGAAGGATGTAAAAGAATCTTTTACATTTTTGTAAACCTTGTGCATATGTTGTTGAGTAAGTGCAGATAAAACCTGAAAGCCGCGTTGCGATCGGATGTTTTTGGCTAAAACCCTCTGCTTTTCGCTTCTTTTGCCTCGACATGGACGCCAAAGAATGGCGTTCGATGTAAAACAATCTTTTACATTCTGTAAAACAAAATTTGACAGGATTTGACATAAAAAACGGAAAAACATCGATGGGGACTAGATTTCCAAAAATCAAATTGTAAAACCTTATGTCAAATAAAGTTTTACATATTGGCAAACAAAAAAGCATCCGTGCGAAGCGGATGCCATCTTTTCAGTCGATGATTTCGATGAGTGAGAAGGAAGGGGCGTCCAAACGGAAGCCCAAGATCCCCGCGGGATTCGGCATTAGATCCTGGGGCTGCCCGTCCACGAGGATGGAACGTTTCCCTTTGCCTTGGTTTTGGTAATGGATGCGAACCGGGCGTCCCTGGAAGGAGAGCCTCATGGCGGCTTCTTTAGACGGGAAGAAACGGCTTGGGTAGAAGGATACCTGCCCATCCGGAGAGGGGCGGAAGCCGAACAGATCCTTGACCAAAAGCTTCAATAAGGTGTTCGAGGATCCCGTGTACCAATCGTTCATGGATTCCCCGTCCACTTGGATGGAAGGCTCATGGATGTAGGAGTTGGGCATGACGAAGGGGGTGGTGGAGACGAATTCATGGTTGAGGGGGAGAAGTTTTTCCAATTGGGCGAAGGCCGCTTCCGGCTCATTGAGCTCGAACAAAGAAGAGACCCCAAACATGGACGCGTGGATGTAGACCGAGCCGTTCTCCGCGGTCCCGATGGGGAGGTTGACGATCCTTCCGACCTTATGCGCTTCCGGGCCGAAGCCGGGGGAGAAAGTCAAAAGCCCGTAACGGGAATCGAGCTTCTTATAGGCGGAGAGAATGGACGACTTGATTTCCTCTTCCCCTTGGTAAAGCCCCCCGATCACGTAGTAGGCGGGGGAAGCCACTCCGACTCTGCTTTTCCCATCGACGTCGGAGAAGGAGCCGACCCGGAAGGAGTCGTTTTCTCCATATCCATGGATGATCCGAAGCTCCCCGCCTTTGGATTCGATAAGCGTCTTTTTCGCATCGAGGATGAGCTTTTCGCGGATTCTCAGCAAGCTTTGCGCATATTCCCCTTCCCCTTTCGCGGAGGCGATTCGGCTCATCTCCAAAAGGTTTTTGACGAGATGGAACGTCGCCATCGCGGAGACTCCGTTGCCGAAGGGGCGAGAAGGATCGCTGCTGGTCCCGAGCCCATCGACCGCGTCGTTCCAGTCCCCATAAAGAATATGGAGGCATCCGGAGTCGGAATCGAGGTTGGAGAGCAGATAGGAGGTCGCCCGTTTGAGGTGATCGTAAAGGGTGGAGGTCTCCTCGGTTTTGTGGGCCTTGTTCCCTCCGATGGGGAGATAGAAGGTTTCCTCTTCCTCCAAAATCGAGGCATCCCCGGTAAAGCTGAGGTAGCTGTAGAGCATCGAGATGACCCATTGCCCTTGGTCGATGAAGGCGCGGTCGTCGATGCGGGGGTCTTCGTTGCCGCTGGGGAGGGAATATTGACGGGGGAACCTCCCGTTTTGGTATTCGAAATCGAAGAGCTCTTTGATTTTGGCCCGGCAGTGGATGGGGTCGTAGATCAAAGCCCCCTCGATCATCTGGGCCACGTCGCGGACCCCGAGCAAAGATCCGCTGGAATCCTTGGCCAGGGCCCCATAACGGACTTGTTCTTCCAAGAAGGGCAAAAAGGAATTGAACGAGGCGATTTCCTGCTCCTTTGGCCCCTCTTCCTCGAAGTGGAAGGACAAAGCGGTGGGGGAGAGGAAAACCGAATCGTGCTCCTTTTGCTTGAATTGGAGCTGGCGTTCCACTTCCTCTTCCGAGAAATCCTCCGCCTGGTTGAGGGTGGAGAAACGGTAATGGAGGGAGAACTCTTCTTTTCCTTTCAATCGGAAGCGGACGATGTCGGAGGCGATCGCGGTGTCGGAGAAAGAAGTGACGGTCTTATCCTGCTGGAAATGGCCTTGGTCCAAGCAAGGGGAGATGCCGATGTATTCCTGTTTTCCGTAAGAGAAATCAAGGCGCGAGGTCGTGCTTTCGATTTCCGCTTCCTTCGGCAAGTTCCTTTGCAGGAACCCTTTGTGGCGGAGGTGGATTTCCCGGCTGATGTCCTCAACGGTTTCGAAGAGGAACCCTTCTTTGGAAGAAACGGACTTTTTGAACCATTTGTTTTCTTCGCTTTCCCCGCCATGGCAAAGCAAGGGGTTGAAATAGGAGACGAGCTCAAGGTTTTCCTCTTTCCCGCCTTCGTTGCGGCAGAACAAAGAGAAATAAAGGGCTTTGTCTTTTCCTACGAAGCAGCGGAGCGCGTAGAGGATGGAGTCCTTCCTCACGAAGTACAAAGCGTAATTTGGGGTGAAGAGGCAGCACCGCCCCTCCCCATCGACGAAGCTCCTTCTCCCCGCTCCGGTCAAGGAGACGGGGTCGTAGGACTGCCCTTTTTTGCATCCCCCATAAAAGCAGAGGACGGGCTGTTTGCCCTCTTCTTTCTTCTCAAAGATATGGAAGGAGGATTCGGCGCTGTAGAGATAGCCGGAGGAGCAAGCCCAAAGCAGAAGCCCGTCTTCCCCGTAGGGATAGCGGCAATCGCCCCTCTTCTGCGGGAAGGCCAAGACTTTCTGACCCCCTAAGAAAGCGACCGCCTTTCCCTCTTTTGCGCGTTCCAAAAAAGGAAGGACGGCGTCGATTTGCTGTTTCAAAGGCATTTCATTCGCCCCAGTTCTTCACCCATTCGCCCCAAGATTGGGAAGTGGTGGTTTTGATTTTCTCGAATTCGGATTCGACGGTGGAAGAGCTTGAAAGGAGGGAATAGAAGGGACGTAGGGCCGCGCTTCCCCAGATGTCGAGGTTCCCATTGATGTAAAGGGGGCTTGGGGAATATTTGGTGAAGCAATCGCCCATGGAGGAGCGCACATTCAAAACCGAATCCATGTAGGCGTCCCCGGAAGAGGTGGGGGTGAAGTTATAGGCCAAGAAACCGTGGGCCTTCTCGAAGAAGGTTTGGCAGCCCTGGTTGGAGACGACGAGCTTCAGGAACGATTTGGCGTCTTCTTGGTGGGCGGAGGAGGCGGGGATCGCCATATATTGGTCGTCGCCGACGACGTAATAGGTATTGGGATAGACCGCCCCCGTGATGGTGGGGGTCTCCATCATGGCGAGTTCCATGGAAGCGGGGAGGGTATGGTCTTTGGTGTTGTAGTTGAGCATCTCATTGTAGATCCAGTCGCAGTCCATCATCATGACCGCCTTTCCGTTGAGGAAATCTTGCTGAGCGGCGTCGTTGGACTTGGACAAAGAGCCATCCACGTAGTTGCTGGAATCGCCGAAGATCTGATACCAGGTCTCGGTGGCTTGCTTGAGTTTGGAATAGGCCCCGTCGGTTTTGGTGTAGTCAAAAGCTTCCGCGGAGGAGTATTCCAAGAAAGAAGAGATCGCTTCCTTCCCGGCGAGCTGCCCCCACCAGGAAAGGACCGTGTAATCGAAGTAGTCGGTGTTGGCCCCGGTGTAGACGAAGGGCTTCACCAAGTTGACCCCGGAGGTGAGCTTGGCGGCTTTGATGTCGGAGACCAACTGCAGAAGCTCGGCGGTGGTGCTGGGGACTTTGTTCTCCCACCCTTTCACTTGGCGGAGCAATTTGGCGTTATAGTAGATGCCCCCGATGCCCCGGGTCCAGGGAAGGTGGTAGGTATGCTCCTGCCCATCGTTGCCGGTTTGCTTCAAAGAGGAAGCGAATTCGGCGTTGACGCGATCTTTGACTTTGGCCCCGTCGACTTCTTCTTCCATCAGGTCGTCCAAAGGGGCGAATTTGCCGCTTCCGGCGTAGGTGAGCCAGTTCTTGCCGACGGAGATGTAGACGTCATCGGAGTTGTTTTTGGAAGCCAGGTGCTTGCTGATGAGGGTGGAGGCTTGGGCGTTGGCGTCCAATTCGATCCTCTTCCCCGGGTTTTGCTCTTCCCAAATCCCCGCTAAGTCCTCAATCCATTCTTTGCCGTAGCCTTTGTTCAGGCAGACGATCCGAAGGACGTCGCTGTCCCCGCCGCCGGATTGGCTGCATCCGGCCATTCCGGAAAGCAATAGCCCCGCCAATGCGGCCGCGATGATCGTGGTTTTTCTTTTCATAAAGCTACCTCCCATTTACTAACTTCGTGAAAAAACGCGTTGTTTTGTTCTTTATTATAAGAATAAGCGGAGAAAAAAATAGCGGAAAATTCAAAAACAAAACCTATTTTTAAACTTTAAGAAAAATGGCTTGTTAGCGCTTCCAGTTGCGTTACAATATTTTAACCTATGAAGATGAAATCACGCATGAAAACCCGATTCGCCGTCCTGCTTTGCCTTTCCGCTTCTTTGTTTTGCCTGCCCTCCTGCGGCCAAGGGGAAGCCAAAGGAAGCTCCGAGGGGTTGTCCATTGACGAAAGCCTCGCCTCCGGGGACGATTTGCCCTTGAGCTTTGGGGCGAAGTTCGATGACGAGAACGCCGTTTTCGACGATTTTACCGGCGGGGTCGATTCGGAGCTTTGGACCATTGGGGACGGGGCTTGGGGATCGGGCAACGGGGGAGTCGTCCCCGGGAACGTCTCCTATACCGACGATGGGGTTCTGATCCTGCGCGGGAACGGGCTTTATTACGCCAAAGACGAAATCTCTGGGGTGGGCACGCTGAAAGATGGGCGCAACACGGGGGCCGCATTGATCTCGAAATTCCGCACCCGTCCGGGACGGTATCAAGTCCGGATGAAAGTCCTGCCGCGTCTTGGCGCTTGCACGGCGTTCTGGACTTACGCCAACCAAGCCACCGAATCCGGGGTCAATGATAACCACGAGATCGACATCGAGCTCCCCGGCGGGAAAAGCAGCAGCGTCATTTCCTTCAAGAACGTCCTCAACACCAATTACGTTACCGAGCAATACAACATCAGCGAAGACGTCGACGTCTCTTCTTTTAAAGAGGATTCCCCCGTCAGCTTGTCGGATGGGGAATTCCATACCTTCGGCTTCGATTGGTTCACCGATCCCGCCTGCATCGTCTACTACGTCGATGGGGTGGTCACCGCGGTCAACCGTGAATTCATCCCGGATTTGGAGACCCGAATCTGGCTGGGGAACTGGTTCCCCAACAACGCCGGGTTCGTCGGCATGAGCGAATTCGAGACCGACTATATGTACGTGGATTGGGTGATGTACCGCCCTTTCATGGATCAGCCTTATACCGAACACGATGCCTCCGTCACCGTCTCCGGGGCTTCTTTGTCGGATTATCCCTCTTCCCCGGTCTCCTATCCGAAGGTGGACAAAATCGCCAACGGGGACTTCGAATACCTCTCTTCCCACCCCCAAGATAACTATGGTTGGAAATACGCGATCGTCGGGGAGGCTGAAGGGGAGAACAATTACGCTCGCGGCGGAACCTATGGCCAGAACTCCTCCTATGGGGCCGAGATCTCTGGGCTTGGGTATTTGGAGCAGACCGTCGATTCGGTTTACGATGGATTCGTCCATGAGCTTTGTTTCGACGCGAAGGGGCAAGGCGGATACGCCGAAGTCGCTTTCCTGGGCTCGTATGAGGCCGATGAAATCCAGACGGTCCGCATCGATTTGGATTCCGCTTCCTGGAAGAGCTACCAAGAAACTTTGACCGCGCCCGAGGGGACTTATTCCCTGCGCCTTCGCTTCTTTGGGAACGGGAACGCCATCGACGTCGACAACGTAAGCCTGACGCGGAAGGGGAATTGATATGGAAGAGAGCTTGCCTCATCGCGGAAAGAGGTTCCGCCTCCCGGGGAAGGCGAAGGACTACATCTTCGTCGCCATTTTGCTCGCCTACCCCGTCCTGCAGTTCGTTTTGACGTGGTCCTTCGTCAACATCAATTCGCTGCTTCACGCCTTCCAGCGTGGGAATAACCGCACCGGTGCGTATGAGTGGTGCGGGTTCGACCAATTCGCATCCATCTTCCGGAAGCTGTTCCAATCGACCGTCACCGTCCCGGGCGTCCCTTGGCTCAACACCTCGCAAGTCATTTTGCTCAATTCGCTGCTCATCGGCTTCATCACCATCTTCGTCTCTTTGCCTTTGGCGGTCCTCTTCGCTTATTTCCTTTCCAAAAAGATGCCGCTGGCGAATCTTTTCCGGGTGATCTTCTTCCTGCCCAACATCATCCCGATCGTCGCTTTGACCTTCGCTTTCAAAGCCCCATGGCAATACATCGGCTTGGGCGATCTCTTCGCCAAATGGCCTAGCTCAGAATGGATGGTCATCCTCTACTGCGTCTGGGCGGGGATCGGCTATAACGTCATCCTCCTCTCCGGCGCCATCGGCAGGATCCCGAAGGAGCTTTTCGAATCCGCACGCATCGACCACGCGGGCCCGTGGAAGGAATTGTTCAAAATCGTCATTCCCTGCATTTGGCCGACCATCGTGACCTTGGTGGTCCTCGGAATGACCAATGTATTGACCCTTTATCTGCAGCCTTATTTGCTCACGGGGGATTTGGGATATACGGGGACCATCGCCTTGGATATCTTCAATGCGGCGGGCCCCGATGCTGGGCCGGCCCAATATTGCGAAGCCGCCGCGGAGGGCTTGCTCGCCTCCGTCATCTGGGCGCCCTTGATCCTCTTCACCCGCAAGGTGATGAGCAAGAAATACGAGGACGTGGATTACTGATATGGAAGATTTGAGTTTTTTGGCGGATGCCCCCGCCCCCAGGCGCCGAAGGAAGAACCTCACCTTCGCTTTGACGAAGTGGTTCGTCTTCGTGCTGTTCCTCGCTTACGCCATCAGCCTCCTTTTCCCTTTCTGCTGGATGCTTCTGAACTCCTTCAAATCCGGCAACGATTTCAATGGTTCGGGCGCCGACTTCGCGGCCAACGTCTTCGGGTGGCCGAGGGAGTTCTACGGGAAGAATTTCATTGAAATCATGACTTTTGAGATCGATGGGGAGACGGTTTGGAGCATGTTCCTCAACTCCATCGTCGTAACGACCTTGGGCACGGCCATCAACGTCTTCCTCTCCGCCTGCGCCGCTTATTGCTTGGCCAAATACAAATTCCCAGGATCGAAGCTCATCTACGGATTGGCTATTTTCTCGATGGTCGTTCCGATCGTGGGCACCCTCCCTTCCCAAGTGGTGATGATGGAGACTTTGGGGATCGACGATTCCCTTTTGGGCATCCTCTTCCTTTATTCGGGCTGCTTCGGCTTCAACTTCGTCATGCTCTACAGCGCCTTCAAGTCGATTTCCTGGTCCTACGCGGAGGCGGCTTCCATGGATGGGGCCGGGCGCTTCAAGATCTTCTTCAAAGTCATGCTCCCGATGGCCAAGGGCCCGATTTTGGCTTGCTGCATCCTGCAGGCCATCACGTTGTGGAACGATTACAGCACCCCTTTCCTTTTCTGGCCGAGCCATCAGACTTTGGCGGTGGGCCTCTATAACATCCAGGAAGCCCAATCGGGCAATCCCCCGGCCATCTTCGCGACCATGATCGTCGCCGTGGTCCCGGTGCTTGTCCTCTATGCCTGCTTCCAAAAGAAAATCATCGAAAACACCAACGCGGGAGGTTTGAAAGGATGAAAAAGAACGTTTCTGCTTTGTGGGCGCTTTCCCTTTGCCTGGGCATCGCGTCCTGTAACTCCGCTTCCTCAGGGGAATTGCTTTTCGACTTCTCGGAGAAGGACATCTCCTCAGGGGATTACGTGACCCTATCCCGGGGCAAGGCGTCCTCTTATCGCTTCATCGGCTCAGTCCCTTCTGGGGTGAGCCTCGATTCCAACAGCGGGCTGATCGAATACGGGAAGGAAATCCCCGCGGGAACCCAGCTGCTTTATAAAGCCGTCGCCGGGAAGAAGGAAAGCAACGCGGTCGTTTTGACCCTCACCCAGCCCGAAGAAGAGGGGGAAGTGGTCTTCTCCAACTTGACCTCTCGCCTTTCTTCTGGGGACCGGGTCTACGCCAGCTGCACCAACGGGAAGGCCGTTTCCTTCGCGCTGGAAGGAAGCGTTCCCGGGATATCCTTGGATTCCTCTTCCGGGGTCGTTTCCTTCGCCAAAGGGGTCGAAGAGGGGACGAGCTTCGTCGTCACGGCAACATCCGGGGATTTCCATGCGAGCAAAACCTTCACCGCCGCGGTGGACGACCTCGTCTCCGCGAAGGGGGATTTGGCTTACTTCGAATCCGGAAGCGCCAACCCCGTCGCCTATTTCCTTTCTTATCCGGACAACATCGCCGATCCGGAAAAGGAGTTTCTCGGCGTTCTTTTAGACGGCCGGATCCTTTCCGAATCGGAATTCGAATTCGACGCGTCCTTGAGCAAGGTCCTGATCCATTCTTCCGCCTTGTCTTCCTTATCTTACGGCAAGCACCGGGTGAGCTTGGTGACCGCGAGGAACAACGTCAACGTGACTTTGTCCGTCGCGACCAAATTCATCCAAAGCCCGGAGGACCTCGCCTCTATCTCCTCTAGCCGCGAAGCCTTGAAGGGCTATTACGTCCAGACCGGCGACATCGATTTGACGGCCTATCTTTCTTCTTCCGGGGAGGGCTATGACGAAGGCAGGGGCTGGAAGCCCATCGGGTCCTACCGCGACGTGGCCGATGGGACCGCGTTCTTGGATTCCTTCCAAGGCACTTATGATGGGGGTGGGTATTCCATCCGGGGCCTTTGGATGAACCGCAGCGACGAAAGCGCCTACAACGCGGGTTTATTTGGATACGTCTATTCGACGGCTTTGATCGAGAACCTCGGGGTTTATGGGACCGATTCCTCTTTCCGTTCCTTCGTGGGGGGATTCGTCGGATCCAACGATGGGACGATCAAGAATTGCTTCTACCAAGGCTCTTCCCTCTCTTCTTATTCCGGGGAGGGCATCTTCCGTTACCTCGGCGGGTTCGTCGGGCAGAACCAAGGGACCATCTCCCAATGCTATTCCTACGTCAAATCCATTAAAGGCGACCGCGCCTATGGGGGATTCGTCGGGAACAACCTCGGGGAAATCTCCTCCTGTTTCAGCCTGACCGACCAAGAGCTCCCCTTCCAAGGCGAAGGGATCCCGGCTTTGAAGAGCCAAAGCTATACCTCCGCGGAGGAGGCCTCCCAATTCCCCAAAGAAGACTGGGACGAGGGGGTTTGGTCCTTCTCCTCTTCTTTGCCGTGTTTGAAGAACAACCTCGTTTTCTCCGGCATCGCCGCGATTTCCCTTTTGGGCGTGCCCAGCGAAGCGACGATCGGGGAATCCTTCCCCCTGTCGGTTGCGATCAGCCCCTCTTCCTCGCAGGAGGAATACCAAGACAAGGTGGTTTATTCCGTCTCTGGATCGGGGGCGAAGATCGAAGACGGGGTTTTGATCACCGAAGGGGCGGAGCCGGGGCAAGTCATCGTCACGGCGAGTTTGGAAGTCGATCGGAAAACCTATTCCTCCAGCATCCTCCTCACCCTCTATTCCAAAGGCGAGGCTTTGGATTGGAACCAGCAGGAGAAGACCCTCTATGCCGGGAATGCCTACACATTGAAGGCCAACGTCCTCCCCCTTTCCTCCCAGCAGAAAGTCACTTATTCCCTCCCCAAACGCGTGAAGGGGGTCCGCTTGGACGGGGATCAGCTCCGCATCAGCGACGCCTGCCAAGGCGGGGAGATCAAAATCAAAGCCTCCTCCTCCTCTTTGTCTTCCGTCGCGACGTTCACGTTGATCCCCTCGGTTTTGACGGAGGATTCCCCCGACGCGAATCTTCTTTATCTTGGGGAGGAACGCGATCTGACGTTCCACCTGCCGGAGGGGGAAGAGGCCTCCGCCTATACCTTCTTCGCTTCGGGGAAGGAAGTGGAGGCGAAGGAAGTCTCGGGGAATCAGATCCGCTTCCCAAGCTCCCTGATCCTTTCCTCCCCCAACCAATCCGTCGCCTTCCACTTCCAAAACAAAGCGGAGGGCAAGCTCTACGCCTCCTCCGCCTGCTACGTGGACCACGCTCCCTACACCAAGGAAAGCGTCCTCAAGGAAAACGGGGATGCGGTGGTGATTTCCTCCATGGACCAATTCCTCTCTTTGTTCAACGTGGTTGATTTCCAGGAAAGCCGCTTCCAGAACTACGCCAAAGAGAAGGTCTACATCCTCGACTGCGATTTGGACTTCTCCGGGATGAAGGTCTATTCGATCGGCTACGATGCGCATCCCTTCTTGGCGACGATCTATGGGAACAATCACCTCATCAAGAACTTCGGCGCGGGGAACCAAGGGAAAGTGGAGAATGAGCTTGGTTTGACCCTTGATCAGGCCACCTATCCGGGGAACTGGAATTACCGTTCCTCCCTTTACGGGGTCGGCTTCTTCGGCTCCTTCGGTGGGAAGTGCTGCGACCTGAGGATGGAAGGGAGCCAGATCTTCGCTTCCAACTGGGTCGGGCTTTTCTCCGGAAGCGTCCTCCCCGGGGGGCGCGTGGAGAACGTCCACATCCGCTCCAGCAGGGTGGGGAACGCCAACGAAGTCGATTTCCAAATCTCCTCCAGCGACTCCGTCAGCGAATTCGCCCCGGGGAACGAAGGGGAATTCGTCTACGTCTCATGCCCCAGCTTATTCGACAATCTCACAAAAGGAAATGACTGATGAAAAAGAAAACGATCCCTTCCCAGGAACAAGGGAAGACCCAAGCATACAACCGGAAGAAGAACAACGCCCTCGTTCTTTCCATCTTGGCCCAAGAGCCTTCCTCCGGGACGATGCTCTCCTCTAAGCTCGGATTGAGCAATTCCGCCCTCAGCGGGATCCTCGGCGGGCTGCGCAGGATGGGCGTCATCGCCGAAGAGGTGAGGGTGTCCACCTCCGGGCGGGGAAGGAAGCAGGTCCGTTACTGCGTCAACGGGAATTTCGGTTTGATCGTGGTGGTCGCCATCGCCAACTACCAAGCCAAGATCACCATCTCCAACATCAAGAAAGAAACCCTCGCCGCCGCCGCGGTTGAGGTCTCCCGTTACGACGTCCAGGCCGTCTACGGCATCGTGTGCTCGATCTCCTCCCTTTTGATGGAAGAGCGTTTCCGCCCCATCCCTTTGAAGGAAATCGTCATCTGCTGGCCCGGGAGGGTCAATTCCAAAACCGGCGAGCTCGCGGTTTCCCCGCAGTTCGACCCCGATCTGTTCGCGGACAAGGATTTTTTGGTCCGCGAGTTCGGGAAGCTGTTCAAAGACGCCAACATCTTCGTCAACAACGATATCAAATTCGCTTTGCTGGGCGAGAAGCAATTCGGCGCTCTGCAGAAAGTCGACGATGCGATGCTGCTTTCTTTGGACAACGGCATCGGCGGGGCGATGCTGCTTCGCGGGGAATGCTTCCTCGGCGAGCAGGGATACGCGGGTGAATTCGGCTTGCTGAAGACCAACTTCGAAGGGAAGGAGATGGTGCTTGATGAGTTCGCCTCCCTGCGCGCTTTGAAGCTCCATTTCAAAGAAAAGCTCGGCAGGGAGATCCATTTCAAGGATCTGCTTTCCCTTTACCAAGAAGACGCCGAGGCGAAGGGTTATATCCTTTCCACCGCCCGCGGGGTCGGGAGGGTGCTTTATTCCTGCTCCTGCCTGCTCGATGTGACCAAGATCCTCCTCTCCGGGAGGGTGAAGGAGTTCGGCGAGGATTACCGGAAGGCCGTCGAAGGCGAATTCCTCGATCCCTGCTATCCCCCCGACGTTTCCTATTCGACTCTCGAGGACGCGGTCGGTTTGGGGGCGACTTCCTATGGGGTTTCCCACGCGCTGAAGGACGCAATCGAATAAGCATGGAACTGATTCTCAGAGACGTTTGCAAGGTCTACCCCGGGGAGAAGAAGGGGCGGGAGGTGAAGGCGGTCTCTTCCTTCAACCTGGTGTCCACGAAGAAGGAATTCATCGTCTTTGTCGGCCCGTCCGGATGCGGGAAATCCACGACCCTCCGGATGATCGCGGGGCTCGAGGACATCACATCCGGGGATCTGATCATGGATGGGGAGAGGATGAACAAGGTTGAGGCCGGGGACCGGAGCATCGCGATGGTCTTCCAAAACTACGCCCTCTACCCCCATATGACGGCCTACGAGAACATGGCCTTTGGGCTCAAGAACACCAAAATCGAGGAAAAGGTTTTGGACGCATCGGGGAAGCCGGTCTATGAGATCGACAAAAAGAACGTCGCCTATCTGAAGCGCCAAATCGCCAAAATCCAAAAAAGCAAAAAGCTGTTCCCTGAGGAGAAGCAAGCGCAGCTCAAGCGTTACCAAAAGGCCTACGACATCGCCTCGACCACCCCGGTCCCGGTGACGAAGATGGTCCATTATTCCAAACAGGAAATCTCCGCGCGCATCCAAGAGGCCGCGAAGATCCTTGGGATCGAGGACCTTCTCTCCCGCAAGCCGAAAGCCATGTCGGGCGGGCAACGCCAAAGGGTCGCTTTGGGGAGGGCGATCGTAAGGAGGCCGAAGCTGTTTTTGCTCGATGAGCCCCTTTCCAACCTCGACGCCAAGCTCCGCGCCCAGATGAGGGTGGAAATCTCCCGCCTTTACCACGCTTTGGACGCGACCTTCATCTACGTCACCCACGACCAAGTCGAAGCCATGACCATGGGCGATCGGATCGTGGTGATGCGCGGGGGAGTCGTGCAGCAAATCGATACTCCGACCGCTTTGTTCGATTATCCGGCCAACCGCTTCGTCGCAGGGTTTTTGGGAACCCCTCAGATGAACTTCTTCGAAGTGAGCCTG
The DNA here is from genome assembly GCA_002321395.1 of Caryophanales bacterium UBA1624. Classification (GTDB taxonomy): domain Bacteria; phylum Bacillota_I; class Bacilli_A; order RFN20; family CAG-826; genus Alloenteromonas. Next base: position 20,336 of record DCMK01000009.1, read on the forward strand.
CTTTGCCAAGGCAAAGCCGTTCTGCTTGCTTTCCCCGATGGTCAGAAGGTCTCCCTGCCTTTGGCGAAGATGAGGAAGATCCGCCCCGAATATTTGGACGGCAAAACCCATGAAGCGATTCTGGGGATCCGCCCGGAGCATCTTTTCTTCGCCGAAGGAGGGCTGAAAGCCAAAGCGACCTTATCCGAGATCCTGGGCAGTCAAACCCAGGTCTACGGGACTTTGTCCAACCGGCAAATCGTCGTGGAGGCCCCGGATAGGGTGAAGGTGGGCGAAGGAGAGGAGATGGAGGTGGCGTTCCTGCCGGAGAAGGTGCATCTATTCTCCGCTTCGGGGGAGGTCTCCATCCTCGCCAACGGCAAAGGGGAGTTCCTCTCCGCTCCGGAAGTCCAAAAGAAGGGCGAATAATCAACTTTGCAAATAAGGGGCGCGGCGAGCGTCCCTTTTTTCATGGCTTTTGAGGGAAGGAGAGTTTTAAAGAAAGGCCAGCCCCTTTTTCAAAATGGTATTTGTCAGGTTAAAGGCGCTGAGGGATTGACGATGAGTTTTCGCGATTGGGCGTTCAGCCGCTTTCCCTGGAGCGGGACGCCCATGGAAGCGAAAAAGGGCGCGAGGCCGTATGCTCCGTTTTAAGGAAGCCTATTTGACTCCGC
>DCMK01000009.1:21095-22026 GCA_002321395.1 Caryophanales bacterium UBA1624
GGCGATGGGGTTCGGAACGCAATTGGAAATGGTGCTTATGGGGCGATTATTTATGCAGAGCTTTTGCAGCTTTTTGGAAATTCGTTTTCAATTCGGTTTTTTTGCAAGAACTTGCATTTTTTCCGATTAGATTATATCGATTCGTTTTTTCGCTATCAACCAAGAGGCGAAGCGGCCAGTGTGTTTAAGGCGCGCTTTCGAATCCTTGGCCTGAAGCTGAATTTGCCCCAGCGATGAACAATCAATGAGCGGTTTCCTGCTGGTCTAGGTCGAATTCGCTGGAGGCGGATTCTTTCCGTTTCTTCAAAACCTTGGGGAAGATGATGGAGCAAAGGACCAAAGAGACCAACCCCGATGCCCCATCGGCGATCGGCTCCGCCAAAAAGGCCAGCTCGGCGTTATGGGTTAAGAGAGGCAGAAGGAAAGTCAGAGGCAAAAGGAGGACCGCCTTCCGGTTCAAGGAGAACCAAATGGAATATTTGGCCTGCCCGATCCCCGTCAATCCGTCCACCAAGGTATATTGGAAGGTCAGAAGGATGATTGGAGCCATGTACCAATGGATGTATTTGGCGCTGTGGGAGATGACTTCCTCGATGTTTACCCCACCGCCGGAAAAGGAAAGGAACAGCCGGGCGAAGGGCTCGGCCAAGAAAAGGGAGAGAACCAGGCAAGCGGAGGTGAAGGCCAAGCCGCAGGCGGTGATTTGCAGCTCCGCTTTCTTCACCAAATCGACTTTCCTGGCCCCATAAAGGAAAGCTAGGACCGACTGAGTGCCGCTAGATATGCCAAGAAGAGGCCCCGTCACCAAAGAGAAGAAGGCTTGGACGATGGTCGCGCATTCGATGAGGAAATCCCCATTCCCCGAGGAGAAATTCTGCAAGGACGCGTTGAGGGCGATGAGGATGACCGAGTCGGTGGAGAGGATGATGAA
>DCMK01000009.1:22139-23466 GCA_002321395.1 Caryophanales bacterium UBA1624
GATGAATAGGAGTCCCAATAGGCAACTGGCGAGCCAAGAGAGGGCGGTTGCCCCCGCGGCTCCGGCGATCCCCCAATGGAAGACGTACATGAACAAGGGGTCCAAGGCGACGTTCAGCAAGGCGGAGGCGATGGTGGAGATCATGGCGGGCAGGGATTTCCCCTGGGCGACCAAGAACTGGGAGAAGCCGATGGAGAAGAAGGCGGGGATGGTGCCGATGAGGAAGAAAAGCATGTATTGCTGCGCGTAGGGGAAGCTCTCCTCCGAGGCCCCGAACCAAAAAAGCATCGGCCGGAGCATGGCGTAGGAAAGGCCCATGATCAGGATCGACAAAGCGAAAAGCATCCACAGGGAGTGGTAGAAGATCTTCTCGGAATCGCCTTTCTTCCCTTGGCCCAAGGCCATGGAGAACAAAGGGGACGCGCCCAAAACGACCAAATAGGCGAAGGAGGTGACCAAAGTGGTGATGGGCCCGCATACCCCGGCCCCGACCAGGGATATCGCCCCATTCTCGGGCAGGTTCCCGATGTAGATGCGGTCGACGATGCTGTAGAGGACGGTGATGAACTGGGAGATCATCGCCGGGATCATCAACGACAATACGGTTTTGAAGGTTTTCGGGTTGCCGAGGTCGACGCTTGCTTTCATACCGGCGAGAATTGTAGACGAAACGGGGCAGGGGGGAAGGGGGAAGCCCGTGTTTTGGACCATGAGAAAACATTCGCCCACTCCCTTTTCTTCCTCTATGATGGAGCCAAGCAAAGCGAAAGGAGAAAAGCCATGGACAAAGAAGGCGCGAAAAGGGATTACGGGGCGATGACCACCGAGGAGCTGATCAAGGAAAAGCAGATTCAGGAAGCCAAGAAGGCGGACGCCTACGCCCGGCACGAAAAAGCGGTGGGGGATATGGTTTCCCCGATCGTGATGGCTTCCATCGGCTTGGTCTTTATTTGGCTTTTGCCGTTGTCGATTCCCCTTTTGGTGATCGGCATCCCGCGGATCGTCGATGCTTCCAAGGCCAGGAATTCGAGCAACCACGAATACAATGAAGCCTGCTGGAGGCTCAATCTTTTGGATTCTTTGATGAGGGAAAGGAAAGTGTCCCCCGAGAAAGAGGAGGTCAGCGGGGAAGTGATCGGCTGAATTCCGGCGAATCCCATCTTCCCTTCCCGTTCCGATTTGCCTAAAGTTTTCCCATGAGCAAAGCACGCGGTTTCCTTTTCCTTTCCTCCCTCCTTCTTTTGGCCTCCTGCGCCGAGGGGCCCGCTCCGGAATCCCCGAGTTCTGAGTCTTCCCTTGAGGAAAGCCCCTCATTGGCTCCCTCTTC
>DCMK01000009.1:23561-25940 GCA_002321395.1 Caryophanales bacterium UBA1624
TCTTGGTCTTTGGACTCCTCCGCCATCCAAGACACGGAGCAGAATCAGTACCTCAATTCCTATTCCTTCGCCTTGACGGATTCTTTGGGATCCGAGGTCTTCTTCTACGGGGATTACATCCAACGCGGGAAGGGGGAATGGGAGGGGACCCTTCAGATGAAGAAAGGGGTCTCCTACATCGAATGCCGGACCCTCCTTTCGGGGACGTTGTCCTTATCCATCAAAAAGAGGGTCTCCTCCTATGGCGATTTCACCGGGACCCCCGTTTTCTCCCTTTCCCCGAACTCTTCGGATTGGACGGAAAAGGATGGGACGAAAAAAGAAGAGGGGGACGCGGTGGTCTACACCTATTCCTTCGCCTCTTCCTATGTCCGGTTCGCCGCGGGGGAGAAAAACGCGCTTTACCTTCTTTCGGCCAGCTTCATCCCATCCGCGGATTGAATCCCTTCTTGCAGAATCTTCTTCACCACCAAAGCGTCCGCGGGGCACCAATCCTCCTCGTTGAGGCGCTTCAAAGGAAGGAAGCGTTTGCCCATATGGATCCCTTGCGCGGTCTGCAGGGATCCTTTTTCGACCCTGCACAGGAAAACGTCCATGTCCAAATGGAAGGTGGGGTAATCGTATTGCACGTTGCAGAAGAAACGCTCCACTTCGATTTGGGTGGAAAGCTCTTCCTGGATTTCCCTGCGGATGGCTTGCTCTGGGGTCTCCCCGGGCTCGATCTTCCCCCCGGGGAATTCCCATTTTCCCTTCAGATCCCCATAGGCCCTTTCGGCGGAGAAGATTTCGCCCTCCCCATTCATCAAGATGGCGGCGGCGACGCGGATGGTTTTAGGCTGGGGCATATTCTTCCTCTTCTTCGATCCCAAGGTCATAACGGTAGGCTTCGGGGACCGGATTCTCCAAGATTATATCGAAAAGCAGGGTTTGCGCAGGGTTATCCGACGTCCGCGGGTTTTCCAAATCCCCTATTCCAATGTAGATGAAGGGGGACATCCTGCCCCAGCTCTTTTTGGTTTTGCGGACGAAGATCATCGCCTTCCCTTCTTGTTGGAGCCTTTTCCCTTTGCCGTTATCCAAAGTGGTCCCGGTGGAGGATTCCCATTGAAGCGAAGAGGGCGAGAGGAATTTATCTTTGTATTTCAAACGCTCTTCTTTCTGCAGGTCCTTGTTCAAGGTGATGTAGAGGGCAAGCCCCTTTTTGGTGTAGTGGATCCCACTCATGGGCATCAGGTTCGCTTTGCCGTCGCGGGAATAGACGCAGAGGCCCAAAAAGGATGTCGGCTGGGTATAGAATCCGAACGGGTGCAGGAAAACGGGGGATCCACTCGCGCTTTCCTTTTCAAGCGAGGAAGCGAAGTCGCTTCGGAAGCGGGACAGTCCGTATTCGAGCACGTCGCGGAGATAATCTTCGAAAGAAGGGCTCGCCAAAGGGAAGGCGAGGGAGTATTCCCCATCCTCGAAGCGGATCAAGCGCTTTTGGCCCGTGGCGTTCACCACCGCGTTCCCGGACAGAACGTTGAGGGCGTGGCGGAATCTCTCTTGGGAGAAGAAGCCGTCTTGGGAAAGGCTTTTTTCCAGCTCCCCTTCCGTTTTCCCTCCTTCAAGCAAGGAGGAGAGGATCGCGAATTCCTCCGCGCGGACCAAAGGCAAAAAGAAATTGAGAAAGCGCAGGACGGCAAGGGACTCCTCGGGGAAAGAGGGCGCGCAATGGGGATCGGCTTTTGCCAAGAAATCCGCATAGCAATCCGGGTATTTGGCAAAGCGCAGGAAATCGGTCCCGAAGGAGGCATCCAAATAGCAGGTGGGCTTCACATAATCGCTTTCTTTCATCGCCCCTTGCTTGACCAAGCAGTCCTTGAATTTTCTGTAGTCCGCGCAGAGGCGGTCCAAACGGTTGAAGTTGGTCTTTTCGATCGAACGGAGGATTTCTTCTTGCGACTCTTCGTCGAAATGGATTTCCACCCCGGGAAGGTCCAAGGAAGCGAAGGAGGTGCGCACCCCATCCGCCAGAGAAGTTTGGTCCACGGTCCCCGAGCGCGACAAAGAACCAAGGGCCGCGGCGATTTGGCAGGAGCGTTGATAGGAATTCGCGATAAAGTCCAAAACGGTCAAATAAGCCTTTCCGGGGTATTTCCGCAACCCCCTCCCCAATTGTTGGATGAAGATCGTGCTGGATTCGGTGGGGCGGAGGAAAAGGACCATGTTGATGGAGGGGATGTCCACGCCTTCGTTGAGGATGTCGATGGCGAACACCAGATTCAGGGGATCGTCCTCGCTTTCGAGTCGGCGGAATACGCCGAGGCGCTCCGAAGTGGTATTGCCGCCGTCCAAATAGGCGGTGGAGTAGCCTTTTTTCGCGAAGATATCGGCGAGGTT
>DCMK01000009.1:26046-53819 GCA_002321395.1 Caryophanales bacterium UBA1624
CGGATTTGCCCGTCGATGAAAGCGCAGTTCTCTTGGCCACACATGGATTTGGCGATTTCGCCGATTTTGTTCTTGACCGCTTCCTCGGAATAATTCAGAAGCGAGTCCTTGATGCCGAAGTAATGGAAGGGGACGATGAGGTTGTTTTCGATCGCTTCCCGGAGCCTCAAATCGAAGGGGACGTTGTTTTGGAACAAATCGTAGATGGATTTCCCATCCATCCTCTCTGGGGTGGCGGTGAGGCCTAGGAGGAATTCGGGTTTGAAATAATGGAGGATGTCCTGGTAGGTCTTCGCCGCGGAGTGGTGGACTTCGTCGATGACGATGTAATCGAAGGCTTTTGGGTCGAACTCATTTCGGTGGAGGCGCAGCATCGAAGTGGTGGCGAAGATGAAATCCGCGTCGATGGCCCCGTCTCCGGTTTCGCCGGTGAAAAGGCCATAGGAACGGGTCGTTTTGAATACGGACTGGAAGGTTTTCTGGGCGCTAATCAGGATCGCGTCTTTGTGGACGACGAAAAGGAGGCGTTTGGCGTCGAAGTTCTTCGCGTCGAAGGCCGCCAGGAAGGTTTTCCCCGAACCCGTCGCCGCGACGACCAACGCCCTTTCATGCCCCATGCTCCGCTGCCTTCTGAGCTCACGCAGGGCCTTGCTTTGCATCAGGTTCGGGCGGAGGGCGGCCAGGGAGGAGGAATTGGCTTCATCCATGTCCCAGGACACGACCGCGTATTGGAGCCTTTGGGAATAGGAGTCGATCAAGCCCTTGGAAAGGGGGAACGTCTTTTGGTAAAGCGCATCGAATTCGCTTCGGACCTGAAGCAAAAAGGGGTCGTTGGGGTTGGAAAGGATGGAGACGTCCCATTCTTTGTTGTAGAGCAAGGCGAAGCGAGTGATGTTGCTGGATCCGATGATGACCTCATGGGTCCCATCTTTCTTTTCGAAGAGGTATCCCTTCGTGTGGAACCCGTCCTGCCCAAAGCTAAAGTCCTCCAAATGGCATTCGAATCGGCCTGGGAATTTCTCTTGGAGATCCAAGAAGCGGTTCAAAGAGTGGCAGTCGGTGAAATTCTGATACGTCGAGGTGAGGATCCTCCCTTTCGCCCCGGAACGAAGGGCGGCGAGCAAATCGTCGTAGAAGAGATCCAGCCCCGCGCGTTTGATGAAGGATACGGAGAAGGAAAAGGAAACGCAGTCCGTCAAACAACTTTTAAGGTGCGCCAAAAAAGAGGTCGGGGTCGAGTTCGAATAGAAGGCGTGATGGTTCATCGAAGCTAATCCTACCAGGATGATCCGGGCAAAAACAGATCCTTGGGGCATCGTGTCTAGCCTAGTCGGTTTGGATTCTCTTCCCATCCCCGTCCTGAGCAGGATACAATGGGCGGCAATGAAAAAGGACCTCTTCCTATCCAACAAGCAAAAGGATTTGGCCGCCCTCGGGGTGGGGAACCTTTATTCGGCGTGCTATTGCTTTTCCTTCTCCTCCTTTGCCATGTTGGTCGGGCTTTCCTTGGCTTTGTGCTCAACCCGTTATCAGGATTTCGCCGCTTGGCTGACGTTTTTGCTGTTCGGGCTTATCCTGATTGCGGTGGGGGTAGTCGTTTTGTCTTTCAGCGTCCTCGCCTACAAAAAGAAGCAGGGCCCTACGCCGAACCCGGTTTTGCTTTGTCCCATCTCCAGCTGGAAAGTGATTCGGAACGGCTACTGCGTCTCCTCGATCCTCCTTGCCATCGGATGGGGCCTTCTGACGCTGGGGCTTTTGCAATTCCCCTCTTCCCCCGTTTCGGGGGTTTGCCTATTCGCGGTTTCCCTCATCGTTTTGCTCTATGGCCGCTTGCTTCTGTTGGCGACCCTCCGGGATCATCTTCTGAGGAAGCATTCCCTTCTTCGCTGAAGAATCGGCAAAACATGCTTTGCCCGCAAACGGGCTTTTTCCTTTTATAATAGGCGAAACGATAAAGGAGTATTCTTTATGGACGAAAGACTGCTTCCCTTGTTCACGCCGTGGAAGATAGGGAACTGCGAGATCAAAAACCGTTTCGTGATGACTTCGATGGGTGGGACTTCGCTTTTCGGATGGATGGAGATCAACCACTTCGACAAAGAAGCCGCCAAATTCCTTTTGGACAAGGCGGAGCACGACGTCGGCCTCATCCTCCCGGGCATCCAGCCGGTCTACAATCCGATGTTCGGGCAGTGGCTTTATCGGAAGAAGGGTATGTATCGGAAGCTGAAGCCGTTCATGGACGAAATCCACGCCCACGGGGCGAAGATGTTCATCCAGCTCACCGCAGGGTTCGGGCGCAGCTTTACCATTTCCCCCGCGATGGAGAAACTCTATACCAACCGTTTCTTGCGCTTCCTTTCCAAGCCGGTGATGAATTTCGACAAAATCTGCGCCTCCTCTTCGCCTAGCCCCAACCGTTGGTCGGAGAAAGTCCCGTCCCGGGAGATGACGATCAAGGAAATCCATCATTTCATCGATGCCTTCGCCAAAACCAGCAAGCTTTTGAAGGAAGCGGGGGTGGACGGAGTGGAGATCCATGCGGTCCATGAAGGGTATTTGCTGGATCAGTTCACGTTGAAATACATCAACAAGAGAAGCGACGAATACGGCGGCAGCTTCGAGAACCGTTATCGCTTCCCCGTGGAAATCGTCAAGGCGATCAAAAAAGAATGTGGGGACGATTTCCCCGTTTCCCTTCGTTATTCGGTCCTGTCCAAAACCAAAGGATTCGCCTCGGGGGCCCTTCCCGGTGAGGAGTATTTAGAAGCCGGAAGGGACATGGAAGAAAGCGAGAAGGCCGCCCGTTATCTCCAAGACGCCGGATACGATATGCTCAACTGCGACAACGGGACATACGATGCTTGGTATTGGGCCCACCCGCCGATCTATATGCCGGAAAACTGCAACTTGGCCGATGTGGAGCACATCAAAAAATTCGTTTCGATCCCTGTGGTCGCGGCCGGAAGGATGGATCCCTTCGTCGGGGCCCAGGCCGTGAAGGAAGGCAAGATCGACGCGGTCGGCTTTGCCCGCCCCTTCTTGGCGGATGGGGCATGGGTCAGCAAGCTCAAAGAAGGGAAAATGGAGGAAATCCGGCCCTGCATTTGCTGCCACAACGGCTGCTTCAACATGGCCCATTATAAAGGCACTTCCAACGATCAAACCCTTTCGGATTCTTTGCATATGGCCCGTTGTGCGGTCAATGCGGAGACGATGAACAGCAAAGCCCATTTCATCAAAAAGGCCGCCCGCCCCAAAAACATCGCCGTCATCGGCGGCGGAATCGGAGGCATGGAGGCAGCCCGGGTCGCCGCTTTGCGGGGCCACAAAGTGGAGATCTACGAAAAAAGCGATCGTTTGGGCGGGGTTTTCGTCCCAGCGAGTGCGGCTTCCTTCAAAGGGAAGCTCCGCGAGCTGTTGGCCTGGTATGAGCTGCAGATGAAAGAATTGGGCATCTCCGTGCATCTTCGTTCCGAGGTGAAGGACCTTTCTTCTTTGAAGGCGGACGAATTCATCGTCGCGACCGGTTCCAATCCCCGGAGATTTGGCTTGAAGGGCGAGGGGAAGGCGATCGACGCGATCGACTATCTTAACGGACAGGAAGTGGGGCAAAACGTCGCCGTCAGAGGCGGGGGATTGACCGGGTGCGAAGTCGCCTATGAGCTTTATCTTTCCGGCAAGAATCCCTTGATCGTCGAGATGAAGGATGACCTCGTCAAGCAAACCGGGGTCTGCATGGCGAATTCCCAATACCTGCGCGACTTCTTCGCGTGGAAGAAGGTGAACGTCTATCTCTCCACCAAACTGAAGGAAATCAAAGACGGCTCCATCGTGGTGGAGGGGGAAGACGGGGAAAAGGAACTGCCCTGCGATTCGGTGATCCTCTCTTCCGGCTACGTGCCCGCTCCGAAGTTCCCCGCTTCGAGAAACGTGCATTGGGTCGGCGATTGCGTGAAGGTCGGGAATCTCCGCAGCGTGATTTGGCGGGCCTATGAAGTCGCTATGAAACTATAAGGAAAGGAAGAAAGCATGTACGAACCAAAAATGCGCCTCAGCGAGGAAGAAAAGGACATCCTTGCGGGAAAAAAAGGCGAGACGTATGCCAAAATGATGGAGGTTTTGGTGCGATACGGCGACGTTTTCGGAGCCGATTGCCTCAAAGCAGTGACCCATCAGAAGGCCCATTTCGTGACGAGCTTCGGGCTTGGCTTGCTCAAGGCCGTCTATCCATTGATGGACGAATTGATCGAAGCGGGATGCAAGGTCGAAGGGGGCTTCACCATGGATCCCCGTCCTTTGGATTTTAAAGACGTCCATTGCAACCCCATCGAGAAGCTGGTTTTCAAATCCTTCATGTACAATCAGCAGGACCATTACGAAGAACAGCTCAAAAAGATCGGCCTCCAGGATCCGGAGAAGGCTTTCTCTTGCACTTGCTATCTCAAGCAGATGGGGAATATGCCGAAGGAGGGCGACATCCTTTCCTGGAGCGAATCCAGCGCGGTCGTCTTCGCGAATTCCGTTTTGGGCGCCCGCTGCAACCGCAATTCGGGCATTCTGGATATGTTTGGGGCGATTTTGGGCAAGACGCCGAATTTCGGATTCCTCACCGACGAAGGGAGGAAGGCGACTTGGAAGGTCATCGTGAAGACCACCAAGAGGCCCGAGGCTCAGATCTTGGGATCGGCGATTGGCATGAAGGTCATGGCCGAAGTCCCGTATGTTTATGGCTTGGACCAATATTTGGAGGACCTCCCCAGCGAAGACACGATCGCTTATTTGAAGGATTTCGGAGCCGCCAGCGCGAGCAATGGGGCGGTGGGCTTGTACCACATCGACAAAATCACCCCCGAAGCGAAGAGGCTTGGGGAATCCCTTCTGAAGGAAGACGCGAAAACCTACGTCATCGACGATGCCGAGCTGGAGAGGGTTTACGCCTCCTATCCGCTGATGTGGCAGGGAAAGGATGAGGATTCTTACCGTTGCTTCATCGGCTGCCCCCATTTGACGCTGAAGCAATTGGAGGACTGGGCCGACAAGGTCGAGGAAGGGCTGAAAGAAGCCCATCGGAGCAAGCTGGCCATCGATACGGTCTTCACCGCCTCCCCGGCGGTTTTGGAGGAATTCAAAAAGGAGGAGCGGTGCGCCAAGCTCCTTTCCCGTGGAGCCCACCTCTCCTATATTTGCCCGCTGATGTACGCGGACAACCCCCTCTGCGGGAAAAGGAAGCTCCTCACCAATTCGAATAAGCTCCGCACCTACACCAAGGCGCGTTACCGCAAAGACGAGGAAATTCTCTCCCTCATCTGCGGAAAGGAGGGCAAATAAGCATGAAAACGTTTCAAGGCAGAGTGATCGCCGCCAGCGACTGGACGGGGGAGGCCGTGGTTTCCCATCAGGGATTCAACACTTTGGCTTCCTGCCAAAGCAGCGCTTTGATGCCGACGGCGAAAAAGATCGTCGTTTCTGACCAAAACAACAAAGAGCTCTACAAAAAGGACATCACGGGCAAGGCCCTTTGCATGCCCGAGACGATCGGCTCCACCACGGGGGGCATGATTATCCAAACCATCGCCGTTCGCGGGCTTGCCCCGAAGGCCTGGCTCTTCTCCCATCCGATCGACCCGCTTTCCGCTTCGGGGATCATCCTATCCAATGTTTGGAACCAAGCGGGGCTCATCGCGATCGACAGCCTCGGCGATGAGTTCCTGCAGAAGGTGAAGGATGGGGATCGAATTCAAATCAAAGCAGACGGGAGCGTCACGATCCTCTGATTTCTCTTGCTTGCGCGGCCGCCTCCGAAAAGGGGGCGGCTTTTTCCTTCAAGTGCTTCCTTTGCTTTGAAGCGGGGATGCTAAAATACGTTTGGACATGGGGAAACTTCCGAATTTAGCCAACGCGATCGTTCTCTGCGAGAAGGAATACGTCCCTTTTCTCTACGCTTATAAATCATCCCATCCGGAGCAGTCTTTCAAGATTTGGGGCAAAGACGATCTGCTGGACCGTCTTTCCTTCACTTACAAAAGCGATCCCGTGCCCACTCTTTTGCGGATGGGAATCTCCTATTCCAATGCGAAGAAATACCTTTCCCTCCTCCGCATCGCGGACAACGGGCGGAACGAAAAGCTGTCGTCTTTGCTTTCACGGCTGAGGCAAGGGGATTTCCTGCAGGAAGATGAATTGGGCCTTTTCGAAGTGAAGCGCCATCCCTTGTTTCTTTTGGAGTTGGAGGACGATTTCGAACTGGTGAGCTTCCTGAGCCGCAAAGGGCTTCCCTACCAATCTTTGTCCTTGGAGGACCTTGGGGCGGTGGAATGGAACAAAACGGAGAGCCTGCCCCCGGTTTATTTATTCCCCAATAAGTTCTACCAGTTCAATTACATCTTCTCTTACCTTAGGAAGGAAATCCTGCAAAACCCGGATGAGAAAGACTCTTTCCAAATCATCTGCCATGATGATTCGGACTGTTTTTACGCCCAAATCGCATCGGATCTGTTCAAGCTTCCCTGCTGTTTGGACCTCCGCGTTCCTTTTTTGTCCGACCCAATCGTGAAGGAGAAGGTTTCTTGGATTCGGCATAACCACAGTTTCTCCTTCACCGAAGAAGAAAAGGAGAACCCTTCCTTATCCTCCTTCGCCGAACTCGTTGGCCATTATGGGCTCGCCGAATTGGAATTCGGCTTCGCCTATGCGAGCATGCTGGAGCTTTTCTCTTCTTTGGCGACCCCCCTTGCAAAGAGTCCGGGCGTGGCTTTGTCCAGGGATTGCGCGATCGACCCTGGGAAAATCTTTTTGGTCGCCAATTTCCAAGACGGCGACTTCTATTCTTCCTTCTCCGATAAAAGCGTGCTGTCGGATCGGGAGCTTGCCGCGGTGGGGGCCAATCCCAGCTATGTGAAGACGGAACTCGATAAACGGAAGAAGACCAATTTCATCCGTTATAACCGCATCGCTTTTCTCTCCCGTCCCATTCAGCACCTCAACGACAAAATCTATGATTCCCCCTTCATGAAGGAAGGGCAATGGAAGGACAAGTTCCCGGTTTCGAAGGTGCGGTGGAACCAACAAGGGGACTATCCGGAAGAAGCCGAGAAGGTTTACCGGGCCGACTGTTTGGACCATGCCTTCTACCGAAAACCTTACGATGGATTGCTCAGTTATGACCATCGATTCAAGAAGGGATGCAAATCCTTTTATCCCGAAGTCAAAAGGCATTCGGCTACGCGCCTAGAACGTTATATCGCCTGCCCTTTCAAATTCCTTTTGGACGCTTTCTTCCCCGCGGATGTCTCTTCTTTGTCGTCCCGTTTGTTGGGCGTGCTGAACCACGCGATGATGACTTCTCTCTACGGCGGAGAAGAGGATTTCGATCGCCGCTTTAACATCGAGGCGGAGAAATACAAAGAAAGCTATCTTCAAGAAGCGGGGAAGTTCCCCAAAGAAGAAGAAGTCTCATTGTCGATCTACAAGCATTGGCTGAGGCGCATCGTCTCCAAGCTCCGCGACGTCGGGATTGGGAAAATGGTCTCCCCGAAAGAAAAAGCGGAGCAGGCCGTCCGCTTCGCTCTGCGGGATGAAGACGGAAGGGAATACCCCTTTTCCGGGCGCATCGACAAATTGCTTTTCACCGGCCTCGGAGAGAAACGTTATTACACAATCATCGATTACAAATCCGGAAGCGAGAAATTCCAAACGGAGTGCGTCTTTTTGGGCCCATCCATTCAGCTTCCCCTTTATTACCTTGCTTTGCAGCAAGAGCAAAATCGCCGGCTTTTGCGGGACGACGGGGTCGAGGCGGAATTCGGCGGGATGCTGATTCAGCATGTTTACGCTTCGACGTTGAAGAAGATGTTCGTCAAGGACGGGGCTTGCACTTACGATGCCCTCGCCTCCTTCCTGCGCGGCGCGGGATGCGTCAGCGATGACCCTCTTTATTGGACGAGCATCTGCTCGGATGGCCTATCGAGCGAAAAGCGCCCCAAATCGAATGGCGGCGCCTTCATGACCGGGAAAGGGCTGTTCGGCGGGGAAGATGGGCGGCGGAGCATTCTCCCTAAAGCGGATTATCCGCTTTCTTCCTTGCTCAAAGACGCGGAGAAAGCGGCCATCTCCACGATCCATAGCATCGAAAACGGGGAATTCCCCATTGCCCCCACCTCCTCCGACTTGTCCGGGAACGCGAGGCGGCTTTCCTGCTCTTTCTGCCCTTATGGGGATATCTGCTTCCGCTCCTCCGCCACGGACAAGGTCTCCTATCTTTCGGTGATCGAAAAGCATTTCGGCGGCGGCGTCGACATGGAATTGGATGAGGAGGATGAAGGCGATGAGTGAAAAAAGGCCGAGCGGATATAACCCCAAACAATGGGCGGCCGTCATCTATCCCACGGACAAGGACCTTTTGATTTCCGCGGGCGCGGGAAGCGGGAAGACCCGGACTCTTTCCGTCCGCGTCAAACGCATCATTGAAAAAGGCGAAGTCTCCCCGGATTCCTTGCTTGTTTTGACCTTCACCGACAACGCGGCCCATGAAATGAAGGAGCGCATCGTCGCTTTGTTCCAGGAAGACGAGGATCCTCGGATCCGGGCTTTGGCCGTGAAAATGCAATCGGCCCACATCCAAACGTTCGATTCCTTCTGCCAGTATTTGGTCTCCACTTACGCCGGGCGGCTTGGCATTTCCTCTTCCGTCGCCGTTTTGGACGAAACCATCGAAAAGACCAAGCGGAACGAATTTTTGGACGAGGTTCTTCGAAGCTGGTATGAAGACGATCGGAAGCGTGAAGCTCTTTTGAAGACCCTCATCAAGTTCAACGCCAAAGGTGATTCGGAGACAAGGGCCGTTCTCCTTGATTTGGACCGGAAGCTGAACCTTCTCCCCCTTTCTTCCCGGGCCGCTTTCTTTTCCGATTATGCGGATGCCTTCCTCGACGAGGGGGAATTCTCCTCTTGGTACGACGAATACGTTGAAGGGATGAAGGATTTGCTCCGCCAGACTTTGCTGAAGGCGAAATACATCGATATCTATGAAAGCGATGAGGACGATGCCCAAAGAACGAGGGTTTTCTCTTCCCCTTCTTTTTTCCAAACCCCTTCTTATACGGCCAGAGAAGGGCAGTGCTGCGCCCCGTTGAGCGAGGAAATCTCGCGTTTGCTTTCCCTTTCCTCAGAGCGTTTCGTCATAGAGGCCAAGGAGGACATGGAATCATTCTCCAAAAAGTATCACGCCCCATCCAAGAAGACCATTTTCGACCCCGACGATCCTTGCCTGCCGAACTACAAAAAGATATTCAACGTCCTCAAGGAGCCCTTCACCACCCAAAAGGCTTTGCTCCGCCCGCTGCTTTTCGTGGGGAGCAAAAAGGAGGAGTACGAGAAATTCCTGTCCTTTAAAGACGATATACGGGTGCTTCTAGAAATCGTGGAAGAGATGGAAGGGAAACTCGAGGAATACAAACGGACGGTCAATTGCTTCACTTTCTCCGACATCGCTTCTTACGCTTTGTCTTTGCTGCGCGATCCCGCCTATGAGGACGTGGCCGAAAGCATCCGCTCGCGCTTCTCCTACATCATGGTCGATGAGTATCAGGATACGAATGATTCCCAAGAAGCCTTTCTGGACGCTTTGATCAAACCGAACAAAGAAGGGAAGCGGGCCCATCTTTTCTGCGTCGGCGATCCGAAGCAGGCCATCTATGGCTTCCGCAATTCCAACGTCAAACTCTTCATGGCCCGTCAGGAGTCGTTGGAGAAGAACGACCCCGATTCGGTCATCCACATGAACAACAACTACCGGTCCGGGAAAAACCTATTGGGCGAGATCAATTTCCTTTTCCGCGCCTACATGAGCGAGGAGCATGGGGATGTGGACTACACGGAGGAAGAGGAGCAGCTCCGCTACGACGAAGACGCCAACCCATATGCGCAAAACTACCCCGGCTTTCGGATTTCCCGCCTCGTCTCCGGCCCGGGGGACTATGAGGGGATGGCGCCCCTAGATTGGGAGATCAAGGCGATCGCCCAGGATATTCAAAAGAAGGTCAGCGATCCTTCCTTCACCGTCTATGACCTTTCCGGCAAAGAGAACAAGATCCGCCGGGCGCGCTTCTCCGATTTCGCGATCCTTTGTCGGGTGAAGAGTTCCTTCCTCCGCTTTCAAAAATCCTTCATCGAATTCGGAATCCCTTTGAATATCAAGGTCAGCAGCAATCTGAAGGAGCTTTCCTGCATTTTGACGTTGGAGTCTTTGGTGGGGCTGCTCGTGGCCATCGAAAAGAAAAACGACGCAGACCTCCCCCATCTTTTTGCTTCTTTGTCCCGCAGCTATTTATTCGAATACCCCGACGAAAAGGTCTTTTCTACTTTGGGGGAGGTGCAAAGGTCTCTCAAAGCGAAGGAGGAAGATCCCTATCGCCTCATTAAGGAAGACCCCATTTACCAAAAGGCGTGGGCCTTTTCCCAAAGCCATCGTCAAAGCGATTTCCCTTCTCTGTTCCGCGACTTGATTCAAGAATTCGGCGTGGTTTCTTCCTTGAGCCGATTGGGCGAGATCGAAGACAACGTCGCCAAAATCGAATCCCTTTATTCCCTCGCCGTCTCCGAATCGAAGATGGGTGAGGGGATCCAAGATTTCGCTTCGCTTTTCTCCTCGATTAAGAAATACGCGCTTCCTTTCGAATCCGAATCCTCCTTCGCCGCGGAGAATTCCGTGGATTTGATGACGATCCACGCGTCGAAGGGCTTGGAACGGAAAATCGTCTATATGCCCGTTTCCCAAAATGCGATGGCGCAGGGGGGCGGGAAATCCCCTGACTACGCTTTTTCGGAACGGTTTGGGGTTTTGCTTCCGAACTATTTCCTCCCCGAAGATGTTCCGCAAAAAGAGTCCCCCGTCGGGGTTTGCTCGCTTCCCTACTCGCTCTACCGTCTGCAACAAAGCCGGCATAACGTCGAAGAAGACGAGCACGTCCGGCTGTTCTACGTCGCCTTCACCCGCGCGCAAAATTCTTTGATCCTCGTCGGGGATGAGGGGAGGGGGAAGCCCGGCGATCTTTACGAGGCTCTTGGATATTTGCCCCATCATAAGGAGTTCGAGCCTTCCTTGCTGAAAAAGAAAGAGGCGTCGGGGGTCTTTTTCAAGGCGGATTTGGAACGTTATTGGGATCTGGTTTCCCGCAGGGACTCCCTCTCCTCTTTGAAGGAGGGCGATTTCGATACGGGTCATCCGGAAAAAGACGCGGGGTCGTACCGCTGTTACCTTTCTCTCCGCCGGGAATTCCTGCTCACCCCTTTGGATCGGGACATCGAGGACGCCTTCTTTGGCTTGGAGCATTGCTTGTTTGAGGAATACCGGGAAACCGTCCGGAAACGGGCGGGCGATTTCGATTTCCTCGCCCGGATTTATTCGTTGAAGAAAGGCCTTGGCGGGCGTTCGTTCGCAGACCTCGCCCCTTCTTTCCCCGGCGGGGAAGAAGCTTTGAAAGAGAAGCTTTCCGATTTCGCCGATGCGCTGATCAAGATGGACGGGGAAAGGCTCGGCGTCGATTTGACCCAAGACGAAAAAAAGGACTCCGCTTTGGCTGAAAGGAAAATCGCCCCCGCTTACCTTTATTCTTTGGCCGTCTGCATCGATGGTGTCCCCTATGCCTATAAAACCACGTATCGGTCGGAGGGCTTCTCGGACCATTTCGAGCTATGCTTCTGCTCCGCTTTGCCTGAAAGAAGGCAAGGCGCGAGCGATCCTTCGCGCATCGCGCCCCCTCTTCCCAAGAAGCGGCGGAGCGACGGGGAAATCGTTTTCGAAGCCAAGGCATCGGGCAGGGCGAGCAAAAAGCTCACGCCGACGGACGAAGAGAATCCGGCGATGCGTCAGATCCTCTCTTATGGCACCCGGCTTCATCGGTATATGGAACTGGTGGATTTCTCAACGCGCGATACGAGCTTCATTCCCAATCCGGAAGACCGTGCGAGGATCGACGCGGTCCTTTCCTTGCCTTTCTTCAAGCAAATCAACGAATTCCAAATCTACCGGGAATATGGGTACTTCGATCCGGATAAAGGGACCACGGGATTCATCGATCTGCTTCTGAAAAAAGGGGATGAGCTCTTTATCATCGATTACAAGACTTCGGATATCGACGATCCCGCCTATCTCGAGCAATTGTCTTCTTACCGCCGGAACGTGTGCCGGTTGTTCCACGCGGAAAAAGAGCGCGTCCGGACGTTCCTTTTGCCCCTGACGGGGGAAGCGATGCAAGAAGTGATCCTCGGCTGACTTATTCTAGGGGAAGGCTCCGCCCCTCCGAGTCTTTCCTCGTCTTTTTCAGGACGTCGTAGACGCTTAATAGGGATAGGAGCGATTCTTCTTCCTTCCCATGCTCCGTCAAGAAAAGGAGCCCGACGCGTTTGCTCCCTGCTTGGAGGAAGAGCTCCTCGGCTTCGTAAAGAGGGGCGTTCCTCCGAAGGAAATGGAAGCGTTTGCTTTGGCTGCCCAAAGAGAATTCCGGAAGGAAAGAGGAAACCTTGTAGGTAGGAAGGCCTTCGACCTTGCTTTGCAAAGAAATGAGCTTCTGCGGGGTTATCACCCCCAAAACCGTTTTCTTTTGGCTTAGGATCGGAAGATATCCATATCCCTTATCCGCGAAAAGGGAGAAGGCTTCAGACAAAAGGGATCTTTCTTGAAGGGACTCGATTCTTTTGGTGGAGACCTCATAGGCGCTTAAGCCCATTTGTTCGAGGATGCGTTGAAAGGAGGAGACGATCTGGGAGGAAATCGCGATGGGGTACCCTCCTCCGTACTCTTCGTGGGAAAGGAGGTTTCGAAGAGCCCGGAACTGCTCGAACTGGTCCCCGTATTTTCTTTGGTAATAGGCGAATAGGGCGGGGTTGTTCCCACGGATCGCCTCCAGCTGGCGATAGAGGTTCAAAAACCGATCGGTGGTTTCTTTCGTGTATTCCATCGCCTTAATCATAAAGGGCTCGGAAAAGGCATTTCAATCGCCGAAGTCCCATATTCTTTTCCTTCGCCTTCTTTTTTGTGGCTTATACTTTGGTTATGGATCTTGCATTGCTCATTGTTTCCTCGCTTCTCTCCCTTTTGTGCCTCATCGTCCTGGTCGGGGTGCTGATTCTATTGGCGAGGAAAGGAAAAGGCGGGACTTCTCCCCTGAACAGCGAATTCGAGAATCGGATGATCGCCTCCCAGGCAAAGCTGGACGCGACCGTCGACACGTTCCAAGGAAGCGTGATGCTGAAAATCGAAAGCCAGATGAGCCAGATGTCCCAGAAGGTGGAAGCCCAGCTCCGCGAAGAAGGGGAAAGGACGGACGCGAAGATGGCGTCCATTTCCGAGTCTTTGAACGGAAAGGTGAACGCGATCAACGAAAACGTTTTGAAGCGTTTCCAGGAAACCTCGGAAATGGAGCAAAAGCAAATCGAGCGCATCTCTGCCTCCTTGAATGGGATCACGGAGAAGAACGACCGCAGCATGAACCAATTCCAAGGGCAGTTCTCCAAGACGGTTTTCGATCAGCTCGATGCGATGAACAGGAAATTGGAGTCTTCCTTCAAGGACATCAACGAAAAAGTCGATGCTTCGTTGATCAGCGGATTCAAGACCACGGGGGAATCGATGGCCGCTTTGCAAAAGCAGTTAGGCGCGGTGGAGGAAGCCCAAAGGAATCTTCAGGGGCTTCAGAATGACATCGCCACTTTAAACGGCGTCCTGACTTCCAATCAGCAAAGGGGAAAATACGGCGAATGGCAGCTGGAGCTCCTTTTGGAGAACCTGTTCGAAGACGGGAAGGGGACCCTTTACGACCTGCAGTTCAACTTAGGCGACGGGCTGAAGCCCGATGCGGTCATCTTCTTGGACGGGAAGGCCCGCCACCAAATCATCTGCATCGATTCCAAATTCTCTTTGACGGGCTATGAATCCCTGTTCGATCCCCACGTCCAACTGAGCGAAGAGGAAGAAAAAGAGGAAATCGCCAAATTCAAATCCGCGCTCAAAGCCCGAATCGAGGAAACCGCCAAATACATCGTTCCCGGCAAGACGATCGGGAACGCTTTGATGTTCGTTCCCAGCGATGGCGTGTTCGCGTTCGTGGAGAAGGAATTCCCCGATTTGGTCGATGCGGCAAAAAGGAAGCACGTGATTTTGACTTGCCCTTGCATTATGACGCCCCTGCTTTCCTCTTTCCGCGTGATTCAGCTCGACGCCGCGCGGAGCGAATCCTTGTCGCTCATCAATGCTTCGCTGAACAAACTCGCAAAGGACTTCAAAAACTTCATCCCGCGTTGGGAGGCTTTGAACAAAGGCATTCAGTCTTTGACCAAGAAAAGCGAAGAATTCTCCACGACGGTCGGGAAAATCGGGAAGTCCTTCGACAAAGTGGAGCGAATTGATTTGCAGGATGACCAGAAGGACGAGGAAGAGGAACCCCCATCCTCGCTGCCCGCGATCGATCAAGTGGAGTAGTACCGGAATGCTGAAATAAAAGTAAAATTTCGGCCGGACTTTGGAATAAACTACCGAAAAGCACCAAGAAGAGGAATATATCGGTACTACGGTATTGGTAAAACGTTTTTTCTATTGCCGTTTCTTTGCCTCCTTTTAAAATGGGATACGTAGTCTTTGATACGACCCTAGTTTTTGGAGGATCTTTTATGGCGATACGCCCCGACGTGCGGAAGGGGGTTGAAACCATTTGCGATGGCTATGCAAATGAACCTTCTCCGCTGATGATGATTCTTTCGTCGATTCAGAAGAAGTACGGTTACATCCCCTTGGAGGTCCAAGAGATCGTTTCCAAGAAAATCGGGATCCCCGTCGCCGAAATTTACGGCGTCGTGACTTTCTATTCCTTTTTCTCTTTGAAGCCGAAGGGAAAATACGTGATCGGCATTTGCCTTGGAACGGCATGCTACGTCAAAAACTCCCAAGCCGTCCTCGACAAATTCATGGAGAAGCTCGGCATCAAATCCGGCGAAACTTCGGAGGATGGGCTTTTCACCATCGAGGCGATCCGCTGCATCGGCGCCTGCGCTTTGGCTCCGGCGATGTCGGTGAATGGGAAAGTCTATCCGAAGGTGACTCCGGACCAGGTGGAACGGATCATTCAAGAATACCGCAACAAGGAGAACGCCGATGCTTAACCCCATCAAAACCCCAGAGCAACTCGAAAAGGAAATCGTTTCCTGCGAAGATGCCTTCCAAAAGAAAATCAGCGGCTATGGCGGGAAAAGGACCGTCATGGTCTGCGGAGGCACGGGTTGCATCGCGAATAATTCCGAGGCGATCTTGGAGGAACTACAAAAGCAGATTGCCGAACATGGTTTGGGGGACAAAGTCGCCGTCAACCACGTTGGGTGCTTCGGCTTTTGCTCCCAAGGCCCTTTCGTCAAAATCTATCCCGAAGACACGCTTTACCGCACGGTGAAGCTTTCCGATGTCCGGCAGATCGTCGAAGAGGACCTGCTCCAAGGGAAAGTCTGCGAGAACTTGCTCTACGTCGATCCCTCGACCCATCAGAAGGTTCAGCGGCAAGACGACATCAACTTCTACAAAAAGCAAAAACGCGTTTCCCTCCATGGGTGCTCTTTGATCAACCCGGATTTCTTGGAGGAGGCCTTGGGTTATGACGGCTTCAAAGCCCTGAAGAAAGCCTTGACCGAAATGACCCCCCAGCAAGTCATCGACGAGGTTTTGGCCTCGGGGCTCCGCGGACGCGGAGGGGCTGGCTTCCCAACGGGCCGGAAATGGCAGTTCGCCGCCAATGTGGCCTCCGATCAGAAATACATCGTCTGCAACGGCGATGAAGGCGACCCCGGGGCTTTCATGGACCGTTCCATTTTGGAGGGCAATCCCTTCGAAGTCATCGAGGGGATGATGATTGCCGGCTACGCCTTTGGGGCGAGCGAGGGCTATTTCTACGTCCGCGCCGAATACCCCGTCGCCGTGGAAAGGCTTGAACGGGCGATTCAGGACATGGAGCAGGTTGGCTTGCTCGGCGATAACATCCTCGGCACTTCCTTTTCCTTCCGGGCCCACCTTCGCCTTGGCGCGGGGGCTTTCGTCTGCGGGGAGGAAACCGCTTTGCTCAATTCCATCGAAGGCAAGCGCGGCATGCCGCGTCCCCGGCCCCCTTTCCCGGCCGTCAAAGGTTTGTGGGGGAAACCAACCTGCGTCAACAACGTGGAGACGTTGGCCCAAGTGCCTTACATCATCCGCGTCGGCGCGAAGGAATACGCCAAAATCGGGACGGAAGGATCCAAAGGGACGAAAGTCTTTGCTTTGGGTGGGAAGATCAACAACGTCGGTTTGGTCGAAGTTCCCATGGGCACCACTCTTCGGACTTTGATTTTCGATATCGGCGGAGGCATCCCGGGAAACAAACGCTTCAAGGCAATCCAAACCGGAGGCCCATCGGGCGGTTGTCTGACCGAAAAAGACCTCGATACGCCCATCGATTACGATTCCCTCGTCGCGAAGGGATCCATGATGGGCTCCGGCGGGGCGATCGTCATGGACGAAGACAACTGCATGGTCGACGTCGCCGCTTTCTATATGGACTTCATCTGCAATGAATCCTGCGGGAAATGCTCTCCTTGCCGCATCGGGACCAAGCGGCTATACGAGATGCTTCTGAAAGTCACCGGAGGAACCGCGACCGAGCAGACTCTCAAGGACATGAAATACCTCGCGACCGTCATCAAAGACGGCTCGTTATGCGCGCTCGGGCAGACCTCCGCCAATCCGATTCTTTCGACGATGGCCAACTTCCCCGAGGAGTATGAGGCCCATGTCAAAGACAAGAAATGCCCGGCCCATATCTGCAAAAAGCTCATGCAGTATTGGATCGATCCCGATAAGTGCAAAAAGTGCTCCAAATGCGCCCGGAATTGCCCCGCCAACTGCATCAAAGGCGTCCCGGGAAAAGAGCCTTATGTCATCGACCAAGCGAAGTGCTTGAAGTGCGGCGCTTGCATGGCGGGTTGCCCCTTCCATGCGATTGAGAAACGTTGAGGAGAATAGACACCATGGTTAACGTCAACATCAACATCGAAGGACGCATTTACGGGGTGGAGAAAGGCCTCACTGTTCTGGAAGCCGCCCGGAAAGTCGGCTACAACATCCCCACTCTTTGCTATTGGAAGAACGGGGAGAATTCTTTGGCGAGCTGCCGCGTTTGCTTGGTGGAGCTCCGCTCCGCCCGGGGGTCGCGCTTGGTCGCCTCTTGCGTCTACCCCGTGGAGGAGTGCCAAGCCGAGAGGGGCTTCGAAATCCACATTTCCTCGCCAATGGCCATCAACGCGCGGCGCACATCGGTCGAATTGCTGCTTTCCAACCATTCCCAGAACTGCCAGACGTGCGTGAAAAACGGGCGATGCGAATTGCTTCATGTCGCTGATCTTGTCGGGGCGAGGGACCACCAGTTCGAAGGGGAAAAGACCCCTTCCACCTATGACGACGCCGCTCCGGGCATCATTCGCGACACGAGCAAGTGCATCCTTTGCGGAAGGTGCATCGAACGTTGCAAGAAAGCCCAGGGAATCGGCATCCTCGGATTTGAGAAGAGAGGATTCCAAACCATTGTCGGGCCGGCGGAAAACCGCAGTTTCACCCAAGTCCCCTGCATCCAATGCGGCCAGTGCATCGAAGTCTGCCCTACGGGGGCTTTGTCCGAGCACCGCGAAATTGGGAAAGTCGATGAGGCCATCCAAAACGGCAAATACGTGGTCGTCCAAACCGCGCCGGCGGTCCGGGCGGCCATCTCCGAGGAGTTCGGCCACAAGATCGGCGAGGAAAACGGGACCGGAAAAATGGTCGCGGCGCTTCATCGCCTCGGCTTCAAAAGGGTTTTCGATACGGATTTCGGCGCCGATTTGACCATCATGGAAGAAGCCCAGGAATTGATCAACCGCATTTCCTCCAAAGGGGTTTTGCCGCAAATCACGTCCTGCTCCCCGGGATGGATCAATTATCTGGAGTATTTCTATAGCGATTTGATCCCTCATGTGTCGACCTGCAAATCGCCCCATGAAATGGAAGGCGCGATTCTAAAAAGCTATTTCGCGAAATCCCATGGCCTGAAGCCGGAAGACGTTTTCGTGGTTTCCGTCATGCCTTGCACGGCGAAAAAAGGTGAAGCCAAACGAAAAGAAAACGCGGCCGTGGAAGGTTTGCCGGACGTGGACGCGGTCCTTACCACCCGCGAGCTTGCCGTCCTCATCAAAAGGGCCGGTTTGCTTTGGGATGAACTGCCGGAAGAAGAATTCGACCAGGATCTTTTGGGGCAGTATAGCGGCGCCGCGCCGATCTTCGGGACCACGGGAGGAGTCATGGAGGCGGCTTTGAGAACCGCTTACCACAACTTGACCGGCAAAGAATACGGCCCCATCGAATTCGCCGCCGTCCGCGGAGCGGATGGGGTGAAGAAAGCAGAAGTAAAAATCGGCAAGCTTTCCTTGAAGGTCGCCGTCGCCTCGGGCATGAGGAACGCGAAGCCGCTTCTTGATGAAATCCGGGCAGGGAAATCCCCTTACGCGTTCATCGAAATCATGGGTTGCCCCGGCGGATGCGTCAACGGAGGCGGGCAGCCATTTGTCAAACCGAATCTTTTGGCAGGCAAGGAGGCGCCGAATATCTTGGACACCTATTGCCAAAAAAGGGCGAGCATCCTCTATTCCATCGACGAGAAGTCCGCGATTCGGCAGTCCCACAATAACCCCGATGTCCAAAAGCTTTACAAAGATTTCCTCGGCGAGCCTTGCGGCGGGATATCGGAAAACCTCCTGCACACGCATTATCGGTCCGATCGGGAAAAGTACCCGGAAAAGTAAAAAACCTTTTTGCCTAAAGCCCCCGTTTCCAGGGCTCGCTTCGCCCCGTTTTCATGCTCTTCCTTTATAATGGGAGGCATATGGTAAAGAACCTCATTTTTGATTTGGACGGAACTCTGCTGGATACGCTTCCCGGCATCACTTTAGCGATCAACGAAGCCCTCGCGGAATGCGGGTATCCTTATTCCTTCACGGAAGAGGAAACGAAAAGCCTGATCGGCGGAGGGGCGGACCGCCTTGTAAGAAAAGCGTTGAAAGACAAAGGGAACGACGAGGACGCCTTTGCCGCCCTGAAGAAAGCCTATATGCCGCTTTATCGGAAATTCCAAGAAACCAATACGGGAATGTTTTCTGGATTGGAGGCGGTATTGCGCGCTTTTCATAGCGAAGGGAAGCGCCTTTTCGTGGTTTCGAATAAGCCTGACCCCTTAGCGAAGGATGCGGTTAAGAAATTCCTGCCTCCTCTATTCGCCGGAGTCACGGGGCAAAAAGAAGGATTCCCTCCTAAACCCAATCCCGCGTCCACGTTCTCGATGATGAAAGAATTTGGGCTGAATCCTTTGGAAAGCGTCTATATCGGGGATTCCCATTTCGATGTGGAAACCGCCCACAATGCCCACCTTCGCTGCATTTTGGTGACGTGGGGGTACGGCGATTACAAAGAGCCCTTGATCTGCGAAAGCGATCGCCATGTCTCATCGCCGACGGAGTTATATTCCGTTGTGCAATCCCTTTAAGAGAAAGGAATGGTAGAATTCACCCATGCATTCCGTGAAACTTTTCAACTCTTTGGGCAACCGAATCGAAGAATTTTCCCCCCTCGTTCCCGGCAAGGTATCCATTTACGTTTGCGGGCCCACGGTTTACAACTCGCCCCACATCGGAAACATGAGGCCCGTCATCGTCTTCGATACGTGGCGGAGGCTTTTCCTTTCTTTGGGATATCAGGTTACCTATGTCTCAAACTACACCGATGTGGATGACAAGATCATCAATCGCGCCAAAGAACTCGGGATCAGCGAAAAGGAGCTGACCGATTCCATCATCGCCGAGTTCCGCGATGCGGTGGAAAAAGTCGGCGCGCTTCAGCCGGATCTCACGCCCCGTCCGACGGTGTACATGCCCCAGATGATTTCCTACATCCAAGACCTCATCGATAAGGGCGCGGCCTATCAAAGCGGCGGGGACGTCTATTTCCGTGTGGGGAAAGACAAAGACTATGGAGCCCTTTCCGGCAATACGCCAGAAGCCCTAATGTCCGGCGCGCGCATCGAAGTCAATTCCCAGAAGGAATCCCCTTTGGATTTCGCCCTTTGGAAAAAAACCGAAGAAGGAATCCGATGGGACACCCCATGGAGCCAAGGCAGGCCGGGATGGCATACGGAATGCTGCGTCATGATCGATTCGATCTTCCGCGAGCAAAACGGCTATATTGATATCCATGGGGGAGGATTCGATTTGAAATTCCCCCATCACGAAAACGAAATGGCCCAAGCCGAGGCTCACAACGGCAATCGCCTGGCCCATTATTGGCTGCACAACGGCTTCATCAACATCGACAACGAAAAGATGTCCAAATCCTTGGGCAACGTGATTTTGGCCAAAGACGTCATCGCCCGTTATGGCGGGATGCCCTTCCGTTTGATGGTCCTCAACACCCATTATCGGGCTCCACTTTCCTTTACGGAGGAGACGATCGGCGAAGCAATGAAGACTTATCAAAAGATCACCTCCTGCTTCAAATCCCTTTCCATTAAGCTGCAGAGGCAAGGAATCGACCTTCCTCAAATCAAAGGAAGCGACGAAGAAGAGTTCTTCGATGAGCTTTGCAACGATTTGAACACTCCGAATGCTCTGAGCGTTCTTTTCTCCGAAATCAAAGCGGCGAACCAAAACATGCGCCAAAAGGAGATCGACTGGGAAGCTTTGAAGGGAAACTATGGAAGGATCCGCGATTATCTATTTGCCTTGGGCGTCGACGGCGGGGAGGTCAAATTGGATCAAGAAGCGATGGAGCTCTTCCGCGAATACGAGGACGCAAAAAAAGCCAAGGACTTTGAAAAGAGCGACGTTTTGCGTGGAAAATTGGTAGAAAAAGGCGTTTTTTAAGGACTGAAACGACGGTCTTTTTATAGGAGAATCCCATGGGTATAATCATTTACGGCAAGAATGCCGTTCGCGAAGCGGTGAACTCAGGCTCGGCGGCCGAATTGAAGGTCGTCCGGCGTTTTGAGCAGGACATGATCGTCCAAGCTGCGAGGGCGAAGAAGATTCCCGTCGAACTCGTGGAAGAATCCGAGTTGACTCAGATTGCCAAAAATCCCTCCCATCAGGGCTTTCTGGCAATCTGTAAGGGGTGGAAAAACTATTCGGTTGAGGAGCTTATCGAATCCTCAAAAGGAAGCACCTATCCCCTTCTTTTGATTCTTGATGGTATCGAGGACCCACACAACCTTGGGGCGATTCTGCGCTCCTGCGATGCGTTCGGGGTCGACGGGATCATCATGAAGAAACGGAACGAAGTTCCGCTCAATAGCACGGTCGCCAAAGTCTCCACCGGCGCCATCTGCTATGAGAAAGTCGCCTCGGTCCCCAACTTATCCCAGGCCATCCGCAAATTGAAGGACAATGGGTTTTGGGTCGTTTCCAGCGATGGCAGCGGGAATACGAATTACGATGAAATCGATTACAAATGCCCCATTGCCCTCGTGGTTGGAAGCGAAGGCTTCGGCGTTTCCCGCCTTTTGGTTCGGGATAGCGATTTCGTTGCGAAAATCCCAATGGTTGGGCACGTCAACTCCTTGAACGCCTCCGTTGCGGCCGCCGTCTTCTTGGCTCAAATCTCCTCTTCCCGCTCCCATTGACCCATTCTTGCCTCCCTAGGAGGAACATACATATGGGGTCTTCGATTACCGATCCGCTCGCCCATGTCAGCGACGAGTCTTTATTATTGCTCGGTAGGATGGGCAAAGCCGATGCGAGGAATTCCCTCGCGGTCCGCTATTACAAAAATCGGAGGAGGATTTGCTACAAAGCCTCTTCCGCAATCATGGGCTTCTTGGATGAATGGGAAGCCAACGAAGCGTTTTTCCGTGGCTATTTGGACGCGGAGATGTCTTATCGCTTTGGGCGCGTCTCCTTTTCCGCCTATGCCTGCAAATGCATTCGCTTCGCTCTTGCCAACGCAGCCGATTCCAAATTGGCGAAAAGCAAAATGATGGTTGCTTTCTCTTTGGACGCCCCGCAAAGTGAGGAGGACGGCAGCGAATCGACTCTTTGCATGGCCGACATTGTTCAGGACGCCTCTTCTCCCGAGGATCCGCGGGTTTTCTTGGATTATGCCGAATCATTGTCTTTGCTGAACAAACTTCCGAAAAGCGTCAACCCCGTTGCGCTGAAAATCGTCTCTGGGATCCGCGGTGGGTACAAAATCAGCGAAATCGCCAGGAATCTGGGAATGTCTGAAAAACAGGCCAATTACCATCTGGGCCGGTACCGGACGTGGGCCAAGAAGACCTTGACGAAATGCGGAGTGCTGGCCGTTTAAGTCGAGGTTGCAAAGAAATTGGGAAGGCGAAGTTGCGTTTTTGGATGACCGCTTGTTTAGAATCCCTTCCGTTCTTCTGAGCCGTTCAAACAGCCCGTCTCCCTTAAGGGAGAAATTGCCTCTAGTTATTGACGGATTTTTCCGTTTGCCTTATGATTCCTCAAGCTGAAAGTTGGATAAAGGTTTTATGGGAAGGGAAAAGGTTTTTTTGGTTTGTTCCGATTGCTTGTCCAGGAACTATACTGTGACTAAGCGAAAGGACTCTTCCGTTCGCCTTTCATTCAATAAGTATTGCCCCCGTTGCGGGAAATACACTCTTCACAAAGAAAGCAAGTGAAGAGAACTCAAAAAGGAGGAATGAGCTTATGACAACCCCAGGCAAATACGCCAAAGAAGTCGTCAAAGAAGGCAAGCGCGTCCGCTGGCCAAAAAGAGAACAGCTGATCCCGATGATCGTCGTGGTCATTGCGGTTTCTGCTTTTGCCGCGATTTTCCTCGCTTTGGAGGATTTGACCGCAGCCTCGATGATCAACCAGCTGAAAGCAGCCTTCGGAGGAAAGTGAAATGGCTAACAACATTGGCGAGAAGCAATGGTACATCGTTACCACCTACTCAATGCACGAGCAAAAAACGGCGGAGAACTTGAGAAAGCGTATCGAGACCATGAACATGCAGGATTACATCCTGCGCGTTCTTGTCGCCGAACAGCAGGTCCCCGTCTTGGACAAAAATGGGCTCCCCGCTACGGAAAAAGACAAAAAGACCGGTGAGATCAAACCGAAGATGAAGCTCAAGAACCTTTATCCCGGTTACATCTTCGTCGAAATGATCATGACCGATCAGTCTTGGTACATCGTCCGTAACACCCCAGGCGTCACCGGCATCGCCGGTTCCTCCGGCGGCGGACAGAAACCGACCCCGGTTACCCGCGAGGAAATCGAACCTGTTTTAAAGAGGATGGGCGAAGTCGACGAATCCATGTACGACCGTTATGCCGTCGGCGATTCCGTCCGCGTCATCCATGGGCCCTTCGAAGGAACCGAAGGCAAAATCGTCTCGATCGATAAGGATACGGGCGCTTGCCGCATCGAAACCCTCTTCTTCGGCCGTTCCACTCCGGTCGATGTCGACTTCTCGGAAATCGAAAAAATCTGATCGGCGAGTCAACCCCGGCGATGCTTGCCGGGGTTTTCTTTTTGATGCGCATATCGCTTCGGAATGAGAAAGAAAACTTCCCAATTTCGTTTATAATGGCCCTAGAGGACACGTATTATGGATCAACTGATTATTTCGCTTGCTTACAAATTCAACGGATGGGGCTTGGCCCTATACATTTTGGTGACCACGTTGCTGGCTGGCGTCTTGTCGGGCATCATTGGTATTGAGCGCGAAATGAAAGGGCAGGCTGCGGGGCTCAGGACCCATGTTTTGGTTTCCGTCGGCTGCGTCCTCATTATGGTCGTTTCCATTTTCGGGATCGGTTTGGCCTCGGGGCAGATCGATTTGGCCAAAGGGTATATCGATCCGAACTTGATTAAATACGATACCTCGCGCATCGCCGCGGGCATCACCGCGGGCATTGGTTTTGTTGCCGCTGGGACCATCATCCGCAACGGCTTTTCCGTCCGGGGCTTGACTACGGCCGCGACGCTTTGGGTTTGCTCCGGCATCGGGATGGCCTGCGGCTGCGGCTTGATTTTGGAAGCGACGGTCACCGCCATGGTGACGATGGCTTTGCTCATGGGTCTCCTCTTCATCGAAAGAGTGATCGGGAAAAGGAGCCCCCAAATCAAAATCACCGTCCAGAAGGGCGTCGCCATCATCCGCGATCTTCGCATTCAGGCGGACGCGAACGGCTTAATCATCAAAAACATCGGCATTTCGACGACTGTTATGGAAACGGGCGAAGAAGTCACCGTGGTTCGCGTTTTGTTTGCCTTGCAGAGCTCCCAAGCGGTTTTAGAGGAGTTTTGCGAGTCTTTTGAAAGCAAAAAGGGCGTTTTGTCCCTTAGTCGAATCCACTTCAAAAATCCTTTGGGGGAATAGACCCAACAAGCCAGTCGCCTTTACTCTTCGATTGAGGCGCGAATTCTTTCGAATTGTTCTTCCACCGAAATGAAATAAGCGCTGGAACGCAGCGATTGGAAAGCAGGCCCAAAATGGGCGCGGAAGATGCGCTCAAAGGTCCTGGTTACATTCAGGAAGATGATTTCCGAAATGCGGAGCGGCGCGGCTTCTTTGTTGTCTTGTGCAAGCAAAGAAACAAGGGCGTCGATGGTCGCAAAGCAAAGCAAACCCGCTTCGTCTTCGAGGGCGAAGGCCAAGTCGGGCTCTTCCGGCAACAGCCAGTTGTAGTAGTCGCGGAAAGGCGTCCCCCCTTTGGCGAAAGCTTCTTTGCTCATATTGAGGCGGATCGCGGTGGCTTTTGAGGAAAGGTGGCTGGGATTGTATTGTTCCAAAAGATCGTCGTAGGCGATGCGCGTGATGTCTTTTCCCGCATCTTCGTGAGCGAAAACATTGTCGAACAAATAGGAAGCGGCGCCAACGATGTTGATCGCATCGGCCCTCGTTCCCTGAGCCAAATCCATCCTTAGCCAAGAAGAGGCGGCGTATTCGAAGGCGTCTTTCAGTTGCTCATAGCAGTCCAAAGCTTGTTTCATGGGCCTATTCTAGCCTTTTTTGGAGCGCTCTATAATTGCCATATGAAATACCTGATTGTTTCTGATATTCATGGTTCGGAGGCAGGCGTTGCGCTTCTAAAAAACGCGTTGTTCAGAGAACGCCCCGATTGCCTTCTTTTGCTCGGCGACTTGCTCCATGGGAGCTATGATGAGAATCCAAGCGACGTGAAGACTTTGCTGGATCGTTGGAAGGGCGGGACCTTGGCCGTTTGCGGAAACTGCGACGAGCCTTATTCGGATGGGGAATATCTTGGCATTGAACTTCCGTTGGAACGCAAAATTTCGTATCAGGGATATTCCGTTTTTATGCAGCATCGTCCTTTTTATACAAATTTCCCTGCAAAAACCATTCTTTTAAATGGACATACTCACCGGAAGGTTTTATATGAAGAAGAAGGAGTGATTCATTGCAATCCCGGTTCTATTTCTTTGCCTCGTGATGGGGTTCCTTCTTATGCGACGTTGGAAGGAGGCGGCATATTTCTTCACAACGCAGAGAATGGATTGACTTTGGGGCGGATTCTTTTCTAAGGGTCGAGGGTGTCCACCCTATAAATATGAACAAAAATTCATATTTCTATTGAATTCAGATGAGGTGCGGGGCATAATCCTTTCGTAATATGAAAAACCATTCATATTAAAGGAGGAGAAAATATGCCGCAGATGCCGGATGATAAGACCATCGATAAGATGGAAAGCTTGCTCAATATCGCGAGCGATTTCACTCGTTTGAAAATTCTTTACGCGATTTCCGACGCGGAAAGATCCGTCAATGAAATCGTCGATTCCGTTGGCGCATCCCAATCTTTGGTTTCCCACCAGCTGCAAGTTTTGAGGAATGCCCATTTGGTCTCAACAAGAAAAAAAGGGACCCACGTCTATTATTCTTTGGATGATGACCACGTCACTCGCTTGCTGACTCTGGTGTTTGAGCATGTGAATGAAAACAAATAAGGAGAGCGGAAATGGAAGAAGAAAAAGAACGCACGAAAAAAGAACTCGTTATCCTTTGGACTCGCATTGTCGTGAGCTTGACGTTGGCTTTGCTGGGCCGTTTCTATTTCACAGAAGAAGCCTTTGGGCTTGCTGTCAACGCGACGATCATGGGCATCGCATATTTGATTGTCGCCTATGATGTAATTTGGGAAAGCCTTCTTAGCATTTTTAAAGAACGTCAACCCTTCGATGAGCATTTGCTCATGACGATTGCTTCTTTGGGTGCGTTCGCCTTCCGTTTTTTTGGGCCGGAACACAACGAATTCCTCGAAGGCGTTTTGGTTATGCTTTTATACCAAGTCGGTGAGGTTTTCGAGGATTTGGCGGCCGATAAATCCAAGGAGGCTATCGTTTCTGCTTTGGACCTTCGCGACGAAAAGGCGAGGGTCGTTGATGGAAATTCGACTGTTATGAAGACTCCGGAAGAACTTCGAATCGGCGATCAAGTCATTTTGGGGACCGGAGAGAAAATCCTTTGCGACGGCATTGTCGTCTCCGGGACCGGGAATGTTGACGAAAGCTCTTTGACCGGGGAGTTCTTGCCTGTGAGCAAGCAAAGTGGGGATTCCGTTGCTTCGGGAACGATTCTGAAAGAAGGCTCCATTACGGTCCGGGTCGAAAAGGAGTACAAGGATTCGACGGTCGCCAAACTTTTGGATTTGGTGCAGAACAGCGCCGATAAGAAATCGAAAGCGACGCGCTTCATCACCCGATTCGCTCGTATCTACACCCCGTTCGTCACGGGCTTGGCCCTATTGGTCGCGGTGATCCCACCTTTGCTTTTGGGGGTGAACGATCCCTCCGTTTGGAGCAATTGGGTTTTTGCCGCTTTGGAATTCCTCATCGTTTCCTGCCCTTGCGCGATCGTCATTTCGGTGCCCCTTTCCTACTTCGCGGGCCTTGGTCTTGCATCGAAGCATGGGGTGGTCGTCAAAGGGGCGGAGTACTTCGACAAAATCAATGAGCTTTCCACGGTTTGCTTCGACAAGACGGGGACTTTGACCGAGGGCAATTTCGCTCTTTCCGAGATCCACCCAGTCGGTTTGGGGGAAGAGGAGTTCCTAGAGTATTTATCGGCCGCGGAATCTCGCTCCAGCCATCCGATCGCAAAGGCGATTTTGGAGCATTCTCATTTTTCTGACAGCGGGAATTCGGTTGAGTTTTACGAGGAAAAGCCGGGTTTCGGAATTGTGGCGAATTACAAAAACCATGCCCTTCTTGCGGGGAAAAAGGCGTTGCTTGATTCGAATGGAATCGCCGTGGAAGACGTTCCCTTCGCTGGCACGATCACCTATTTGGCCGTCGACGGAGTTTACGCGGGATACGTCGTTCTTAACGATGCCGTTCGGCCAACCACGCCTAAGATGATTGAGGGACTGAAGAAGCTAGGCATCAAAACCATGCTCCTTTCCGGGGACAAAAAAGAGAACGTCTCCACCGTCGCCTCTTCCCTCGGCATCGACGAAGCGCATGGCGGCCTTCTTCCTGAGCAAAAGCAGGAATACATCCACGCCAAAATCGATGAGAACGCCGGGCGGGTCGCTTTCGTTGGCGATGGCATCAACGATGCCCCCTCCATTGTCTTGGCCGACGTCGGCGTGGCGATGGGTGGGTTGGGCAGCGATGTCGCGGTCAAGAACGCGGATGTCGTTTTGATGCAGGACGATCCCTCCAAACTCGTGACTTTGATCAAGATCGCAAAGAAG
>DCMK01000009.1:53863-54350 GCA_002321395.1 Caryophanales bacterium UBA1624
CCAGAAATCGGGCTATCTTCAACATCGCTTTCTCCCTCACCATGAAAGCGGGGATCATGATCGCATCCGTCCTCGGCGCCTACTTTGGCACCTTTACGGTTCCGATGTGGGTAACCGTCCTTGGGGATACCGGGGTCGCTTTGCTGGCTGTGCTGTTCGCATTGATGCTCGGTTACGAAAAGGTGGATTGACGTCCTAAAGGAACGCCTTTCATTTCGTACCCCCCAAAGGCTCACTTTCCTTACAGTTTTGAAAAGAAATTGTTGCAAAGGTTTTCGCGTGTGCGCATAATATCACCCGCGTGCACAAACGTGGGAGGGCTTGACGAGGCCCGTAACCACTGCATGCCGAAAATCCACAAGGAGGATTTCACATGAAAAAAGTCGTCAAAGTCGTGAAGATGGAGCTCCCCGGCGGGAACGCCCATCCAGGACCTAAGCTCGCTTCCGCGGGTGTGAACATGGCGAAATTCTGCACCGACTTCAAT
>DCMK01000009.1:54464-54926 GCA_002321395.1 Caryophanales bacterium UBA1624
CCAGCCCCGCCGCTGAATTGATCTTGAAGGCCGCCGGAATCCAAAAAGGCGCTGGCAGCGCCAAGCAGATCGTCGGCTCCATCACCGACGCTCAGCTGGAAGAAATCGCCAAGTACAAGCTCCCCGACCTCAACACCGAGGACGTGGAAGCCGCCAAGAAAGTCATCGCCGGCACCTGCCGTCAGATGGGCATTGCCATCAAGTAAGGAGCGAAACCATGAAAAAAGTCAGCAAAAACTATAAAGCCGCTCTTGCTAAGATCGACACTGCGAAAGTCTACGAAATCCCCGAGGCTTCCAAACTCGTCAAGGAAACCTCCACCACCAAGTTCGATGCTTCCGTCGACCTTTGCTTCCGCTTGAACGTCAACCCGACCAAAGCGGATCAGCTCATCCGCGGGACCATCTCCCTCCCCCATGGCAACGGCAAGACCAAGAAGGTCCTCGTCGTCACCAACACCAA
>DCMK01000009.1:55108-57003 GCA_002321395.1 Caryophanales bacterium UBA1624
GAGCTCGGGAAGATGGGCCGCTTGCTCGGCCCCAAAGGCTTGATGCCGAACCCCAAGACCGGGACCGTCACGATGGACGTCAAGACCGCCGTTTCCGAAATCAAGAAGGGCAAGATCGCTTACCGCGTCGACAAAGATGGCAACCTCGCCATGGGCGTCGGCCGCGTCTCCTTCTCCGATTCCGATTTGGCCGACAACATCCTCGCTGTCTGCAACCACATCGCCGCCGCCCGTCCTTCCACCGTGAAAGGCACCTACATCCAGAAGGCCGTCATCTCCACCTCGATGGGGCCTTCCATCAAGATCACCTTCCCTTCCCGCAGCTAATTGCCCGAAGCCGGTAATCCAACATTCGGTGAATCGCTTCCTATACCTAAGATAGCCGGGGGCAAGTGCCTTAAAACTCCACCCTGCTGAGGTTAATGAAACATCACAACCCACTAGTTATTCGAAGCATCACATATCGTCGTTAAGAAAGGAGGTAGAAACACATGAATCAGCAAGCTCTCCAAGCCAAAAAGGAAGCCGTTTCCGCGATCACTAAAGGGATTCAGGAATCCGCTTCTGTCACGGTCGTTTCCTACCAAGGACTCACCGTCGCTGAGATTCAGGAGCTCCGCAGGCTTCTCGAAAAGGAAAACGCGACCATGGGCGTTTACAAGAACACCCTCGTCAAGCGCGCCATCGCCGACACCGCGGCCCCGAACCTCGACAGCGTTCTCGAAGGCCCGAACGCCTTGGTCTTCTCCAAGGAACTCTCGGGAGGACCGAAGGTTGTTGCCAAATTCGCCCGCAAGCACGAGCATCTCGTGATCAAGGGCGGCATGGGCGAAGGACAAGCGTTCAATGCGGACCAGATGAAGGCCATCGCCAAACTCCCGGACCGCAATGGGTTGCTCTCTATGTTCCTATCGGTGCTCAATGCGCCAATTCAGAAATTCGCCGCGACCATCAAAGCCGCGTCGGAGAAAGACGGCGGAGCCCCCGCTCCCGCCGCCAACTAAGCCAATGGAGGTAAATCAAAATGGCTAAGCTCACCAAAGAAGAGATCGTTGAATCCTTGAAAGAGTACACCGCCCTCGAACTCGCGGACCTCGTCAAGGCCGTCGAAGAAGCCTTCGGCGTCACCGCCGCCGTCGCCACTGCCGCCGCCGCTCCCGCCGAAGAAGAGGAAGTCAAGAAGGGACCCGCCGAGGTCTCCCTCATCCTCAAAGGCATTGGCGGAGGATCCAAAGTCGCCATCATCAAAGCCGTCCAGGCCATCACCGGCCTTGGCTTGATGGATGCCAAGAAGCTCGTCGACGCCGTCCCCGCTCCGATCAAAGAGCACATCTCCCCGGTCGAAGCCGAGGAGCACAAGAAGGCTCTTGTCGCCGCCGGCGCCGAAGTCGAAATCAAGTAATTTCGGCTTTTACAACTTGCTTACCCGAAACCCGCCCAGGGGCACGTCTCCCTTGGGCGGGGTTCTTGCGTTTCTAGAGGAGTGAAAAATGAGCCAATATTTCGACAACGTAGAAGGCTTGGCCCACAAAGAAATCACCTATCAATTTGAGTTGTTGGGTGAGCGCTATCGCTTCCAAAGTGACGCGGGGGTCTTCTCCAAAGACGGCCTTGACGATGGCACTAGGCTACTGCTTGAAACCATCGCCAAGACCGACCTTGGGACGAATATCTTGGACCTCGGGTGCGGAGTCGGACCAATCGGACTAATCCTGGCTCACACTGACCCTTCCCGCCACGTCGTCCTAGCCGACGTGAACGATCGGGCCCTCGAATGCGCGGAGAAGAACGCCGAAAGCCTCGGCGTCAGCTCCCAAGTCGAGCTCGTCCACTCAGACGTCTACAGCAACATCAATGCCTCATTCTCCACTATCGTGACCAACCCGCCTATACGC
>DCMK01000009.1:57041-62658 GCA_002321395.1 Caryophanales bacterium UBA1624
GTACGCGATGTACGCGGGCGCACCTAGCCACCTTCATCAAGATGGCTCCTTGATCCTAGTCATCCGCAAAA
Organism: Caryophanales bacterium UBA1624; assembly: GCA_002321395.1. Classification (GTDB taxonomy): domain Bacteria; phylum Bacillota_I; class Bacilli_A; order RFN20; family CAG-826; genus Alloenteromonas. The sequence goes on from DCMK01000009.1 coordinate 57,113, forward strand.
AGCAGGGCGCCGAGTCCTGCTTCCGCTACCTGCAGACCCTCTTTAAGAAGGTCGAGGTGAAAGCCCGCCATAAGGGCTTCCTCATTCTCATCGCGCGAAATTAAGGAGCAATACATGCCACAAGAAGAAAAATTCGATCACCAGCTTCTGGACTACAAAGATCCCAATGGCGTTAGCTATCCCGTCGGCGCCAACGGCCGCATCAATTTCTCCAAAATCTCCGGAAAGCTCCCGCTTCCCTATTTGGTGGAAATCCAGACCGATTCCTATCGTTGGTTCCTCAAAGAAGGCCTCGACGAAATCTTCAAGGAAGTCTTCCCGATCGCCAACTTCTCCAACACCCTTCACATCGATTACGTTTCTTCCCGCTTGGAAGAACCGAAGTACACTCCGCTGGAATGCAAAGCGGGCGATTTGACCTATTCAAGCAAGATCAAAGTCACGCTCCGTTTGATCCTCCCCAGCAAGGAGATCAAAGACGCCGAAGTCTTCATGGGCGAGCTTCCGCTCATGACCGAATCCGGCACCTTCATCGTCAACGGCGCCGAGCGCGTCATCGTCTCCCAGATCGTCCGCTCCCCGGGCTCTTATTTCCAAGATACCCTCGATAAGAGCGGCGTTCATATCTACAACGGGGAAATCAACCCCGCCCGCGGCACCTGGCTGCAGTTCGAAAGCGACCTCAAGGGCATCCTTTACGTCCGCATCGACCGCCAGAGGAAAATGCCCGCGACCACTTTGTTCAAGGCTTTGGGCCTCGACAAAGAGAGCCAGCTCCTCGAGCTCTTCGGCAAATCCGAGGCCATGGAGAACACCTTGGCCAAGGACAAAGGCATCCACAACTCCGCCAACGCCTTGATCGACATCTTTCAGAAGCTCAAACCGGGTGAGCCCGTGACCCCCGATGGGACCATGGATTTCCTCGTCGGCAAGTTCTTCAACGAGAAGAGCTATGACCTCGGCCCCGCCGGGCGCTTCAAATACGCCCAGAAGCTTGGCATCTACGATCGCCTCGCCGGCCGCGTTTTGGCCGAAGACCTGGTCGATTCCCACCAAGAAGGGGACGGCTACATCGTCGACGACGCCGGGCATATCATCGACGCCAACGGCGAGCTCGTCATGCCCGTCACCCTTTTCGAAAAGGGCCATAAGCTCACCAAAGAGGAAGTCGAAGGCCTCCGCGACAGCGAGTTCTTCGAAAGGGGCAACTACACCGTCAAGCTCAAGGTCAACGAAAGGCTTGACAACCACAGCAACGTCAACATCGTCCACGTTTATGCTGGGGACAAGGAAGGCGGGGATATCATCCCCGTGGTCGGCACCGACCTCAACCTCTCCATCTCCCGCGTCACCATTTCGGACATGGTCGCCTGCTTCTCTTACTTCTGCAACATCCAGTCCGGCATCGGCCAGACCGATGACATCGACCATTTGGGAAACCGCCGCATCCGCTGCGTCGGCGAATTGCTGCAGAACCAGTTCCGCCAAGGCCTGAGCAAGATGGCCAAGACGGTTCAGCAGAAGATGTCCATCTCGGACTTGGAGTCCATGACCCCGCAGTCCTTGGTCAACATCCGCCCGCTGACCTCCTCCATCCGCGAGTTCTTCTCCTCCAGTCAGCTGTCCCAGTTCATGGATCAAGTCAACCCGCTGGCCGAACTCACCAACAAACGCCGCATTTCCGCGCTCGGCCCGGGCGGTTTGACCCGCGACCGCGCTTCCATGGAAGTCCGCGACGTCCATTACACCCATTACGGCCGAATTTGCCCGATCGAATCTCCGGAAGGGCAGAACATCGGCTTGATCAACAACTTGGCTTGCTACGCCAAGATCAACCGCCACGGCTTCATCGAGACCCCATTCCGCGAAGTCCTTCACATGGACGATGGCCGCGCCTTCGTCGTGGAGGGCGATTTCAAGGACGATGGCTCGATCGAATACCGCGCCAAATACCTCTCCGCCGATGATGAAAGGGGCCTCTATGTCGCCGAAGCCAACATCCGCTTGGGCGAACCGACCCACCTTTCTTCGCTCTATCCCCACATCGAGCACGACTGCTTGGTCAAAGAAATCCTCGATGAGAAAGTCGTCGCCCGCCACGATGAGGACAACCTCGAAACCGAGAAGGAAAAAGTCGATTTCGTCGACGTCTCCCCGCGCCAAATCGTTTCCATCGCCGCGGCGAGCATCCCCTTCCTCGACCACGATGACGCGACCCGCGCCTTGATGGGCGCCAACATGCAGCGCCAGGCGCTTCCTTTGCTCTCCCCCGAGATCCCTTACGTCGGAACCGGGATGGAGCAGATCATCGCCCGCGACTCCGGCCTCGCCGTCGTTGCCACCAAAGATGGGGAAGTCACCTACATGGACTCCAAGACGATCGTCACGAAGTCCGGCAAGGAAAAGACCACCTATAGCCTTCAGAAGTTCGACCGCACCAACAACGGGACCTGCATGAACCAGACCCCGATCGTCCGTGTTGGCGACAAGGTCAAGCAGGGCGACATCATCGCCGACGGCCCCGCGATGCGCCATGGCGAATTGGCCCTCGGCCACAACGTCTTGGTCGCTTACATGACCTGGCACGGATACAACTACGAAGACGCCATCATCATGTCCGAACGCATGGTGAAGGATGACGTCTACACCTCCGTCCATATCGAAAAATACGAGATTGAGTGCCGCGATACCAAACTCGGGCCCGAAGAGATCACCCGCGACGTCCCCAACGTCGGGGAAGACGCGAAAGCCTTCCTTGACGAACGGGGCATCATCATCCCCGGCGCTGAGGTCAAAGAAGGCGACATCCTCGTCGGCAAGGTCACCCCGAAGGGCCAGACCGAGCCCACCCCCGAGGAGAAGCTCCTCATGGCCATCTTCGCCGAGAAGACCAAAGAAGGGAAGGATTCCTCCCTCCGCGTCCCCCACGGCGGCGCCGGCATCGTCCATGCGGTCAAGATTTTCTCCCGCAAGAACAAAGATCCGCTCCCCCCGGGCGTCAACATGGTCGTCCGCGTCTACATCGTCCAGAAGAGGAAGATCTCCGAAGGCGACAAGATGTCCGGCCGCCACGGCAACAAGGGCGTCATCTCCAAGATCCTCCCGATCCAGGATATGCCCTTCCTCGCCGACGGCACCCCGATCGACATCCTCCTCTCCCCGATGGGCGTTCCTTCCCGTATGAACATCGGGCAGATCCTCGAAGTCCACTTGGGCCTTGCCTGCCGCAAGCTCCAGATGAGGGTCGCTACCCCCGTCTTCGACGGCGTCAGCAACGATGAGCTCTTCGATTTGATGAAGCGCGCCGGCCTCTCCGAAGACGGAAAGACCGTCCTTTACGATGGGCAAACCGGCGAGCCGTTCGGGGAAAGGATCTCCGTCGGCGTCCAGTACATGATCAAACTCGTGCACATGGTCGACGATAAGCTCCACGCCCGCGCCACCGGCCCCTACTCCCTCGTCACCCAGCAGCCTTTGGGCGGCAAAGCCCAAAACGGCGGCCAGCGTTTCGGGGAAATGGAAGTCTGGGCTTTGGAAGCCTACGGCGCAGCCCACACCCTCCAAGAAATGCTCACCATCAAGTCCGACGACCGCGTCGGCAGAAGGAGGGCCTACGAAGCGATCATCAAGCAAAAGGAAATCCCGACTCCCGGCATGCCCGAAGCCTTCAAGGTTTTAGTCAAGGAGCTCAAGGGCCTCTGCTTGAACGTCACCTTATATAAGAAGGATGGCTCGCAGATCAACCTCGACGATCTGGCCCGCAAGGCCCTCATCGAAGAGAGGAAGGTCAATTCGTCCATCCGCAACGCCATGTCTCCGCGTGAGGAGACAGCCGATCCCACCGAAACCGTCGAGGTCAGCAATGACCAGGCCGAGGAAGAGGGACTCACCGTCTCCACCAAGGTCCCCGGTTTGGATGAGGAATGAAGGAAAGCGAGGTAACAAGAATGTCTGATCAACCGAAATTCGACGATTCCGTCATGCTCGGGGAACCCTTGCCGGTCCGCCAGCACCGCGACGAGGCTTTCGACGTCAACGATCTCGCTTCCGTCCAAGTCGGCCTTGCTTCCCCGGAGATGATCCGGGCTTGGAGCCATGGCGAAGTCACCAAAGCCGAAACCATCAACTACCGGTCCCAAAAGCCGGAGATGGGCGGCCTCTTCTGCGAAAAGATCTTCGGTCCCGCGAAGGATTATGAGTGCCACTGCGGGAAGTACAAAAAGATCCGCTACCAAGGCATCACCTGCGAAAAGTGCGGCGTCGAAGTCATCTCCAAAGAGTGGAGAAGGGAGAGGTTCGGGCACATCGAGCTCGTCTCCCCCTGCGCCCACATTTGGTATTTGAAGTCGATCCCCTCCCGCATGGGGCTCGTCTTGAACATGACCCCCAAGAATTTGGAGGACATCATCTACTTTGCCGCCCACGTCGTCCTCGACCCGGGCACCAAGCGCAATCCCGCCACCGGCGAACCCTATAAGACCCTCAAGTACAAAGACTATCTCTCCGAGAGCGTCGCCAGGGCCGAATTCGTCGACGCCATCAAGGAAATCCAGCCGAACCTCGAAGAGGGATCGGCCGACCAGATGAAGGCCCAAGAGCTCATCGAGAAGATGCAGAACCCCTCCGAGACCTTCGACTTCTTCACTTCTTCCGCCTTCATCACCAAATACACGGGCGCGGAGTTCGGCGAAGGCGCGGAGGCCATCAAACGCCTCCTCCACGAAGTCGACCTCGACAAGGAATTCCACGAGATCACCGAGGAAATGCGCAATGCGACCACTCAGCGTCGCATGAGGCTTTCCAAGCGCCTTGAGGCCATCAATGCCTTCCGCGATTCCAACCAGAAGCCGGAATGGATGGTCCTCGACGCCCTCCCGGTCATCCCGCCCGACCTCCGTCCGATGCTTCAGCTCGACGGCGGGCGCTTCGCGGCCAGCGATCTCAACGATCTCTACCGCCGCGTCATCTCGCGCAACAACCGCTTGAAGAAGCTCATCGACATGTCCGCCCCCTACGTCATTCTCATGAACGAGAAGCGTATGCTCCAGGAAGCCGTCGATGCCCTCATCGACAACGGGCGCCGCACCAAAGCCGTCACCGGCCCCAGCGGCCGTCCTTTGAAGTCGCTTTCCTCTGGGCTGAAGGGGAAGCCCGGCCGCTTCCGCCAGAACCTCCTCGGGAAGCGCGTCGACTACTCCGGGCGTTCGGTCATCGCCGTCGGCCCGAGCCTGCGCATGTACCAATGCGGCTTGCCTCGGGAAATGGCGATCCAATTGCTCCGCCCCTTCATCGCGGCCATCCTCATCGAGAGGAAAGTCGTCTCGGCCCACAAAGCCGCGGATAAATTCATCGACCGCTACGATCCCGTCGTCTTCGACATCGTCGAGGAGATCATCTCCCAGCACCCGGTGCTCCTCAACCGCGCCCCGACCCTCCACCGCCTTTCGATCCAGGCGTTCCAGCCGGTCCTCGTCGATGGGCGCGCCATCCGTCTGCACCCGCTCGTTTGCCCTGGCTTCAACGCCGACTTCGACGGCGACCAGATG
>DCMK01000009.1:62705-84067 GCA_002321395.1 Caryophanales bacterium UBA1624
CGACCAGATGGCCGTCCACGTGCCGCTGAGCAAATCCGCCCAGCAGGAAGCCGTTGAGCTGATGCTGGCGTCCAACAACATCTTGGGCCCCAAAGACGGCAAAGCCATCGTCATCCCGTCCCAGGACATGATCTTGGGCAACTACCACCTCACCACCGAGGAAAGCCGCCAAGACTTCCAGGACAGGGCCGACGCCTTGAAGGCGATCGAAGCCAAAGAGGAAGCCCAAGGCACCGCCCTCGGCGAGAGGAAAGCCATCTTGGCCATGGCTGAGAAGGACCTCGTTTGGAAGGAAATGGAAGGCAAGGTCTTCCACAGCGTCTCCGAAGTCCGGCTCGCCTACGAAACCGGAGCGGTCTCCCTCCACAACCGCATCGCCATCCCCGCCGAAGCCATCCACAAAGACTTCGGGGAGGGCATCCCCGCCTCCGCGAAGGGCAAATACCTCATCACCAGCGTCGGCAAGATCATCTTCAACGAGGTCTTCCCCGACGACTTCCCCTACATCAACGACGTACCCCATCCCAACGAGAAGCTCGACTACATGGACGAGTGGTTCGTCACCCCGAAAGAGGTCCAGGAAAAGCTCGGAAAGGCCTATGACCCGAATTCCGAGGTTTCGCCCCTTGCCCAATACATCGCCACCCTTCCTTTGAAGAAGCAGATCGGCAAGAAGCAGCTCGGGCCCCTCATCGACATGGTCTTCAAAAAGTACGGCACCTCCAAAACCAGCGCCGTCCTCGACAAAATCAAGGACCAGGGCTTCTACTTCTCCATGATCTCCTCCGTCACCGTCTCCATCGACGACATCAAAGAGGGGAACATCGGCGCGGAGAAAGCCAAATTGGTCGCCGAGGGGAACAAGAAAGTCGACCGCATCGAAGACTATTATCGTCGCGGCTTCCTGACCGCCGCTGAGCGCCATAAGCAGATCGTCAAAATCTGGACCGAATGCACCAGCGAGGTCGCTGAGGAAGTCAGCAAGGCGATGAAAGCCAACAAGCGCAACCCGTTGGTCATCATGTCCGACTCCGGATCCCGTGGCTCCTTGGACAACTTCAAGCAGCTCATCGGCATGAAGGGGTTGGTCGCCAACCCGAAGAACGAGGAAATCGAAATCCCGATCGTCTCTTCCTACCGCACCGGGCTTAAGGTCTCCGAATACTTCAACAATACCCACGGCGCCCGTAAGGGCGGCGCGGATACGGCTCTGAAAACCGCCGACTCTGGCTATTTGACCCGCCGTTTGGTCGACGTCTCCCAAGACGTCATCGTCCGCGAGGAAGATTGCCACTGCGACCACGGCTTCAAAGTCCGTGCCATCTTCGACACCTTCCGCAATTCGCCCATCGAAACGCTCAGGGACCGCGTCTCCGGCCGCTTCTCGATGCATGACATCCTCAACCCGAAGACCGGCGAGGTTATCGTTCCGGCCAACACCATGATCGACGATGATCAGGCGGCGGCCATCGAAGAAGCCGGCATCCAGGAAGTCGAGATCCGCTCGATCTTCACCTGCGAGACCAAAGACGGCGTCTGCCAGCACTGCTATGGCAAGAACATGGCGACTGGGAAGCTGGCCTCCATCGGCGAAGCCGTTGGCATCATGGCGGCTCAGTCCATCGGCGAGCCGGGCACTCAGCTGACGATGCGCGTCTTCCACACGGGCGGCATGGCCGGCAGCGACATCACCACCGGTCTCCCTCGCGTTCAGGAGCTCGTCGAGGCCCGCAATCCGAAAGGCGAGGCCCTCATCTCCGAAATCTCCGGCAAAGTCACTTCCATCAAGCAGCTCAACGACCGCTACGAAGTCACGGTCGCCAACTCCCTTGAAGAGAAGAAGTACACCACCGGATACGGCGCCCACCTCCGCGTGAAGGAGGGCGAGGAAGTCGAAAACGGCGGCAAGATCACCGAAGGCGCCATCAACCCGCGCCATTTGCTCGAAGTCGCCGGAGTCGAGAAGCTCGAAGTCTATTTGCTCAAGGAAATCCGCAAGGTCTATAACGCCCAGGGCATCGGCATCGCCGACAAGCACCTCGAAATCATCATCCGTCAGATGCTCCGCAAGGTCGTCATCGTCGACGGTGGGGATACGGGGATGCTCCCGGGCTCCCGCATCGACATGGACCGCTTCACCGAAGAGAACGCCAAAGCCCTTCTCGCCGGCAAGCGCCCGGCCGTCTGCGAGCCTTTGGTCCTCGGCATCACCAAAGCCGCTTTGGAAACCGAATCCTTCCTCTCCGCCGCTTCCTTCCAGGAAACGACCCGCGTCCTCACCGACGCCGCGGTGAAGAACAAGATCGACGTCCTCCACGGCTTGAAGGAAAACGTCATCACCGGCAAGCTCATCCCCGCTGGGACGGGTCTATACGACTCCGAGCAGCAGGAAGAGGCGAGCCACTTCGACGTGCTGGACGCGATGAAGAAGGTCAAAGCCCAATACATCGAAAAGCACGATCGCCCCGACCAAGAGGACTGATGTCTTCCAAGCCCGCTTCCCTTTTGGGAGGCGGGCTTTTCTTCGGTCTGAAGCCAAAGGAAAAAGGGACGGGAAAACACCGTTTTCCCCGTTTTTGGCACACCGGGGAACGTGGGCTAGCCTAAAACTTCTTTTTTTGGTTGACAGCCCCCCTTTCCGGGGATTATCATCACCCCCGGACGTAAGTAGGAGGGTTTTCGCCCTTTTATTTACCCCGGCGGTGGATACGCCGGGAATTGTGTGAAGAAAAGTAAGGAGAAACACAAACATGCCAACAATCAACCAACTCGTTCGGCAGGGCCGCAAGTCCGCGGTGAAGAAGTCCAAGACCCCCGCTTTGGGGAAACGTTGGAACTCTTTGACCAAGCGCAGCTCCAGCCAACCTTCCGCCCAGAAGAGGGGCGTTTGCACCCGTGTGGGCACCATGACCCCGAAAAAGCCGAACTCCGCTTTGAGGAAGTACGCCCGTGTCCGCCTTTCCAACGGATATGAAGTCACCGCCTACATCGGCGGGGAAGGGCACAACCTTCAGGAGCACTCGACCGTCATGATCCGCGGCGGCCGTGTCAAGGACCTCCCGGGCGTCCGCTACCACATCATCCGCGGCTGCCTCGACTGCGCCGGCATCGACGCCAGAAGGCAGGGCCGTTCCCTCTATGGGACCAAGAAGCCCAAGGCTGCTAAGTAAGGAGAATAACCATGCCAAGAAAAGGTTCTGTTGAAAAACGCGACGTTTTGCCCGATCCGGTTTATAACAGCAAACTCGTCACCCGCCTCATCAACCGCGTCATGTACGACGGCAAGAGGGGCACGGCCCAAACCATCATCTATAAAGCCTTCGAGAAGATCGAAGCCAAGACCGGCAAGCCGGCCATCGACATCTTCGCGACCGCCATCAACAACATCATGCCTGAAGTCGAGCTGAAAGTCCGCCGCATCGGCGCCGCCAACTATCAGGTTCCGACCGAAGTCTCCAAAGAGAGGAAGCAAACCCTCGGCCTCCGCTGGCTCGTCACCTATTCCCGCCTCCGTGGCGAGAAGAGCATGGAAGACAAGCTCGCCGGCGAGATCATCGATGCCGCCAATGGCACCGGCGCTTCCGTCAAGAAGAAGGAAGACGTCCACAAGATGGCTGAAGCCAACAAGGCCTACGCCCACTATCGTTTCTAAATTGAGCTAGGAGCATCCCAATGGCTGAGAACGAAATCAAAGAAGCCGAAACCTACGATTTGCCTCACACCCGTAACATCGGGATCATGGCGCACATCGACGCGGGCAAAACCACGACGACGGAGCGCATCCTCTACTACACCGGGCGCACCCACAAGATCGGCGAGGTCCACGAAGGGACCGCGACCATGGACTGGATGGAAGAGGAGCAGGAGAGGGGCATCACCATCACCTCCTCCGCGACCACTTGCTTCTGGAAGGGCACGCGCTTCAACATCATCGACACTCCGGGGCACGTCGACTTCACCGTCGAAGTCGAGCGCTCCCTCCGCGTCCTCGACGGCGCCATCACCGTCCTCGACTCCAAAAACGGGGTTGAGCCGCAGACCGAAACCGTCTGGCGCCAGGGGACCAAGTACAACGTTCCGCGCATCGTCTTCTGCAACAAGATGGACGCCACCGGAGCCGACTTCGATATGTGCGTTGAGTCCATCCATTCCCGCTTGGGCGAAAAGCACGCCGACGCCATCCAATGCCCGATCGGCAAGGAAGGCAACTTCAAGGGCTGCATCGACATCATCGAGCGGAAAGCCTATATCTATGAGACCGACAAGGGCGAAGCCCCGAAGGTGACCGACGTCCCCGAGGAATACAAGGAAAAGGTCGAAACTTACCGTTCCATCCTCTTGGAGGACCTCGCTTCCTTCGACGATGAGATCATGATGTTGGTCCTCGACGGCGAGGATGTCCCCGTCCCGATGATCAAAGCCGCCATCCGCAAAGCCGTCTTGACCGGGACCTTCTTCCCCGTCCTCTGCGGATCCGCCTACAAGAACAAGTGCATCCAGCCGCTGCTTGACGCGGTTGTCGACTACTTGCCCTCCCCGCTTGACATCGCCGGGGAGAAGGGGACCCTCGATGGGGAACCCTACGTCTGCGAAGCTACCGACAACAAGCCCTTTGTTGGCCTCGCCTTCAAGATCGCGACCGATCCCTTCATTGGGCGTTTGGCCTATGTCCGCGTCTATCAAGGCGTCCTTAAGAGCGGCAGCTACGTTCTGAACTCCACCCACGGCAACAAGGAGCGCATCGCCCGTTTGGTGCTCATGCACGCCAACCACCGTCAGGAAGTCAACGTTCTCCATGCGGGGGAGATCGGCGCCGTCGTCGGGCTTAAGTCCACGACCACCGGAGATACTCTCTGCGACGAAAGCACCCCCGTCATCCTCGAGCAGCTCACCTTCCCCGAACCGGTTTTGGAAGAGGCCGTAGAGCCCAAGACCAAAGCCGACCAGGAGAAGATGGCCATCGCCCTCACCAAACTCGCCGAAGAAGACCCGACCTTCCGCGTCCACACCGATGCGGACTCCGGTCAGACCATCATCGCCGGCGTCGGCGAGCTCCAGCTCGACGTCTTGGTCGAGCGTATGCGCCGCGAGTTCAAAGTCGACGTCAACGTCGGCGCCCCGCAGGTCAACTACCGCGAGACCATCCGCAAGACCGGCGAAGCCGAAGGCCGCTACATCAAGCAGACCGGCGGCCATGGTCAATACGGCGACGTTTGGATCCGCTTCGAACCCAACCCCGGCAAAGGCTTCGAATTCGTCGATGCCATCGTCGGCGGCTCGGTTCCGAAGGAATTCATCAAGCCGACGCAGCAAGGTTTGGAAGACGCGCTCCAGCGCGGCGTCCTCGCCGGCTACCCCCTCATCGATATCAAGGCGACCCTCTTCGACGGGTCCTACCACGACGTCGACTCTTCCGAAGCCGCTTATAAAGTCGCCGCGAGCTTGGCCCTCAAAGCCGCCGCTCCGAAGTGCGACCCCGTCATCCTCGAGCCGATCATGAAGGTCGAGATCACCGTTCCCGAACAGTATTACGGCGACGTCATCGGCGATATCGCCCGCCGTCGCGGCAACATGGTCGGGGAGACTCAGCGCGGCAACGCCAAGGAAGTGGAATGCGAAGTCCCGCTCGCCGAAATGTTCGGCTACGTCACCGACCTCCGTTCCATCACCCAGGGCCGCGGGAACTTCACGATGCAGTTCGACCACTACGGAGAGACCCCGCGCTTCGTTCAGGACGCCATCATCAAGAAGGCGACCGGCGGGAAGTAAAATCCAATTAGACCGAGGGAGGGCGAAAACCAATACTTCTAGTATTGCTTCCCCGCCCCCCTTGTCCTAATATTTATTCGCCAATTTCGACAAGACCATTTTTGGAGGAAATAACAAATGGCAAAAGAAAAGTTCAACCGTGACCGCGTTCACATGAACGTCGGGACCATCGGCCACGTTGACCACGGCAAGACCACTCTCACCGCGGCCATCACCCACTACCTCGCCATGGTTGGCAAAGCCACCAACGGCGCCGAAGGGAACGCTGTCGACAAAGCCTACGCCGACATCGACTCCAGCCCCGAGGAAAGGGCCCGTGGCATTACGATCAACTCCGCCCACGAGGAATACGAGACCAAGAAGCGCCACTACGCCCACGTCGACTGCCCGGGGCATGCTGACTACGTCAAGAACATGATCACCGGCGCCGCCCAGATGGACGCCGCCATCCTCGTCGTCGCCGCCACCGATGGCGTTATGCCCCAGACCCGCGAGCACGTCTTGCTCGCCCGCCAGGTCGGCGTTCCTTACATCGTTGTCTTCCTCAACAAGTGCGACATGGTCGACGACCCCGAGCTCATCGACCTCGTTGAGATGGACGTCCGCGACTTGCTCACCAAGTACGGCTATCCGGGAGACGAAGTGCCCGTGATCAAAGGCTCCGCCCTCAAAGCTGGCCAGGCCACTTCGCCCGACGATCCGGCTTGCGCTTGCATCAAAGAGCTCCTCAACGCCCTTGATACCTACATCCCCGATCCGGTCCGCGACACCGACAAGCCCTTCCTTCTCCCGATCGAAGACGTCATGACCATCTCCGGCCGTGGCACCGTCGTCACCGGCCGCGTCGAGCGTGGCATCATCAAGATCAACGACGAAGCGGAAATCGTTGGCATCAAGCCGACCCAGAAGACCGTCGTCACCGGCCTTGAAATGTTCCGCAAGACCCTCGATTTCGCCGAATCCGGCGACAACATCGGGGCCCTTCTCCGCGGCATCACCCACGACCAGGTCGAGCGCGGCCAGGTTCTTGCCAAGCCGGGATCCATCGTCCCCCACGACAAGTTCACCGCCACCACCTACATCCTCACCAAAGAAGAAGGCGGCCGCCATACCCACTTCCTCAATGGCTATCGCCCGCAGTTCTTCTTCCGCACCACCGACATCACCGGCACCATCGACCTCCCCGCTGGGACCGACATGGTCATGCCTGGCGACCACGTTACCTTCACCGTTGAGCTGATCCACCCGATCGCCATGGAAAAAGGCACCAAGTTCTCCATCCGCGAGGGTGGCAGGACCGTCGGCGCTGGCACCGTTTCCGAGATTCTTCATTGATTCTCGGCCTCAAAGCCAATCAGCCCCTCTTCGGAGGGGCTTTTTCGTCTCTTTCGCGTTTGAGCCCTCCTTCTCAAGCGGAAAGAAGCGGCCGTCTCTGCGCGAGGCTGGACCGGAAAACAAAAAAGGGTCGCAAGGCGAGGGTGGGCGAAAGGGCTCCGGCGTTGGGAATTTTATTTTCCCCCCGCTTCCGGACCCACTTCAAGGATTTCTTTCATCAAAGCGGTTTCTAAAATTTCTTTGCGTTGGGCTTCGATAATGCGCTTACAATGTTGCACCGGTTATGAAGCAAACACCGTGCGAAGAAAGCTTCCCCCTCTAGGGGGTTTTTCGCCTTTGCTCGCCTTAACCAATGCTGCGTGTTTGGGGGAAACCCAGAAAGGAAATATTCATGAAACACGTTTCTGCGAAGCTGTTGACGTTAGGTTTGCTTTCGATTGGTGCCGCTTTGACCAGCTGCGGCCGTTCCGCTCCTGACGAGGACAACAAGATTCATTTGCAGCTTGTTCCGTCCAACGATCCGGCCACCCTTCTCACCCGCGCCAAAGCTTTGGAGCCTATCCTCAAGAGATACGAGCCCAACTACGAATGGACCATCGATGTCGGCAGCACCTATGCCGCCACCACCACCGCTCTCGCCGCCGGGCAAATCGATGGAGGCTTCCTCACTGCTTCCGGCTATGCCCAAATGACCATCGAAAAGCCGGGCAAGACCAAGCTTTTGCTCTCCGCTTCCCGCTCGGCCTACAAAGTGCAGGCCGACGATTTCCCTGGGATTAAGAAAGAAAACCTCGAGCAGCAGCGCAAAGCCATGAATGGGGCCAACGGCTACGTTTATCGCGGCGAGCAATCCGAAAAGGAAGTCGATTTCTATTGCTCCATCGTCATCACGCTGAAAGACTCCGAGCGCGAAGCCCTCAACCTTCCCAAGCTTGATGGCGATGGCGACGGGGAAGTGAGCCTAAAAGAAATCCACGATGGGAATGCCGTTTGGGGCGTCATGGGCGCCACTTCCTCTTCCGGCTACATCTATCCGACCAAGTACATCTACGAAGGCGGATACACCGGCGGTTTCGTCGACAAAGCCGCCTATGAAAGCAAATCCAAGGAAGAGCAGGCGAAGTTCATGATCGGCAACACCGAGAAGTCCTACCCGGCTATGGTCGACGATCTCCTCTCCGGGCAGATCGACGTCGCCGTCGGCTTCTTCGACATCCGCTACGGGTCTGCCTTCACTCAGTCGGGCGGCAAGTACTTCCAGGACGAAGCCGTCTTCACCAAAACCTATACTCAGGCGGTCCTTGACCCGATCATGAACGATACCGTTTGCGCCAGGGGCGACCTCTCCGACGCCAAATCCGAGGCCATCCGCAACGCGCTGAAGAAAGCGGTCAAAGATGGTGGGAAGGATGAGGAAGGAACCGGAGCTTGGCTGCTTTACCAAATCTATTCCCACACCGGATACATCAACGGGGACGACGCCAATTACGACGCTGCCCGCGAAATGTATCGCTGGACGATGGAACACTCCACCAAGTAAGCTTTCCGAGACGAAAACTTCACTTCGCCCAAGGGATTCCCGCTTTTGCGGGAGCCCTTGGGCTTGAACTCTATTTCGGAGGATTTCCCATGTTGGAACTCATCGACGTCGATAAAGTTTACCCCAATGGATACAAAGCCCTTTCCGGCGTCAATTTAAAAGTGGAAGACGGAGAGTTCATTTCCATCATCGGCCTTTCCGGCGCGGGGAAATCCACCCTCATCCGCTGCATCAACAAAATGCACGATATCCAAAAAGGGCAGGTTTTGATCGATGGGGTCGATATTTCAAAACTGAAGGGCAAGGCCCTCCGGCAGCAAAGGCGCAACATCGGGATGATCTTCCAATCCTTCAACCTCGTAAGAAGGAGCAGCGTTTATAAGAACGTGCTTTCTGGGCGCGTGGGCTATCACAATACCTTCGAGACGATATTCGGAATTTACTCAAAGCGGGAAAAGCTCCTCGCTTTGCAGTCTTTGGATAAATTCGGAATCTTGGACAAAGCCTACGTCCGCGCCGACCAGCTCTCCGGCGGCCAGCAGCAAAGAGTCGCCCTCGCCAGGGCCCTTTGCCAAGAACCGAAGATCCTTTTGGCCGATGAGCCGGTCGCTTCCCTTGACCCAGCGACCACCATCGCGGTTATGAACGACTTCACCCGCATCAACAAAATGGGCATCACCATCATCGCCAATATGCACCACGTCGACCTCGCCAAAAAGTATTCGACTCGCATCATAGGGGTCAAGGCGGGGGAGATCGTTTTCGATGGCAAGCCGGAGGAAGTCGACGATGAGGCATGCTTCCGCATCTATGGCCGTCATCTCAGCCGCAACGACAACCTTTCCAGTGGCTTGGAAGAAACAAAAGAAGGCGATTGAGCATGACAGGCAAAACCGATAAAAAGCATCAACGGAAGCTGGCTTTCCAAAGCTCGAAGCTCGGCCGTTTTTTGGATTCCTGCTTCTATAAAAACGTCGCCATCGACTTGAGCGAGAACCAGGATGGGAGCAACGTCAAGACGATCCGCAAGCCGCGCATCACGAAGACGGTTTTGATTTTGCTCGCCATCGCTTTGGTGGTCGGGCTGAGCTTTCTGCCCTTCAACTACCAAAACAAACTGCGCTTGAATTGGCAGGCTTTCGGAGAGAACTTCGCGGATATGTTCACTCCCAAGCCCTATCGAACCAAGGATTGGGCCGGGTGGTGGAAATTCGCTTGGGAGTCGTTTGCCTTCGGCATCCAGACCCCCTTGATCAATTCGGCGCCGTTTTTGCAGATTTTCTTTTTGAATTTCATCGCCACCGCTTTGGGCGCGGTTTTGGCCATCCCGGTCTATTACCTTTGCGCCCACAACGTGAACCGCAACCCCTACGTCCGCATCCCGGTGAAGATCTTCAATGACTTCCTCCGCTGCGTCCCGATGTTCATCATCTGCGTTTTCTTCGGCATGGTGATGGGCTCGGGAAATACCCTTCCCTCCATTTTGGCGGTTGCCGTGTTCACTTTGGGCGTCATGTACCAAATGATGTACGAGTACTTGGAGACCCTTAACATGCGCCCCTTCGAATCGATGCGCTCCTGCGGGGCCAATAACCTGCAGTCGGTTTCCCTCGGCTTGCATCCTGAGGTCAAGCCGATGTTCTTCGCCTACGCAATCTACGCCTTTGAGATCAACATCCGCGCCTCGGTTGTATTGAGCTATGTCGGCATCACTTCGACCTACATGAATTCCTTGCAGATTTTCATCGAAAACGCCTGGTATGACTATGTGGGGGCGATGTTGGTTCCGCTTGTTTTGGTGGTCGCGACGCTGCAAATCGTCTCTAATACGCTGGTGAGGAAACTTCGATGAAGAAAATCAATTGGAAAAGAGCCTCTGCCCCCTTCCGGAAAGCGGCTTATTTCTTTACCGCGGATACCCAGGGAATGACTCACTACCGCGATCCGGTTTCCGCTTACCAAGCCCGTCCGAAGATGTGGATCGTGAACCTGCTGTTCGTTGTCATCTTCTTTATCGCCCTTTTCTTCATGGGCAATTACGTGGGCGTTTGGCGGGCTTTTGACCGCCCCATCAACTGGAATTTGGTCGGTGAGAGGCTTAGCGCTTTCCTCAGCCCGAATTGGGAATATTTTTTCGGGTATGGCTATTACACGTTCCAAGAAGGCGTCGTCCATGGGTGCTTGGTCACTTTGGGCATCACCATCATCGGCACGCTCATCGGATTCCTGATCTCGATTCCGTTCGGCTTTTTCGCCAGCCATCGCCTGTTTGGGAAATGGGCCTACATCGTGGAGGCCCTGCTGATCCTCATTCGCACTTTCCCGGAGCTTTTGCTTGCTTTGTTCTTCGTTTCCCTTTCCGGCTACACTTGGCTCACCGCGATCCTTTGCCTTTCCATCCATTCCATCGGCATGATCGGGAAGCTTTACGCCGATCAGCTCGATGAGAACGACCTCGATGCCTTGGAAGCCCTCGACGCTCAAGGCGCGGGCCCGATTCAGCGCATCGCCCTAGCCGTTGTCCCCGAGGTGAAGCCCTCCTTCCTGAGCGTCGGATTGTACCGGCTCGACATCAACCTCCGCACGGCGACGACCCTCGGATTGGTTTTGCAGACCAGCGCGGGGATCGGCTATTCGATTCTGCTCGACTTGTCCAACAACTCCTATTCCAACCTGGGGGCCGATACCTTGGGGATCGTGGTCATGATCGTCGCGGTCGATCTTTTCTCCAGCTTTTTGAGAAAGAAACTCGTTTGATATGCATACCCTCATCCTCATGGCCGGAATCCCGGGCTCCGGGAAATCGACTTGGTGCAGAAAGTATCAGCAAGAGCACCCCAATGTCTTCATCGTCGACACCGATGAGACGCGGAAGAAGATCACGGGTTCCTATTTGATTTTCCCTGAGCATATGGAAACGATCTTCGACGCGATGATCGAGGAGACGAATTCCTTGTTCCAACGGTACAAAGGGAAGGAATGCACGGTGATCGAAGATTCGATTTTCCTCGACGACTACCGCAGGGAATACTACATGCAGCGGATAAAAGGCTACGATAAAGCGATTCTCTTCATGGTGAAGATGCACGACTATTCCCTTTGCTATAAGCAAAACAAAATGCGCCCGAAGGAGAAATGGGTGCCCGAGGATGTGATGGACCGCATGAGGGAAATTTACGTCGACCCTTCGCCGAAGGTCGCTTCTTATTTTGACGAAATAAAAGTGGAGTGGTGGAACTAAGCCGATTTTCCGCCTCCTCCGTTTGCAATAAGACCCCTTTTGGCGCTATATTAACCGCAGTATGAACCTGCCGATTTTTTTGCAACGTTCACTGCGACAGGGGGATGATTGTCTATGAAAAAAAGCCTTTTCGCTTTCTTCGTTTCTTTGTCTCTGGCCCTGGCGGGCGTTTCTTCCCTTTCCAAAGCCGGATCGCTTCCGGTGAAAGCCGAATCGGAGGAAGCCCCCCGCTTCGAGAATGAGGTGGAAGCCGATCGCAATGAGCTTGCCTTCACCCTCACCGGCAGTTCCCTTACCCCATGCTCCCAAAGCTTCACTTTGAGCATGCAGTCGGTGAAAATCGAAGCCTACAACAACTCCACGCGCTACAACAACGTCTTCGTCCGCATCGACGATGCCAATTACACGGATTTCCAGACCGCCAAGAAAAACGCCGAAGACGCCCAAGATGCCGCCGAGAAAGAAAACAAGGAATACGTCCCCGCCGTTTATAACGCCACCGTCTTCAACGTCTCCAATTCCAAAGCTTCGGCGACCACCATCGTTTTGCCCAACTTCATCGATTATGGGACCCTCTTCCGGCTCCAAGTGAGCTCCATCGAAGCCAATGTCTGCTACGATTACGACAGCAAATCACTCAGCTACGCCAACATCAAGGAAATCATCATCCCGGAAGGCTACCAAAAGATTTCCGCCGATGCCTTCTTGGGCGCGAAGGAAGCGGGCGTCGCCATTAAAGCCGCCTCCTCCGGCCCAGGGGAGAATTGGGAAGAAGGCTGGACCGACGCCGACGTCGAATACGGCGTGGCCCTCACCTCCTCCCAGCAAAGGGCTTTGGAGGTCCGGACCACGGGCATCACCACGTTCGGGGAAGGCAAAAGCTTCTTCGTCGGCTATTTCAATCCGGAGAGCCCGGAGACGAACAAGCCCCTGACGATGGAATATCGCCTGCTTGATTCTAACGACAACCCCGTGGGGCAAACCCAGTACTATGAGCTCCCCAAAGCCTCCACGACTTTGGATTACGATGCGGTTGGGACGATCGCCGGCAAGGCCAAAGACGACCGCTCGGTCGACGTTGAGATCCCCGAGGGGACCCACATCGATGAATCCAGCATTATCTTCCACAACATCTTCCGACTCGTAAAAAACGGCAGCGGGAGCGGGGTCATCATCGAGCCGGATTCCGAGCCTTTAAAGGCCACTCCGGTCCGCTCCTATTCCCGAGTGATGAACTTCGGGGACTTCCTTGAGGTTTCTTCGGGCAAGGCTTCTTACTTCGCCGGATATTCGCACTTCTCCTTGAAAGCCAAACTCAAACCGGAGATCTTCGAATCCATCAACCCGAACGTCTACAATCAAAACAAAGCCTCCATCGATAACGGTACCCTCCGCGTCCGCATCTCCCTTTCTTCCTTGGGCAGCGCCAAATACCGCGTGGCCTATGAAGGCGAGAACGGCGAAACGATCGTCTCCACCATCCTCGTCCGCACCCCGATCGGAACGATCAACCTCTCAAACGGGGAGGAGATCGGATTTCTAATCAAAGACTCCGACGTGGGCGAAGGGTTCTCCTTCTCCAAAGTCCGCTCGCTTCGCCTGTGCGGCTTCTACCTGCAGGTCGACCTCTACAGCGGGAACAAGAACTCCATCGTCAACAACTCCAAGAAATCGGTCCGCTTCGGTTCCGTTGACATCCTTCCCCAAGGCGGGGTTTCCGAGCTCAAAGTCACCGATTTGGCCGCCTACTTTGCGATTTCCTATTCCTGCTACGTCGGTCTGTTCGCTTTGCTTGCCGTGGGTTACTTCTTCTACTGCAAGAAGAAATACCGCAACGACGAGTTCCGCCGCGTCAATCCGAAGAAGTACTGGCTCAAGAGCCTCCGCAATCTCTTCGGATACGGCTTGATCTTCTCCAGCATCCTCTTCATCGTCGCTCGTTGGGGTTTGCTCAGCAGCACGGTGGTCGTGTTCAACATCCTTGACGTTTGGGTGATCGTCTTCACCATCGCGGGCGCCATCTTCTTGGGGCTTGCCATCAAAGAGTTCGTCGTTTCCATCAAGCAGACGATGGAAAGGAAGAAAAAAGAAAAGCTTCATCTTGACGCCGATGTGGCGGAAGACGGGACGAAATAAGAAGGAGAAAGCACATGGAAATCCGCATCAAAGACTTGACGAAAATCTTCCCGGGGGACGCCAAAAAGGGCATTCGCGACACCGTCGCGGTCAAAGACATGTCCTTCGTGGTCCCCGATGGCAAGCTCGTTGGCTTGCTTGGGCCTTCCGGCTGTGGCAAATCCACGACCCTTTATATGATTTCCGGCCTTCAGGTCCCGACTTCGGGCGAAGTTTGGTTCGGGGATCAGGAGGTCACCAACCTCTCCCCAGAGAAGAGGGGCATCGGCTTGGTCTTCCAAAACTACGCCCTCTATCCCCATATGACGATTTACAAGAACATCGAGTTCCCCCTCACCAACCTGAAGGTGGAAGTGCCCTTGGAGACCTTCTACGATTTCTCCCTCGTCTATACCTACAAAGCCAGAGAGGACGACATCCCCGCCGGCATCGTCAAGTCCGCGAATAGCCTCTGCCAGAAGCTCGGCTTGCCCAAGAACCAATATTCGGTTTCCGTGAAGGAAGAAGGCAAAGTCCTTCGCTTCGACGTCGCTTTGAAGAAAACCTCCCCCACCGTGGCGAATGGCTTCAAGCAGCATTTCCCCTCTATCGTCCCCGCCGTGCTTGAAAGTGAGGACAAGGTTCAGGTTTCCGAGCCGCTTTTCGATTCCACCGTCCGCGCCACCGTCTCCAAACCCACCGAAAAGGAAGTGCTCCGTCTCTCCGTCAAAGGAAAGCTCGGCAAGGATTTCACGACCGCGAAGATCGACGAATGCATCTCCTCCTTCCGCGCCTCGGCCAAGGAATTCGGGACCGTGGAGAACGCCGCCATCGCCAAAACCGGCGAAGGCTATGAGCTGATGGCCAACGTCAAAGGGGTCCAACGCGAGGAACTCGAGCCGATGATGAATGCCATCGCTTCCTCCTTCTCCTATTCCCGCGGGGTCGGCTATTCCATTTCCAACGTCGAAGACAAACTCTTCCAAAAGAACGTCAAGAAAGCCTTGAAGGAAATGAAGGTCTCCTTCAGTGATTTCAAGCTCTATTTCGACAGAGCCAATACTAAGGTCTTCTTCAAGCTGAAGCGGACCAGCAAGAAGCGGGCTGAGGAGATCCTCAAAGATCTTTCCTCTTCCCTTTCTTTGACGGACCTCGAAGTCGATTCGGCCCAGGCCATCGCCCATCGCTCGCTGACCAAAGAGGAGAGGCGCGACATCGTTTACGACGCGGCTAAGCTCGTTCAGGTCGACGAATACCTCCAACGCAAGCCCAACCAGCTCTCCGGCGGCCAGCAGCAGAGGGTCGCCATCGCCCGCGCCTTGGTCAAAAAGCCGCGCGTCCTTCTTCTGGACGAGCCCCTCTCCAACCTCGACGCGCGTCTGCGCCTGCAGACCCGCGAGGAGATCCGCCGCATCCAGCAGGAGACCGGCATCACCACCGTCTTCGTCACCCACGACCAAGAGGAGGCCATGTCGATCTGCGATCAAATCGTCGTCATGAAATTCGGCGTCATGCAGCAGATGGACGCCCCTCAGACGGTTTACAATGACCCCGCCAACCTCTTCGTCGCCCAATTCTTGGGCAACCCCCCGATCAACGTCTTCAAAGGGAAAATCCAAGGCAAGAAAGTCTTCGTCAATTCGCAGCCCGTCATGGATCTCCCCAAAGAGCTCGGCGACAAAGACGTCTACGTCGCCGTCCGCCCCGAGGGGTTTGTCCTTGCCAAAGGGGAAGAGAAGAACGCCATGGACGCTTCTTTGGAGCAGATCCAAGTCTTGGGCCGCGACATCTCCCTTGTGGCTAAAAACCCCGCCTGCGTGAAGCCGACTTTCAAAGTCATCATCTCCTCGGAGGAAATGCGGCAGGGCAGCTCCGTGAAGCTGCTTCTGAAGGAGAAGAAAACCTTCCTCTTCGATGGAGAAACCGAAGAAAGGATCCGCTTCTAAGGAGTGCTTATGCTTTTCAAAAGGAAACAGCAAGATAGCGCCCCCGCCCATTTGGCCGCCCAAGAGCTTTTCGCCGAGGAACGCCCCGTCTACGAAGAGGGGTATGACCCGGAGCAGAAGCAGATCGTTCGCTTGGTCTCCCGGCGCGCCAGCAAAAAGGCCTACCAAACCCGCGGGATCGAAGACATCGGCGCATCCAACAACTGGAAGGGATGGATCTATTTGGCCCCGGTCATCGTCTTGGTCGCCATCTTCCTCATCTATCCTCTCATCAACACCATCTTCATCGCCTTCACGAAAAACTACGAATACGCAACCGGCCGCTTCGATGGGCTGACCTTCGACAATTTCGCTTACATCTTCGGCTTGATCACCAACGCAGCCGGCG
This sequence comes from Caryophanales bacterium UBA1624, assembly GCA_002321395.1. Lineage (GTDB taxonomy): Bacteria > Bacillota_I > Bacilli_A > RFN20 > CAG-826 > Alloenteromonas. The sequence continues at coordinate 79,040 of DCMK01000009.1, forward strand.
GGAGGGAGACCAATTTCATTCGCTACGCCGTGCCCAATACGTTCCTATTGGTCATCATCACCGTCCCGGTTTCGATCTTCTTGGCCCTCATCATTTCGGTCGCATTGAACTCGATCCCTTGGTTTAAGAAGTTCCTTCAGACCGTCTTTTTCCTTCCTTACGTCACCAATGCGATCGCCGTCGGCATGGTCTTCTCGGTCATCTTCGACGACGCCGGCGTCATTAACTTCATCTTCAACACTTCGACGACTTGGATCCGCGGGGCGGAGCCGATGGTCGCCATGATCCCGCTTTGCCTCTACATCGTTTGGGGCAGCATTCCGTATAAGATCCTCATCTTCCTCTCCGGCCTTCAGGGCATCGACAAGCAGTACTACCAAGCCGCGATGATCGATTCCACCCCGCATTGGAAGGTACTTTGGAAGATCACCGTCCCCCTCCTTTCCCCGCAGATCCTCTACATCATGATCACTTCCTTCATCGGATCCTTCAAGGAATACACCCACATCGTCGGCTTGTTCAACGGTCCGGGCACCCTCGGGGAAGCCGGCGACCCCAACATGGAGACCATCGTCTATTACATCTACGAGAACCTCTCCAACAACACAAGCTTCGCCGCCGCCGCCGCGGTGTTCCTATTCGTCATCATCTTGATCTTCACCGCGCTGCAGTTCTGGGCGTCGAAGAAGAAGGTCCATTATTAAGGAGGATAGAGCCATGAACGAAAAAGCGAAAACCTATCCCGACTTTAAGAAAATCTGCGTCAATGACCACCTCACCCTTTCTTTGGGCGAGGCTGGGAAAACCGTCGACGCGATCAAACGGACCGAGAAGGTCAGCAAGGTCATCATGACCGCTTTGACCTACCTTTTCATCCTTGCTTTGGCCGTCATCGTCGTCTTCCCCTTCTACTGGATGATCATCACCTCCCTCAAGCAGAACGAGGAAATCCGCGGAGCCGTTCAGACCTTCTTCCCCACCATCGTCATGTGGAGCAACTACGTTCATGTCTTCCAGGTCTTCGATTTCGGGACCTACATGTGGAACACGATCGTGGTCGCCTTCTTCTCCACCGCCGGCACCCTCCTCACCACGATTTTGGCTGCCTTCGCCTTCTCGAGGCTGAAATTCAAAGGCAGGGACGCCGTCTTCGCCGTCTTCCTCATGACGATGATGATCCCGGGCGAGATGATGGTCATCTCCAACTACATCACCGTCGCAAGCTTCGGCTGGATCGGGCAGGGCCAGACCCTCACGCAGGCTTATTTGGCCATGATCGTCCCCTTCATCGTCTCGGTCTTCTACATCTATCTGCTCCGGCAGAACTTCAAACAGATCCCCAATGAGCTCTACCTCGCCGCCAAAGTCGACGGGAAGAGCGATTGGTCCTTCCTTTGGAAGGTCATGGTCCCCCTGGCGGCCCCGACCCTCATCTCCATTACCATCCTGAAATTCATGGGCACCTGGAATTCCTACGTTTGGCCCGCATTGGTCACCCAGTCCCGCGATTTCCGCCTCATCTCCAACGGCCTCCGCGGTTCTACCTTCGTCGACGTCGACCTCGGCGTTACCGACTATGGCTACCAAATGGCCGCCACGGTGCTCGTCACCGTCCCTTTGTTCCTGCTTTTCATCTTCTTCCGCAAATACATTATGAAAGGTGTTGGGCGTGCCGGAATTAAAGGCTAAAATCATAGAGTTCTAAGATTCCTATAAAATCTTTGAGCATTGAAAGGATGAAATAATGAAAAAAGCGTTGTTCGTCTTGCCGGTCGCGGCCTTAGCCGCGCTTGCCTCTTGCGGTCAGAATCCCGCTGAATCTCCCTCCCAACCCTCTTCTTCTCAACCTTCCTCTTCTCAACCGGAAGAACCCGTCAGTTCCGCTGTCGACGCTGGCGACTCGAAAGAAAGCGAAAGCGCCGAAACGGGGTCCTACTTCATCAAAGAGCCGACCAAAATCACCCTCGTTTCCACTTTGTCTTACACCGATGACTTGGAATACTTCATCGAATCCTTTAAGGAGATCGAGCCCAATGTCACCGTCGAATCCGTGAAAGAGTCCACCGGCTACGACGGGCTTAAGGACAAGATCGTCGACGGGATCGCCGTCGACAACTATGCCGATCTCGCCGTCCTTTATCCTGACGCGATCGGAACGCTGATGGACTATGGCGTCGTCCGCCAGCTTGACAGCTACATCGAAAATCCCTCCTACGGGTGGAGTGAAGAAGACGTCGACGACATCATCCCCGCCTATTTGGAAGAGGGTAAGAACTACACCGTTCCCGGAACCTTCTCCCTCCCCTTCTGCAAATCCACCGAGGCGATGTTCTACAACAAAGTCCTCGTCGGCCTCGATCTTTCCTCCGTGGACGCCACCATCAACGGCGGCAACGCCCTCAGCGAAGAATATTTGAACAACTTGACTTGGGAAGAGCTCTTCGACCGCCTCTGCCCAGCCATCATCGCCTACAACAACGGCCTGGACGATGACCACAAGATCCTCCGCGACAACGGGACCTATTCCAAGGCGGTCTTCGGATATGATTCCGACGACAACCTCTTCATCACTCTTGCCAAGCAATACGGCTATGGCTATACCGACATCGACGCCGTCACCGGCGAAGGCAAGTTGCTCTTCAACAACGATGGCATGAAGGGGATCGTGAAGAAGCTTAAATCCGCTTACGATAAAGGCTATCTCATCACAAAAGGATCCTCCAACGGCGGCAATTACACTAACTATTCCTTCACCGCGGGATCCGCTTTGTTCTCCGTCGGCTCCACCGGCGGGCTCAAATACCAGGTCAAAGACGGCCTCGATACCGGCGTCGCCCGCATCCCGCAGGCCGAGGCTGGGGAAGGGCACGTCAACGCCCTCATCAACCAAGGGCCTTCCATTTGCATCCTCGACCACAAAGACGACAACCGCGCTTTGGCCGCTTGGCTCTTCTACAAGCACATGACCAACGAAGCCAACGCTCTTAAGTGGGCGCTCGATACGGGCTATTCCCCCGTCCGCTTCTCCGCTATGGAAAGCGACGATTACCTCGATATCTGCAACGAGCAGGACAAAGAGAAATACTCGTTGGACATGGTCAAAGCCAGGACCTTCACCTATGTCGCGGACCCGAAGGTCGCGGGCAGCTTGTTCACCTCCCCGGTGTTCAAAGGCTCCGACTCCGCCCGCAAGCAGGTCGGATCGATCATCACGACCCTTTTGAAGAAGGATTCCGCTTCCTTCAACGATGCAGTCGTCGATGAAGAATTCGCCAAAGCCGAAAACGCCGTGAAGACGAATATGTGATTTCTTCGCCCCGCGAAGAGAAGGAGAACGATATGAACCCAAAACGCAAAGCATTGTTTGCCGCGCTGCCGGCCGTCTTGGCCCTTTGCGCCTGCTCCCAGAGCGGAGGGGATTCCCCCTCCGATTCTTTGGAAAGCCAAGCCCCATCCTCTTCTCCTTCCTCTTCGCAGGGGCAGCAATCTACGCCCGGCGGTGCCCTTCCCAAGCCTTCCGCCTCGGAGGTGAGCTTTTCCTTTTGGACCACTTTCGGCCAAAGCAACGGCGAGGCGGTTCAGGCCAAGGCCGACGAATTCGCCGCCATCGTGAAGGAAAAAGAAGGCGTCAAAGTCAACATCTCCGTCGAATACCAAGGCAGCTATGACGATGTCTTGGGCAAAATCTCCAAAGGCTTCGCGATCGGCGAAGTCCCAACGATGGCCATTGCTTACCCCGACCACGTCGCCAATTATCTGAGCGTTCAGGGCGGATCGATGGTCTATGACTTGGATCCGTATATGAACGACCCCATCGTTGGGCTCGGGAAGCAAGAATACCTCGGCGATTCCAACAAAGGGCAAATCTACGATGCCGACGATTTCGTGGAATCCTTCCTCGATGAAGGCAAGCACTACGCCAAAGAAGGGACCTATTCCCTGCCTTTGATGAAATCCTCCGAGGTCATGTTCTACAACAAGCAGGCCGTCGCCAACGCTTTCAAGATCTACCGCCCGGACGTGCTTTCCGATGACGAGCGGGAAAACTTCATCGCCCACATGAGTTGGGATGAGATGATGGAGCTCTCCAAAATCGCCTTGGAAAACAAGGACAGAGTCCTTTCCACCTTGGAGACCCCGGTTTGGTACGATTCCGACGCGAATTTCATCATCTCCAAGATGTATCAAGAGAACATCCCCTATGCCTCCGTCGATTCCCATGGCACCGGCCACATCGACTTTGAGACCGGCGAAGCCAGGGAAAAGCTTGAATCGTGGATGAACAAGACGAAGAAAGAATACGATGACGGGCTCATCATCACCAAAGGCGTGAAGAATACCTACGGCTCCGATGCGTTCAAGAGCGGGAAAGTCCTCTTCGAAGTGGGCTCAAGCGGCGGCACCGGATACAACAACCCGGAAGGAAGCGCCTTCGAGGTTGGGGTGGCCCGCGTCCCGGCCAACAACGACAACCCCCTCTACGTCACCCAAGGCCCTACCATGGCCTTTCTTCGGTCCAGCAAAGTCTCCGAGGAGGAGAACGACGCCAAGATGTATTATGCTTGGCAGTTCGCCAAATACCTCACCAACCCTGAGGTCAACGACTACCTTTGCATTTATGGCTCGGAGGGCTATTTGCCCGTGCGCCATTCCGGGTATGAGACCGATTCCTTCCTCGAATTCATGGACGGCGGGGAGATCTACGCCGACTCCGCGAAGGTCTTGATCAACGACATCGACGGCAATTACCTCAACACCGACGTCTTCGTCGGTTCGGCCGAGCTTCGCAGCGGCATCGGCGGGGCCTTGACCCAGGTGCTCACGGGCACCAAAGGCGTGACCCAAGCCATTTCCGATGCCATCTCCACGGCGAAAACCTTCTTTAAGTGAGGCTGAATATGAAAAGAAAACCTTTGATTTTGGCTCTTGCCGCCTTGGCAATCGGCCTAGCTTCCTGTGCCAACCGGACGCCTTCGGGCGAATCTTCGACGGCTCCTGAGGATGCGCCTTCCTCTGAATGGAAGCCCT
>DCMK01000009.1:84129-96935 GCA_002321395.1 Caryophanales bacterium UBA1624
GAATGGAAGCCCTCTTCCGAGAATGCCTCAAGCTCCGCTTCCGACTGGATCGATTACGCTTCTAGCGGCGCCGTTAAATTGAACCTCGAATACGAGGGGCATTCCTTTTGGACGGACGGCGTGGAGAAAGTCACCCTTTATCAGACCATCGATGGCGACACCGCCCATTTCACGACCGCCGAGAAGAACGGCAAGGGGGACAATCTTCTGAAGTCGCGCTTCTACGGGATCGATACCCCCGAATCCACCGGCAAAGTCCAGCCTTGGGGAAAGCCCGCTTCCAAATACACCTCCAAAATTTTGGAAAACGCCAATAAAAACGGGACGATCGTCGTCTCCTCGCCTTCCAGCGAATACGGAGCCCCCTCCGCCGATTCGACCGGTTCGCGCTACGTTTCGCTCATCTGGGTCAACGAGAGCGTCAAAAACGCCCCGATCTCCTCTTTGAAGCTGCTGAACCTCATGATCGTCCAGGATGGCTATTCCTGGGTCAAGAACGTCTCCGACATCCCGGAATACAGCGATACCTTCTACGAGGCCGAAACCCAAGCCAAAGAGCATAAGCTCAACCTTTTCAGCGATGAGCAGGACCCCACCTACAACTACGGTGGGTATCAGACCGTTTCCTTGCTCGACATCAAGCGCGAGGTCGTCGCCTGCTTGAACGATCCCACGCATGAGAATGCTTACGACAATGCGAAAGTCACCGTCCAAGGCACCGTGGCTGGGTTCTCCAACCACATCCTCTACATCCAGGATTTCTGCTCTTACGTCGACGATGCGGGCAACCCCCTTTATTACAACGACGATGGGAGCGTTGCCTATCAAGACAAGATCGATGCGGGGATCCTCGGCGAATACGCCGGCATCAACATCTTCGTCGGCATGTCCTCGATCCCTTCAAAGTTCACCAAGGTCGGCAATTACATCCAAGTATCCGCCCTCGCCTTGAACAGCGATTTCGGCTTCCAGCTCACGTCTGGGACGTTCCCGTCCGTCTCCTACAGCGAAACCGATGCCCAGCTTTTGATCAAAGCCGACAAAAACACGGAGGAGCATAAGCTCTATACCTTTGAGTACACTTCTGATGGGCTCAACGCCGCTTTGAAGAGCAAAGACTATTCCGCGCTCAATTGTTCGGTCAAGGTGACCGATCCGGTGAAGGTCACCGGCGGTTACGATTCCGATTCCGCCACCGTCCTTTACACCTCTTCCACGGACAAGACCGCTTGGAGCGTTTATTTCGCCTTCGCCTATCAGCCCGATCCCAACGATACCGCTTTAAAGTGGACGAGCTACGAGAAGTTCGTGGACCAATCTTTCCTCTTCTCCGGCGTTTTGGGGCTCCATAGCTCCGCCAAGACCGGGAACGACAAATTCAACATCTACCCCTCCAAGTCCAGCGATATCGTCTGGCAGAAAGCGGGGGAATAAGATGTACTGTCCCCACTGCGCGAAGCGTATCGACGAGAGCAAAGTCGAGGCCAAGCGCTCTTCTTACTCCCCTGAGGTCGAAATCGCGGAGGATGCGCGTCTATCTTACGTTTGCCCCCGCTGCGGCCATCTGATTCACGCAGGCCTCAGCGAAGGGGAGGTCAAGTCCCTCTCCCAAGCCGCCCACGCCCAGATCCAAAGGGCGCGCAACGCCTTCGCAAGCGGCATGGGCATGGTCTCCGTCGGGGGCATTTGCCTCATTCTCTCCATTCTTTTCTTCTTCTTGGCGAAGAAGCCGACCAATCAATACAGGCTGGTCGTCGGGTGCGCGGAATTCTACGTATTCCTCGTGCTCCTCATCGTTTCGGTTATTCTCCTTGTCGCCGGAGGGATCTTCGTGGGCCTTGGCTTGACCAAGAAAATCCAAAACTCCCGCCTCCTCAAGGATATTAACAATCGGACCTTCGTTCAGTAAGTCCGATATATTCGTTCGTTATTTGGGAAGAGGAGGAATCATGAAAAAATCATTTATCCCATTAACCGCTTTGGCGATGCTCGCACTCATCTCTTGTGGGGGGCCTAGCAACAATCAGAACTCTTCTATCGAGCCCGAGCCGACCACTTCTTCTGAGGAAGACGTCGTCAATTCCATCACGATTTCGAATAAAGAAGCGCTGCAGGCGGAATGGGCCTTTGGCTCTGCCGACAGGACCGTCAACATCGCCCTTGATCCCGCCGGGAACGTCAATCAGCTGATCAGCGTCGGCAAGATCACGATCGTTTCTTCGAACACTCAGGTCATCACCGTCTCCGGGAGGGTTCTCCACGCCGCCGGAGCTGGCACCGCCACCATCACCGTCGCTTATGGCGACAAATCCGACTCGGTTGAAATCACGGTCGTTGCCGAGAAGAACGCCATCGAACTTTACGGCACCGTCCACGCCGGCACCGAAGCCGATCCTTTGGACAACGAGGATGCCATCAAGGTCGCCAAAGCCACCGGCACCACCGAGACGGAGAAATACTTCTACGTCAAAGGCACCGTCGCTTCCTTCCGTGACGCCCCCAGCTCCCATGGGAACGTTTCCTACTACCTGAAGCCGGCCGAAGGCAAGACCGAGAAGTTCTTGATTTATCGCGCCACCCTCAAAGATGGAGGAAAAGTCACCGACGACGATATCTGGGTCGGAGCCGTCGCGGTTGCCAAAGTAAAAATCGTCAACTACAACAACAATATCCCCGAAACCTCCTCGGGCGGAGAAATCGTCAGCGTTGAAGGGACGAAGCCCGAGATACACACCCATGAAGTGAACGTAGCCCAGGCCGTCGACGCCTGCAAAGCGATGGAAGCGAATTCCACCTCGACCGACAAATACGTCATCACCGGCTATATCGCCGCCGTTACTGCCGACGGCTTCTACCTGAAAGACGCCAAAGGGAGCATCACCCCGACCCAAGACGATTTCTTGGTCTATGGCTATAGCGGCGCAAACAAAGATCGGTGCACCCTCAACGCCAAAGTCAAGGTGACCTGCACCATCAAGTATTACGTCTCCACCAGCACCGAAGGGAAATACGCCGTTGAAACCGGAACAATCGAAAGCGTCGAAATCCTCGAAGCCGGGGACGCTCCGGTTGTGGTTGAGAAAATCACCACCGCCAAAGCCCTTGAAATCATCGCCGCTTTAGGAGATGGCGCCACGTCGGAGAAAGAATACGTCGTCACCGGATACGTCAGCGAAGTCACCAGCGCATATTCGGATTCATACAAGAACATGTCGTTCACTTTGGGCGAAACCAAAGATTCGACGGAGCTGCTCACCGTTTTCCGCGCCAAACTCGCCAGCGGAACCGCCAGCGATGACATCGTTGCCGGGGCCAAGGTTGAAGTTAGCTGCTATCTGCAAAAATACGTCAAAGACAGCACAACCACTCCGGAAGCCATCAAGGGAACCGTGACATTGCTTGAAAAAGCGGTCGGCGAAACCAAGAACGTGACCGTCGCAGAGGCCGTCACCGAAGCGCTTAAGCTCGCCAACAACGCCGTTTCTACCGATGAATACGTCATCACTGGCTACGTCACCGGCATCAAAGGCGCTTGGGATTCCCAATATGGGAACATGAGCGTTTACCTTTCCGACAAGATCGATGATCCTGACGCGAAGTTCATCGCCTACCAGGTCAAGTGCTCCGAAGAAGAGAGCAAAAAAATCATTTCCGGCGCCAAAGTGAAGGTGACTGGAAAGCTTACCCAGTACAACGGAATCCCCGAAACCGTCAGCAAAGGGGCCGCTAAGATCGAATTGCTCGAAGAAGCCGCCGGCACTCCGGTGAGCGCGACTCTCTCCGCCTCTTCCATCAAGATTGGCGGAACCGCCACGATCACCGCCAAGGCCGGAGAAGGGGATACCTTCACCTATGAAAGCGATGCCGAAGACGTTGCTACCGTCTCCAGCGAAGGCGTCGTGACCGGGGTCGCCGCTGGGACCGCTTCGATCACCGTCACTTCCTCTTCCGGAAGAAAAGCCTATGTCACCATCACCGTCACGGCTTCTAACGTCGAGCAAGTCTCTAACTTTACGGATATTTCGGGAACCCTGGGGGAAACGGGCTATTCCTACAAAGCGGAACAAGGAGATGCTAGTACTGCACCCGGCATCTACGATTCGGCAATCCGCGTTTATCAAAACGGGGGCCTCTTCACGGTCTCCGGAAAGAGCGATTCCAAGGCTTTGGTTTCCCTTGCCATCACTTCGGATGGTTCCTCCAAAGGCGAAGGGCCGTTCAAATACGTTTATGGCGCTTCCGAGGAAACCGTTGGCAAAGAAACCGCCGTGGAAGCCTCGGCCTGGAGCGAGCACACTGTCACGTTGACTTTTGAAGGCACTGACGTCCGCTTCTTCAGGCTGACCACCACGTCAACCAGCAAAAACGAACGCGTTTACATCAAGGCTCTTACGTTGACCTTCGCCGAATAATCTTCTTCTACCTTTTTGGCCCCGGGTTTACCCCGGGGCTTCTTTTTATTCCCTGTTCCATGGGGTAAGATTCCCTAGACATGGAGAAGCAAGGGAAAAGGCAGGAAATCGAGATCTATCCCCTGGGGAAAGGGAAGCGAATCGTTTTGTTCCTCGCCGATTTCTTTTTGGTCTTCGTGATTTCCTTCGCCTTCTTCCATTTGGCTCTTTATCCTTTGTCCGCGTTTTCAACCAACCTATATGAAGAGCAAGAGGAATGCCTTAAAGCCCAAAAGGAAAGGGACCGGGTTTTATATGGGAATTCCCTTTTGTTCTACGAAGAGGGGAAAAGCAACGCAGAGCCCTCTTCCTTTTCGCAGAATCTCTCTTATACGGGAAAGCTCTATGTGATGAGCCTTGTAGGGAAAGCCGATGTGGATTACGATGTCTTCCATCGCTTTTTCGCCGATATACGCGGGAAGGGAAGCGAATATCCTTCTTGGGTGAAGTCCCAGGATGAGAGGACTCAGTTCTTTTCCTATTCCCCAAAGGTGGAATTGCTGCCCCATTACCAAGAAGAATTCGCTCCCTTCTTCGAAGCGGGGAACACCCCTTCCAAGCAGGGCCAGGAAGATTACGAGAAATTCCAAAAAGAATTCTTTTTGCCTTGCTATTCCTCCTTGATGGAGGACGTTCTCGAAAACGATCTCACCTATCAGGGGATTTCCTATGTCGAAAAGCAGAATCAAGTCGCTTCCTTTTCCCAAAAAGCCAATCGCGTCGTCGTTGTTAGCGCCGCGATCTCCTACCTTCTTTCCTGCGCCATCGTCTTCGTCGTCGTTCCTTTGATTTCGAAGACCAGGAAGACCCTTGGAATGCTTTTCCTGAAACGGGAAAGGGTCGTTGCGGCGACGTTGATGCCCATAAAACGGCGGTATCTCCCCCTTCTTTTCCTCTATGGCGTCTTCTTCAACGCGGGTTTGCTCTTTCTTTTGCCTTGGCCGATCATCACCTTCAATGAGCTTTTTTCCTTGCCGGCTTTGTGGGCGCTTTCTTCGATCTCCTTGCTTCTCGACCTTGTCTCGCTTTTCTTCGTCTTGTTCGATTCCTTCGACCGCACGTTGACGGATCGCCTGATGCGGATCACTCTGTTGGAGGAAGAAAGCATGGATGCGATTTACCGCAGCAAGGGGTATGGTGATTGAGATGGGCTACCAAGGTCATTACGAAATCCATTATTCCTATCCGAAGTTCCACCGCCGCGTCTTCGCGAACCTCTTCGATTTCATTCTTTTCGCCTTCTGTTTCTTCTTGCTCTTTTTGGGAAGCCGGGCCGCGGTGACGAATCTGCCGGGGTACGTGGCCAAAGACGAGGCGATGCTTTCGCTTCGCAAGGAATCGGGGCTTTACCATGTCGATGGCAAAAAGTCGATCGACATCGTTTCCTATCTTGATCAAGACTCAAACAACTACACGGGGTATGCGAAGATGAATTTGGCCTCAGAAAGAATCGAAGGCTTCATCGCCTACGTGGGGGAAAAGTCCAGCGCGGAGAATCAAGCGATTGTCCAAAAGGATTACGATGAGTACCGATTGGATGCGAATTTGGCATTCGATGGCGTCCCTTATTTCGTTAAGAATGAGGAGGGAACAATCGTTCCAAACCCCTCTTGTCAAGCAAAGAGCGAAGATTATTTCCATAACGCCTACGCCCCTTTCTTGGACTCCCATTGCCAGGGTTATTTGCTGACGATGATCCCTGGGTATTTGGAATTGGTCCGTTTCGAATCGAACATGCTGTTCTTCGCGGAAATCCCCATAGCCTTCCTCTTTGCGGGGATTTTGGTTTATTTGGTCCCGCCCTTATTCTTCAAAAAGGGGCGCATGACCTTGGGGAAAGCCATGTATCATATCGGTTTGGTGGATTCCCGTCTTTTAAGCTGCAGCTTCCCCCGTTATTTGGCGCGCTGGGCGATCTTCTTCTTCCTTGAGCTTACCTTCTCCTTGGTGAGCTTTCTGATTCCGATCATCGTCTCTTTCTCACTGATGGTTTTCTCAAAGCAGAAGCAGGGCCTCCCCGATTATCTTTTGGGGCTCTATGAAATAGACGCCAGCCAGCAGAAAATCTATTCTAACTATGAAGAGATTTCCCTTGATGGGATTAATGGGGAGAAAAAGCCCGTGGATTTTCAGCCGACCTACGAGGACTGAGAGTTCGCCTTCGCGCAAAAAAATGTTGCTCTCTAGCAAGAAGGGGGCATAAAATACTCAAGCGCGGTAGCGCGCATGGACCGTTAGCTCAGTTGGTAGAGCAGCTGACTCTTAATCAGCGGGTCGCGGGTTCGAGTCCCTCACGGTCCACCATCTTGATTCTTCCCTTCCGTGGCTGACCATGGAAAACGATAGCAAAGCACCTTCTAGGGTGTTTTTCTTTTTTCTCTCGCTTGCCACTCGAATTTCTCCACCCGGCCTGCGTTTTGCTTCTTTTCCCGCTTTTCTTCGATATAGTTATCTTGTTAAGGAGGATATTGTCTTATGAAAGAAAGAAAATGGATCTTCGGGCTCGCCGTTCTGCCCCTTTTGCTTTCCTGCGGGGGAGCGTCAGAACCGGGGGGCGATTCTTCTTCCTCGCCTTCGATCTCCGAATCCGTTTTGCCTTCGGAAAGCGTTTCCTCCAACCAAGAAGAGTCTTCCTTGGACCCGCTTTCGGTCATTTCAGAGAAGCTTCAGGATACTTTGGCGAAAATGAAGGAAGGGAACTTCTCCCTGACCTACACGATCGGTTCCTTGGAGCTCACCGACGTCATCACGGCTTCCTATTGTTATACGGGTTATTTGAATTCGGGCTCGATGCTTCTGCAAACCTATGCGGATGCCCCCATCGCCTATGACTTCGCCTTGAAGTCCGGGAAGCTTGAAATCCGAGGCCAGTCCTTCACGGAGGACTATTCCGCCCAAGGGGTGAAGGATCTTGCGTGGAAAAACAAGTTCGCCTCCTACCAGCCCAAAGCGGTTCCGCTGACGAAGAACAAATCCGCTTGGTCCTGCGCGGATTCGGAGCTGATTTCCCTTTTCTCGGCCCAACTTGATTTTACCGGGATTCAGCGGATCCTCTTCTCAATCTCGGAAGAAGGCGATCTGATCGCCGAATTCCAGGGGCTCGATGGAATCGGCCTCTTCCAAACGGTGGAGGGCGGGGTGGTTCGAATCCACGATTTTGGGAGCTCTTCTTTGCAGGAAGCCGAAGATTTCCTCGCCTCCTATTCTCTTTCCGCTGACTCTTTGTCCGGCAAGGGGGGCAACTTATTCGGCAACGCCTCCTTCGTTTCGGCCCTATACGACGCGAATCACTTGGACGAATACGATTCCATCGAGCGTTTGGGCTTCTCCAATTTGGACGTCTATGGGGATTATCTCCGCATCACCGACGTCAGCGAGGAAGGCTCATCGACTTCCATTACCTATCATAAAAAGGACGCCTCCGGGGAATTGGAGATCATCGGGGTGAATGGGCAAAACCAAGAAGTCTCCGCCTCCACCAGCACCCAATGGGGCGATTTCGGGCTTTTGGGCGAAAGCGAGGCCAAATTGGATCAATTTCGGAAACTCTCCGCAGACGATGATTACTATACCTATTTGGGCGAAGACGCGACCGGGATGGCGTTGGCCTTCACCCAGCATCTTCCCTTCAAGCAGTGGAAAGTCCAAGAAATCAAAGCCCGGGTCGTGGATGGGAAAGTCACCCAGCTTCTTTTCTCGACTGGGCTTCTCCGCGACTCGTATTCCGGGACTTACTTCTACCGCTACGCGGACACTCGCGTTCAAGGAACGGCCAATGTGATCGAAGGGGCCAAAAAGAAAGAAGCCTCCGAGCATGACGGCGAAATCAAAGGATATCTTTCGTATCTGAACCAGGACTCCTCTGTCTTCACCAGCGTCGAAAAGGATTCCGCTTGGTCCAACGCGAGGGCCACCAAAATCGTCAAAGGCGAAGACTTCTATTTAAAGGGAACCTACTTCGTCGAAGAGGACGTGATTTCAGATCGTTTGGAGTCTTTGGGCCAAGGCTACTATCAAAAGAACGGGGAGGTGTATCAATTCTCCTTCGATGAAAGCGGGAACGTCGAGCTTAAGCAAAACCCCGTGGGGATGAGCCTTTCCCAAATCGCGGGTTGGACGCTTTCCAGCGAAGTGCTGACCCTGAACGAAGGGAAATTGACCAGCTACGGCGACATCATCGACATCGGCGCTTCCTTGGGGCAAATCTACAACCCCCTGACCGTGGATCCCGCAAGCCTTGTCATGAGCGTCCAGGACGGGAAGATCGCCTCCATGGATTTCTCCTATTACGGCGGGACGGAGCAAGTCGCTTTCGACTATTCCCCTGTTTCCCTCCCCGCGGGCATGAAAGAGAAACTCGATCAGGCGATCGAGGGCCTGAACCCCACCCAGCGCGCGGACTGGAGCCAAAGCAAATCCACCGCCGTCTATGAGGAGATGGTCAACTTCTACGGCGAAGAGGCGGCGAAGAAGATCCCCTTCCTCTATGACGCCTCCTATTTCGCGGGCAACGACTTCGACTACGATTTAAACGACTACGAAGAACCTTATTACTTCAAAGTCTACATGACCGCGGGGAAGGATTTGGATTACGCGAACAAATACATCGCCTACCTCCTTTCCTTGGGCTATGTCGACGAGGGGGATTCCACCTACGTCAGCGATTCCGACGGGTTCAAAATCGTCGTGAATCTGGATGGTGGGAATCCGGATTTCCTCTTCATCTACAAACTTTGATTCTTCCTTCTATAATGGAAGCGATATGAGCAAGCCCACCAAACGCCAAGCCCAGCGGATCGCGGGCGCCCTCCGCCGCGGCAAAAAGAAAATCATCACCCTTGACGCCCTTTCTTCCTTAATCGGCATCTATCCCGATGCCTTGGGGCAGCAGCTGACCTATTTTTCGCCGATGATTTTGATGGACCCGACCATCAATTGCATGGATTTGCTTCCCCCGATTGAGGAATACATCAAAAACTATGAGCCCGCGAAGAAAAAAAGAGCCCCTTCCACCCCTGCGGTGAGGAAGAAGGAGATCGATGAATTCTCCGGGATCACCGATTTCGTCTACAAGAAGATGACCACCGCCGGCGGGCTGGTTGACCCTTCGTTCCGTTTGGGCGACAAGGATCTGAAGATCCTCCACAAACTCGTTGTGCGGGAGGTCTCTAAGCGAAGGAAGAAAGCCAAAAGCAAAGCGGCCCGGAAAAGCAAATAAGTTAAGCTTTCCTAAGCCGAATTTCCCTCTTTTCCCTCTTTAGCCCCCTATAGGGGGCTTTTTTCTTTCCCGCATTGAATGCGCTGGGCAAACTTCCTATACTAACCGCGTTAAGGAGATTTTGCATTCATGGCAGAAATCAAAAAGACGATGAAATCCGTCGACGGCAACACGGCTGCCGCGATGGAGAGCTACTACTTCACTGAAGTAGCGGCCATTTTCCCGATCACTCCTTCCTCCCCGATGGCCGAAAACGTCGACGTTTTCGCTTCCAAAGGGCAGAAGAACTTCTTCGGGCATACCGTGAAAGTCGTGGAGATGGAGTCTGAGGCTGGCGCTTCCGGCGCCGTCCACGGCGCTTTGCAGGGCGGCTCCCTTGCGACGACTTACACCGCCTCCCAAGGGTTGCTTTTGATGATCCCGAACATCTACAAGTGGTGTGGCGAATTGCTCCCCGCGGTCATGCACGTCGCGGCCCGTTCTTTGGCCACCCGTTCCTTGTCGATCTTCGGCGACCACCAGGATGTCATGGCGATCCGCCAGACCGGCATCACGATGATCGTCTCCAACTCGGTTCAGGAAATCGCCGACTTGGCCCCGGTCGCGCATTTGGTCGCGATCGAATCCTCCGCCCCGGTTTGCCATTTCTTCGATGGCTTCCGCACTTCCCACGAAGTCCAGAACGTCGAATTCGTCGACCCCGAGGAATGGAAGAAGCTCATGCCTTGGGACAAGGTTGAGGAATTCCGCCAGAGGGCTTTGAACCCCCATTCCCACGCGGTCACCCGCGGCGGCGCGGAGAACGATGACATCTATTTCCAGGGACGCGAAGCTCAGAACGAGCATTATTCCCACGTCATCGAAATCGCCCAGAAATACTTTGCCGAGGCCACCCGCCTCACCGGCAGGAAATACGCCCCCTTCGTCTATTATGGCGATCCCAACGCCGAGCGCGTGATCGTCGCCATGGGATCGGTCAACGAGACCGCCATGGAAGTCGTGGACGCCCTCAACAAAGCCGGTGAGAAAGTCGGCTTGGTCGAAGTCCACCTCTATCGTCCTTTCTCCAGTAAGCTTCTCTCCGAAGCGATCCCCGCTTCCGTTAAGAAGATCGCCGTCCTCGACCGCACCAAGGAAATGGGCGCCGAAGGCGAGCCCCTTTACCTCGATGTCTTGGCCGCCCTTTCCAAAGAAGGCCGCTCCGACATCAAGATCATCGGCGGGCGCTATGGCCTTTCTTCCAAAGACACTCAGCCCAAGGACGTCAAAGCCGTTTATGACTTCCTCAACGCGAAGAAGACCTGGACCGGATTCACCGTTGGCATCAAGGACGATGTGACCCATCTTTCCATCCCCGTCGACGATTCCTTCCAGATTCCGCAGGACTACACTTCCTGCCTCTTCTACGGACTTGGATCCGACGGAACCGTTTCCGCCAACAAGAGCTCCATCAAGATCATCGGCGACGCCACCGGGCAATATGCGCAAGCTTACTTCCAGTATGACTCCCGCAAAGCCGGCGGAACCACCCGCAGCCACTTGCGCTTCGGCAAGAACCCGATCCACAGCGAGTACTACGTCAAGAACGCGGATTTCATCTCCTGCTCCCTTGATACCTACATCTTCAAATTCGACATGATCGCCAACCTCAAAGAGGGCGGCACCTTCTTGCTCAACACCAACATGGACGATGAGACCCTCATCAAATCCATGCCGAACCGCATGAAGCACCTCCTCGCTGAGAAGCACGCCAAGTTCTACGTCATCGACGCCAACAAGCTCGCCGCCGAATGCGGCATGGGCCGTCACACCAACACCACCCTGCAAGCCGCCTTCTTCAAGCTTTCCCCGCAGATCATGGATTATTCCGAAGCGGAGAAGTGGATGAAGAAGTTCGCCGAGAAGACCTATGCCAAGAAGGGCATGGATATCGTTCAGCAGAACTGGAACGCCATCGACGCCGGCCCGAAAGGCCTTCGTCAGATCGCCGTCGACCCGGAGTGGATCAACCTCTCCGCGAAGAAGGTCGCCACCGCCGATAGCGGCGATACCTACTACGACGACTACGTCGAGATCATCGATCGCCTCGACGGGGACGAGCTCCCCACCAGCGCCTTCACCAAGCACGAGCTTCTTGACGGCACCATGAATGAAAACATCACCTTCCGCCAGAAGAGGGCGATCGCCGACAGGGTCCCCGTTTGGAATCCCGCCAAGTGCATTGAGTGCAACCAATGCGCCTTCGTTTGCCCCCATGCCACCATCCGCGCTTACCTCCTCGATGAGAAGGAAGTTGAGAATGCCCCCGAAGTGGTCAAGGCCAATCTTAAGCCGGCCCTTGGCACCGCGGACAAGAGCTTGAAGTTCCGCATCACCGTTTCCACGGAGAACTGCATTGGCTGCGGCCTCTGCGTCTCGGAATGTCAGGCCAACAAAGTGGCCGATGCCAAAGCCCAGAAAGAGGGCAAGAAGCGCGCCGATGCCGCCGACTATGCTCTTTATATGGTCGACGCCCATAAGGCCCGCGCGGAGCAGGAGGCGGCCGATTACTGCTACTCCCACGTCTCCGTGAAGGAGAACCAGTTCCCCGCGGCGATCGAAAACACCGCGAAGGGGCTTGGCTTCAAGAAGCCTTATATGGAAGTCTCCGGCGCCTGCGCCGGCTGCGGCGAGACGCCCTATATCAAGCTGCTGACCCAGATGTTCGGCGACAAGATGTATCTGGCCAACGCCACCGGCTGCACCCAGGCATGGGGCGCGGCAATGCCCTACGTTCCCTACTGCAAGAACCAGGAGGGCAAGGGTGTTGCTTGGAGTAACTCCCTGTTCGAGAACAATGCCGAGTTCTCCTATGGTATGTGCCTGGCCGTCAAGCAGCTCCGCGACTGCGTCACCGGCTATGTGAAGGAACTGGATGCCCTGACAAAGGACGAGGCCGTTAAGGCCGCCATCGCCAAGTGGCTGGAGACCTACGATGACCTGGATGCTTCCACCCCCGCCACCGCCGAGCTGGTGAAGCTGCTGGAGAGCACCAAGTTCACCGCCGAGGAGCAGAAGCTGGTGGACGAGATTCTTAAGCGCAGAAAGGATATGTCCAAGAAGACCATGTGGATGTACGGCGGCGACGGCTGGGCCTA
>DCMK01000052.1:0-221 GCA_002321395.1 Caryophanales bacterium UBA1624
AAATCATCGTTTCGGATATTGGCGACAAGAAGGATCAGATACATGATCGCGTCCAAGACGAAATAAAGGATCGCGATCCAATCCGAAGAACGGAAAAACGTAAACGAAGTTCGAATCTCGGCGTAGGCATAGTAGCCAAAAAAGAAGACGCAAGCCAGGGACAGGAAGCTAACCGCGAGAATTTTGTTTTTGCTCATGGCGGTTATAATAGCCCCAAATTT
>DCMK01000052.1:259-3963 GCA_002321395.1 Caryophanales bacterium UBA1624
TCCCCAAAGGTAATCTCCCGCCATGATAAAACCCATCTTCCAGTTCCGCCTTCCGAAAGAAGCCAAAGAAATCCGTGAAGAAGTTTTTGTGAAAGAGCAGGGTTTTGCGGATGAATTCGATGAAATCGACTCGCGAAGCTGGCATCTAGTTTTGTATTTGGATCAGACCCCCATCGCGACGGGAAGGGTCTATGAAGAGGATCCGGAAACCTATCGGATCGGACGGGTATGCGTCCGAAAACCATTCCGCGGGCAAAGCGTTGGGACCTACGTCGTCAAATTCCTTTGCAACAAAGCCATCAGCCTAGGCGCGAGGAAAGCGGTTCTACTTGCCCAGCTAGACAAGCAAAGCTTTTATGATCGAATCGGATTCCGCCCCGACCCCAATGGGGAGATCGTTTTGGACGAAGGAGTCCCCCATATCGAAATGACGAAGGTCCTCGTGCGAAGCAAAAGGAAATAACGGCTAGTCGCCCTTATTGAAAGAAGAGAGGCGACCCTCGATGGAAGCAAGCTCTTTGCGGAGCCATTTTTTGCCGATGGTCTCCCTTAGGGCGCTGTGGGTATCCGCGTAATTGAGGAGCCACGATTCTTTGCAGCGGGGAAAACGGAAAAGATGGAAAGGCCACATGTGGCAGCGGATGGCTTCTTCCTCGAGCTCGTTCAGCCCAAAATCCCTCTTCGCGTTTTCCACCGCGTATTCGGGATGAAGGTTCGCGTGGTGCTTGGGATGGGGCTTCTTGTGCCAATCGTAGAGGAAATAATCATGGAGGAGGCTGGCTCTCACCAGACTTTGGACGTCGACGTTCCATTTCGCCTTTTTCGCTAGGCGCAACGCAAAGAGGCAAACGGCCAGGGAATGGTCGTAAACGGAATAGCCGCCATGCTGACGGAATTGTTTTTCCTTTTGGAAGCCCTCCGAACGCAGGATGTCCCCACCATATAGGAACAGCAAATCGATGAGGTCCCCGTCCACGCGGGAACGATGCTTCTCTGTCCTTTGCTTTTTGGTTTCGTTCATAAGTCGATTTCCTTCACGAGGATCGCTTTTGACCCAGGAGAGAGCTGGCAAAGCAATTTCCCGGACCGGAAGACTCCGACGTTGAAACGCTTCGGATCGGAGAGGAAGCAAGCGCAGTCCTTCTCGCCATTTGGATTGGGGTGGAAGGAAGCGAGGTCGCCCCCTTTCGCAAAGCAAAGGCAAAAGTCATCAGGGGACGAATCTTCTTCCGACGGAAGGAGGGTCCACCTCGTTTGATCCAGCAGGAAGGAAGAAGGGCTTTCCAAGGAATGCCACTGGGGGTCTGGGGATACGATAAGATAGCCCTCTTTCCCGCCTTTTTCATACCCAAAGCCAAGGCAAACCCCGTAAAAAGCCGCTCTTTCTTTCAGAATCGGCAAAGCCTTATCTTCTTTCCCCTCCTCTTCCCCGAGCATCGAGGGAGGGAAAAACAAAGCTTGGCATCCCACCCTATGGGCGCGAGGCAAGCAAGCGAGGATTTCCAGTAACGCCTCCTCCCGGGAGAAAAGCAAAACAGGGCAAGAGGCAAAAGCGATTTTCACGGGGCAAATTATACGGCAAAGCAAGCAAGACGAAGCGCCGATGTTGGCATATAATGCCTTCATGAGCATCCAAACGAAAAGAGGAATCTCCATCGCGATTCTTGTCGCCGCCATTTTGGGGGAGGGCTTCGGCCTGACCCTTTCTTTCTTGCGGCAAGGGGACCCCTATCTCTACTTCACCATCTTAGGCAACGCCTTCTATGGGCTCGTGGCTTTGGTTCTTTTGGCCGTGGAAATCGCTTGCCTCGCCAAAAAGAAGAAGCTGCCCCGCTGGGCCTATGTGCTCCATTACGTCGGGACGGTCTGCGAAACGATCACCCTGTTCACCGTGTGCCTCCTTCTTGTTTGGCAGCAAGGGCCGGGGCTGCTTTATGAAGGCGCCTTCCCCTTCCTTCACTTGCTTTGCCCGCTTCTTGCTTTGGCCAACCACTACTTCTTCCTGGGGAGATCCGATTACCGTTACACGGATGGGGGATTCGGTTTCATCCCCGTCCTCGCCTACGCCGCGGCGATCATCCCGCTCTCTGCCTGCGGAATCGTGAAACCCGTCTATCCCTTTTTGGACTTCCGTGTGAATTCCTGGTGGCTCACCCTCCTCTACGCGGTCGGGGCTTTGGTGCTTCTTTGGCTGATTTGCTACGTTTTGATCCGCTACGGGAGAAAAGCCCAGGGGCTGACCGAAAAAGAATAAAAGAAAAGGAGACGTCGGGAACGGCGTCTCCTTTCTTCGTCATTGAGCTAGCTTGGTGTCCGTGCGGATGTAGCTGCGGTCCCTGCTTTTGACGATGCCGATCGTCGTATCGACGTAGGGCATCAGGATCTTCGCATTGTTGCTGGGCAAGCCGATGATCAATTGGATCGACAAATCGTTGAAGTAGGACATGGTCGCCGAGATGCGGGAGGCGTCCATTTTGTTGAAGGCCTCGTCGAGGATGACGATGCAGCCCGCCTCTTTGTCGAAGCTGCCTTCATGGACGATTTGGTCGAAGGAGGCGGCGATGATGACGTAGAACGGGGTCTGGGTCTCACCCCCGGATTTGCCGCGGGAGATCTTCGAGAAGAAAGAGATCTCGCCTTCCCGGTTGGTGATTTGGATGTCGTAATTCATGAACATCCGGTAATCGGTGTAGAGGCGGAGGAGCTTCTCCTGCTTCTCGTCCCCGCTGGTGGCGGTGAGGCGGTTGAAGAGATCCTTCATCAAAGCCGAATCGTTGGAATCCAAGGAATCGAGGAACAAATCCTTGGAGGAGATTTCGTCTTTGGAGGTGAAGATATCGTAATAGGGGCCAAAGGAGGGATCTTTGCTGCGGGCGATGACGAATTGGTACACTTCCCCGTCGTTGCCGAAGGGCTTGTCGGCGAGGACTTTGTTCAATTTGCGGATATTGGCCTTCTCATCGAGGATGTGCTTGCGGATTTGGGCGATGTAATTCTCTTTGAAGGCATTGGCGCATTCGGCCTGGGCCCTTTCGAGCTCTTTCTTGAACTGCCCCAGCTCGCGCCCGACGACTTTGCTGTGCTCGGTGAGGAAGTCGGAGATGTTCTCCATCGAGGCGGCGGAGTCGAAGCGGAACTCGTTGATGTAGGTCGCCATCGCGGAAATGATGGCGCGCTCCAGCGAGGAGATCTGCGGGGTAAGGGAGGCGATTTGCTTGGCGATCTCAGCCGGGGAGAGGGAAGAGTTCTTCTTGGCGAATTCCTCCAGTCTCTCTGCGACCTTCGGATCGGCGGTTTTCAGCGACAGCTCATCGGAGGATTCTTTCAGGTCCTCCTGCAGTTCGCGGATCTGGCGGACGGCCAAATCGGATTCGGCTTGGAGGCGGGTTTGCAGCTCCAACGAGGCGTCGCGCGCTTTTTCGAGCTCCGCCTTTTCCTTGGCGTAGTCTTCCCCGGAGCCATGGCCGCCTTCTTTGGAGGCTTCCTCCAGCTTCTGCCTTTCGATGGACAGTGCGTTTTGCCTGGCGAGGAGGTCGGCATATTGACGCCAATAGTTGGGGGAATCCAAGAGCTGCTTCCTTTTGGAGTCGGAGGCCCTGTTGAGCTTGCTTCGGACCTCAGCGACGCTTTGGCTCAGCTCGGACACTTCTTCATTGACCTTCTGCAGGTCTTTCTGCAAAGAAGCGAGCTGGGCGGAATAGGCG